>DATAOV010000045.1:0-14838 GCA_036265535.1 Gaiellaceae bacterium | reverse complement strand
GCACTCGGCGTTGACCCAGAACCGCATCGTGCCGCAAAACGACGACGAGGCGCGACGCCTGTTCGGCTACACGAAGGTCGACGTCATCATCGCGATGTCGATCGCGGGCCTGATCAACATGGCGATGCTGGTGATGGCCGCCAGCGTCTTCTACAAATCCGGCATCACCAACGTGGACACGCTCGAGAACGCACACGAGACGCTGGCGCCGATCCTCGGCGGCGCCTCGAGCACGCTCTTCGCGCTCGCGCTGCTCGCGTCGGGCCTGTCGAGCTCGACGGTGGGCACGCTCTCCGGCCAGGTCGTGATGCAGGGCTTCGTCCAGCGGCGGATCCCGATCTTCGTGCGTCGCCTGGTGACGATGGTGCCGGCGCTCATCGTGGCGGCGATCGGGCTCGACCCGACGCGCACGCTCGTGATCAGCCAGGTGATCCTCTCGTTCGGGATCCCGTTCGCGCTGGTTCCCCTCGTCTACTTCACGGCCCGCCGGGACCTGATGGGAACGCTGGTGAACCGGCGCGTGACGACCGCGGTGGCCGCGCTCGTCGCCACGCTGATCTCCGCCCTGAACGTCTTCCTGCTCGGCCAGACGTTCGGGATCTTCTAGGGCCAGTCCGGCGAGGCGTGACGCCCGGCGGCGCGCCAACTACAGCGTGCCTGTGACAACGAAGCGTGAGCGCCGACAGCTGCGACGTGCGGGTCTGCTTCCACGAACGAGCGACCAAAATGAGGTGTTCGTTTTTGCGGCAAGGAGCAGAACTACGTGCGCCAGCTCGTCGCTGGGCCCGGCGTCTACATCTGCGACGAGTGCGTCGCGCTCTGCGTAGAAATACTTGACGACCCAGCCACCGGAAGCGACTAACGCATTCGGGTCACGTCGAGCCCCCGCCGCGGTCGGGCTGTGCCCGCCGGGAGGCTCACCACGACAAGAACGGCAGCTCTCCAGGGCGCAGGGCCGGCGCCAGCAACAAGCCGAACCGAGATGCGGATCTCAAGGATGGGGCTCGTGGGGGAACCAGGGGTTCCTTCACGCCACTAGAGGTAGCCGAGAGGGTCGACCGGGGAGCCGTTGATTCGCACCTCGAAGTGCAGGTGCGGCCCGAAGCAGTGGCCGGTGCAGCCCACATAGCCGATCACCTGGCCCTGAGAGACCGTTTCGCCATTGCTGACGGCGATGCTCGACTGGTGCCCGTACGCAGTCGAGATCCCGCGTCCGTGGTCGATCGCGACGAGGTTCCCGTATCCCTCCATCCAACCTGCGTAGATGACGCGGCCGGAGGCGGCGGCGTGGATCGGCGTGCCATCGCCGACGCCGATGTCGATGCCCTCGTGCATCCGGCCCCAGCGCTCCCCGAACCCGCTCGTCACCGGGCCGTTGACCGGCCAGATGAAGCCGGCGGCCGACGGCGTCACGTCTCCCGGCGGGGAGTAGGAGTGGCTCGACTGTGCCGCTGCGATTTGCGCGGCGAGCGAGGCGCTGGCGCGCGCGAGCCCCGCAGCCTCGTTCAGGTACTCCTGCTTGCTCTCCTTGACGTTGCGCAGGCTCTCCCGCTTGGAGGCACGTGCAGCGGCGAGACGGCTCTCGCTCGCGAGCAGCTGGTCGCGCAGCGCCCGCACCTGGCTCGCCCTGATCCCGATCGTCCGCGTCTCGGCGGCCACTAGGGCGCGGAAGCGCTTCGTGTGCTCGCGCTGCCGATGGACGCGATGCTTCGCAGTTCCGACCTCGTCCGCGATGTGCTTGTCCTGCGTGCCGATCGCGTCCACGTATTCGGCCTGTGAGATCAGGTCGGTGAAGGTCTTGGCCGAGAGGAGCACCTCGAGCGAGTTCGGCTCACCGTCCTCGTAGAGGTCGATCAGCCGGTTCCCGAGCCGGTCGAGTAGGGCCTCGTACTCGTGGCGGTAGAACTCGAACCGGGCCGTCTGCACGCGGAAGAGGTCGTTCAGCCGGTCGAGCTTCTGCTTGTGCAGGGCCAGGTCGCGCTCGAGCGGGGGGAGACGCGTCGAGACGACCCCGACCTGCGTCGCCAGACCGCGGATCTCACTGTTGACCGACGCGATCTCGGCGCCAAGCTCCCGTTCACGCTGCTCCGCGCGCGCGATCCTCGCCTGGACTGCCTGGAGACGCGCGTCGATCTGCTGCTTTCGGCTGCCGACGTCGCCGCTCGCGGGCGTCGCGACGACGGCCAGCAACAGCGCGACAACCGGAAGGACGCGGCGTGTGCGCATCTGAAGAACCTTCGGCAACCGGGCGGACGTCCCTGCCCGGCGAAGGCTTTAGCCGGGCGGGCTCGGCTCCGGGCCCGGCTCGGGCACGGTCGTTGGGCCGGGCGGCTCCGACGGCTCGGGCGTCGGCTCGGGCACGGGCACCGGCTGCGGAGGCGGGCTCGGCTCCGGGAACGGCTCCGGGATCGGCGTCGGAGGCTCGATCTGCGTCGGCTGCACCCGGAGCTGGGCACGCTGGATTCGCTCCATCGCGCCTGCTGCCGTTTGCTCCATCTCTTCCTCCTTTGCCGAGACCAACCCGTCGAGCTCCTCCAGCCGCGAGCGGGCCGATTCGATCCCTTCCTCGTCGCCAGCGTACACGGCCTCGCCGAGAGCGCGCACGCTTTCTCCCCGCTCAGCGCGCAAATCTGCCAGCTCGCGCCGCATCCGAAACAGCTCGACGCGCGCGCTCGAGTGGGCGCTCAGGGTTTCCACCGCCAGGCCTGCGTGGGCGCGGAAGGTCCCGACGGCGCCGCTCGAGAGCCGCGAGACCTGAGCATCGGGCGACCGCCTCGCGAGCTCGACGAAGAAGGCCGCCAGCACCATCGCGACGCCGAGCAGCACGCCTCCGACGATGGCATGGCCGGTGACGAGCAACGCGATTCCGAGCGCGAGCGAGGCCGCGGCGAGAACGAGGACGGCCGCCGGTGGAGTGACCCCGAAGAAGCGCGGCGCCGCGGTGCTCAGCTCGACGGGGACCGGCCCGGTCTCTTCCGGCGGCAGCTCCTGCACCGCGGTCTCGTCCGGCCAGGCGTCCACTCGAGTTCCGCACTCGGGGCAGAAGCGGCTTCGCTTGGGGAGACGCGAGCCGCAGTTGGCGCATTTAGCCGCGGCCGGCATGGACACGCTCCTGCCGCGATTTCGCAGGCTCGAGGGCACGAAGCAGCTCGGCGGCGCGTCGGCGCAAGGGCCCGACAAGCGCGCGGTAGTCCTCGTCGGAAACCTTGCCGGTACGGTGGTCGAATTCGAGCTCCTTCAGCGCAGCGAGCGCACGGTCGCGCTCCTCCTCGAGCGCAATCCGCTCCTGTTCCCGAGTCCCCGGCTGCTCGAGGCGGTCGTTCTCGGCAACCGGTTCCCGCAGGAAGGGGCGTGCGACGAGCAGGACGCACCCCACGGCAAGCAGGGCGCCCAGGACGAGCCAGATGCTCATTACGCCTTTTTGGGCGAGTACTTCGACGGGCATTTCGTCACGAGAGAGTCGCGCTTCGCGACGAAGACACCGTTTGCGTAGCGGCCCGAGACGACCACGTCTCGCCCCGTCTTGAACTGATCCGGGACGCTCCCGTGGTACAGGACGGGTACTGTGGCCGAGCCCTTGATGTCGCCCACCCGGAACCTCAGTCCGGCCGCCGAATAGCCCGCTCCGCGAGCCTGTCCGACGACCCTGCCCACGAGGTTGACGTTCTCGGTGTGACCGGCGAGTTGACTCGGCTTGACCTGTGCGGTGCGCCCGCCGGCAATGGAGACATACAGAAGGAACACCGCAAGCACGGCCGCTACCGAAAGCGCGACCACGAGCCGGACGGACCGAGGGTTCCGGGCCACGACGGAAGTTTAGAGAGGCTCGCTAACGCTCGCGCGCAGGCTCGGTGCGACGCGTCGGGATCCGGTACCCGTGCTCCTCGCAGAGGCTTCCCGGATTGTCCTCGGTCAGGGCGTCGCAGTAGCCCTTGCCGTAGGCCGCGCGCATGAAGGCCGCGACGACCTCGAGATTCCATTCGCCGATGTCGGCGGCTTCCCGCCAGAGGTCGGCGAGCCGGAGGTCGATGTCGAGCTCGAGCAGGTCGATGCGTGAAGGACGCTTGGCCATGCGCTGAGCGTAGATGCACCCTCGGACGGCATCGCCTGCGCCTCAGTGCGACACGACGACCTTGAGCCCGACGATGGTGAGGCCGAGCGCGAGGTTGAGCGCGACGGAGGTGAGCGTGCCGATCGTGCCGAGGCGCTCGAGCAAGGCGTAGCGCAGTCCCTGGACTGTGAGAGCCATGACACAGATGCCGACCGCGAGCCAGACCGCCGTTGTGCCCTTGAAGATTCCCAGCGCGCCGAGCACGAGGATCGCGGTCGGGGCGACAGCGGACGCAGGGATCGCAAGCTCACGTCCTGCGATCGCGCCGAGCTCGGCGGTGTCCAGGCGCCTGCCGAGCTGAAGGCTCTCTCCCAGGCCGTGCGAATAGACGTGCGCGATCCAGAGGACGAGCACGGTGACGTCGACGATCGCTATCAGGTGCCAGAGATCGTTCTGGAACGCCTTGCCCCCGGCCGACAGGGCGGCGAGGACGACGATCGTGCCGTAGACCGTTCCGGCAATCGTCCGGCGCGATCCGAAGACCAGTCGCGTCCACACCCCGTTCTCGTTCACGTGCGCATCATCCGGGAGCAAGGGTCACAGCACAATCGAGCTCACACGGCTAGCGTTGGAGCGTGGCAACGCTTCGCTTCGGTCCAGCCCAGGTACCGTCCCGCGAGAGCCCCGAGAGAGCAATGCAGCTGCTTCGCGAGCAGAAATTCAACGCCTGCGAAATTGACTTCGCGGGCGGCTTCTGGATGGACTACGAGTGGGCCGGCGAATTCGGCAAGCTCGCGCGCAAGGCCCGGATCGTTCTCTCCGTGCACGCGCCGATCGCGGGGTTCATGGGTCACCTCGAGCACGACAAGAAGTTCCGTATGGCCGTCGGGATGCTGGATCACTCGGCCGGGATCGCGGTGGCCGCGAGCGCCAAGCTCGTCGTCTTCCATCCTGGGTTCTTACTCGGCCGCACGCATAAGGCTGCGATCTCGGCCGTGTGCAAGCAGCTGGAGGAACTGCGCGAGCGGCTCGAGGGCAAGGGCCGCGGCGTGCCGTTCGGCATCGAGGTGATGGGCCGCGTCCGCGACTTCGGGAGCCTCGACGACGTGGTCGAGATCTCGCGGCGCTCCGGCTGGGTCCGCCCCGTGCTCGACTTCGCGCACTTGCACGCGACGAGCGACGGCGCTTACACCGACGTCGAGCCGTTCGCCTCGGCGTTGGAGGCCGTCGACCAGGTGCTCGAGGCGGATGCGCCGTTCCACATCCATTTCTCCGACATCGCCTATGCGAACCGCAACGAGACCAAGCACCTCCCGTACGGTGCCGGGACGCTGCGCGCGGATCCGCTCGGCGAAGCGCTGCAGCGCTTCGAGCGGCCTGCGACGGTGATCTCGGAGTCGCCCGACCTGGAGTCGGATCAGGCGATCCGCGCGGCGTTGGCCGCATCGTCCAGAAGGGCCGCGCGGCGCTCGTCGAGCTCGGCCGCCTCGTCCTCACGCCCCCGGTCGCGCAAGAACTGAGCCAGCGCCTCCAGGGCCCCCACCTGGTGCAGCCGGTGCTCGCTCGCCGCGATCGGCTCGTAGGCCTCTCGCAGCAATTGCTCTGCCTCCTCGTCCCGGCCCTGTGCCGCGCGCACGAGCCCGAGCGACATGGTCGTCGTCGAGAGCGAGGTGAGGTCGTGGGGGCCGACGGTCTCTCGCGCGGCAAGCGCGAAGCGCTCGGCCTCGTCGACGCGACCCTCGAGCAGCAGCAGCTCGGCGAGCCCGCGCTGGCTTTCGCAGAGCGTCACCCGGTCTTCGAGCGGAGCGAGGATGCGGATCGACTCGCGGTAGAGCCGTTCCGACTTGGGCAGGTCGCCCTTGTGCCTCGCTGCCCAGGCCGAGAAGTTGAGCGTCCGCCCGAGCGCCCACGCGGCGCCCGCCTCGGCAAGGTAGTCGCGGGCCGATGCGAGCGCGGCCTCGGCGTCGTCGAGCTCCCGGCGGTAGAGGTGGAGCTGGCCGGCGAAACGAAGCGCCCGGCCGCGGGCCGCGGCGCTACCGCTCTCCTCGGCGAGCAGAATCGCCTGCTCGATCAGCGGTTGCGCCCTGTCGAGTTCGAGCCGCGCGAGGTAGACGCTCGCGAGCTCGTCGGCAGCCTCGCTCTCGAAGTCCTTCCGCCCGGCCTGGCGCGCGAGTGAGATCGCCTCCTGCATCACCCGCTCCTCCTTGGCGAGGTCGCCGCTCGTCCAGGCGATGGTTGCGCTCGCGCGGAGGGCGCGGAAACGACCGGTGAGATCCTCGGCCTCCAAGACTTCGAGCGCCCGGTCGATCATCTCCTCGGCGGCCACCACGTCGGCGTCGCGCAGCACGACGGCCTCGGCGAGGGTCACGAGCGCTCGGCCCTGCGTCCAGCGATCTTCTGCGTCGATCGCCGCGGCGAGAACCTCCTCCATCTCGCGGGAGACCGCCGGCAAGTCGCTGAGCCGGTCCGCCGCGCGAGCCGCCAGGTAGCGGCGTCGGAGCGTCGGCTCGAGCTCGACCGAGCGCACGAGGAGCTGCCGCGCAGAGCGGTTGGCCTCACGGGCGAACGCGCGCAGTCCGGCCTCCGTCAACGCCTCGGCCGCCTCACGCTGGAGCTCCACCGGCGCCGAGCCGTCGAGCTCGGCGAGCAGAGCGGTCGCTCGGTCGAGGTGGAACGCCCGGATCTCGAGCAGCTCCTCGCCGGCCCGCTCCTTCAGCCACTCGGCGAAGCGCGCGTGGTGCTCGGCCCGCGCCGACTTCGAGAGCCCTGAATACGCCACCTCGCGGATCAGCACGTGCTTGAACTTGAACGCCGTCTCGCCCCTGATCGAACTGCGCGGCTCGTCGAGCACGAACTCGCGCAGTAGCAGGTCTTCCAGCTGCGAGTCGAGCGAGTCGAGCTCTGGCGAGAGATGCAGGAGCGCGCCTTCCCAGAAGATTCGGCCGATCACCGCGGCCCGCTGCAACAGCGCCTTCGCCTCGGGCGTGAGACGGTCGATGCGCGCGGCGATGAGGGCCTGGAGCGTGTCCGGGATCCGGCCGATTTCTGCGGCGCCGTCCTCGTCGAGCATCCGGACCGTCTCCTCGAGGAAGAGCGGGTTGCCCTCGGTCTTCGCGAGCAGTTGCTGCCGGTCTTCCTCGCTCAGCGCGCCGTCGGTCATCAGCGCGTCGACGAGCTCCTCGCTCTCGGTCGGTCCGAGAGCCTCGAGCTCGATCGCTGTCGCGCGCACGCGACCGCCGCCCCAGCCGGGACGGACGTCGAGCAGCTCGGGCCGCGCGAGCGAGATCAGGAGCAGCGGTGCCTCTCGCACCCACGTTGCCAAGTGCTCGATCAGCTCCAGGAGCGGCTCCTCGGCCCAGTGGATGTCCTCGAAGATCAGCACGAGCGGCTGCTCCTGTCCGAGCCGCTGCGCCCATTCGCGCGCCGCCCAGGCGATCTCCTGCTGGCTCCGCTCGGCCTGGACCGCCTCCAGCACGCCAGAGGCAAGCCCGAGCAGGTCGGCGACGGCCTCGTCCTCGCAGAAGTCGCGCAGCTTCTCGATCGCGACGTCGAGCGGGTCGTCATCGACGATCCCGGCCGCGCACTTGACCATCTCGGCCAAAGGCCAGTAGGTGACGCCCTCGCCGTAGGGGAGGCTGCGGCCCGAGAGGACCGTGGCGCCCTCGAGCGCCTCGCTGAACTCGTGCGCGAGCCGGCTCTTGCCGACGCCCGGCTCCCCGTAGATCGTGAAGAGGTGCGCGCGCTTGTCGCGCAGGGCGCGCTCGTACGTGTTGACCAGGAGCTCAAGCTCGGAGTCGCGCCCGACGAGCGGTGCCCGTTGCGCGTGCTGCCGCGAGCCGCTGCCGTTCGTCCCGATGGCTCGCCAGGCCCAGACCTGCCGGTCGAGGCCCTTCAGGTCGACCGGGCCGACGTCTTCGACCTCGACGCTCCCCAGTGTCAGACGGTGCGCGGCTGGTCCGATCAGGAGCTGCCCAGGCTCAGCGGCTTGTTCAAGGCGCGCCGCCAGCGTCACCGCCTCGCCGGTGGCGAAGGTCGACTCGCTGTCGTCGGCGACCACCTCGCCCGACTCGATCCCGGCGCGGGCCTCGAGCTCGAGCTCGTCGACCGCGTCCATGATCGCGAGCCCTGCGCGCACTGCGCGCTCCGCGTCGTCCTCGTGGGCCTGCGGGATGCCGAAGGCCGCCATGACCGCGTCGCCGGCGAATTTCTCCACGATCCCGCCGTGGGTGACGACGCAATGCGAGACGCGCTCGAAGAAGGTCTGGACACGGCGGCGCACGACCTCGGGATCGGCCCCCGTGACCAGGCCGGTGGAATCCACGAGGTCGACGAACAGGACCGTGGCGAGCTTGCGTTCCATGCCTCAATTGTAGAAACGACCGAAGGGGCCGGATGCTTCCGCGCCGAGTAGCATCCGGCCCGTGCTCGACCCCAAGGTCTTCAAGGCCTACGACGTGCGCGGGATCTACGCCTCAGAGCTCGACGAGGACGGTGCCCACGCGATTGGCCGGGCCTTCGTCGAGGTGTTCGAGACGAAGCGGATCGCGGTCGGGCACGACATGCGCGTCTCCTCCCCGTCGATGGCGGAAGCGGTGATCCGCGGGGCGGCCGGGGCCGGCGCGGACGTGCTCGAGCTCGGGCTCGTCGGCACCGAGATGGTCTATTTCGCCGTGGGCGAGCTCGGACTCGACGGCGGAGTGGCCGTCACCGCCTCGCACAACCCGAAGGAGTACACGGGCCTGAAGATCGTCCGGCGCGGAGCGCTTCCTGTCGGCGGCGAATCGGGGTTGCTGGAGATTCGCGATCGCGCGGCCTCGCTCTCGGAGGCTCCCGAAGGGAAACCGGGAACGGTGGAGCGCTACGACATCTGGGAGCAGTACGTCGAGCGCGTGCTCTCGTTCGTCGACCTCGAGACGATCAAGCCGCTGAAGGTCGTCATCGACGCGGCGAACGGCATGGCCGGCGTGATGGTCCCGCCGGTGCTCGAGCGGCTGCCCCAGATCGAGACGGTGCGCTGCTTCTTCGAGCCGGACGGCACCTTCCCCAACCATGCGCCGAACCCGCTCTTGCCCGAGAACCGGGAGTTCATCGTGCGCAAGACGCTCGAGGAGCACGCGGACTTCGGAGTCGCATTCGACGGCGACGCCGACCGCTGCTTCTTCGTCGACGACGGCGGGGAGTTCGTCCCCGGGGACTTCGTGACCGCGCTCCTCGCCGAGGCGGTGCTGGAGAAGGAGCCCGGCGCGAAGATCATCTACGACGTGCGCGCGAGCTGGGCTGTGCCCGAGACGATCGAGCGCGCGGGCGGCATCCCGCTCGTGAACCGTGTCGGCCACGCCTTCATCAAGCACCGCATGCGCGAGGAGGACGCGGCCTTCGGCGGCGAGGTCTCAGGCCACTACTACTTCCGCGACTTCTCGCAGGCCGACTCCGGCGTCATTCCCTTCCTGCTGATGCTCGAGCTCGTATCCAAGCGCGGCCGGAAGCTCTCGGAGATCCTGCGAACCTTCCGGGAGACCTATTTCATCACCGGCGAGCTGAACACCCCGGTTCCCGACGTGGCGCTGAAGCTGCAGGAGCTGGAGGAGCGCTTCAGCCCGGAGGGCATCGTCAGTCACCTGGACGGAATCTCCGTCGACGCCGAGGGCTGGCACATGAACGTGCGGCCCTCGAACACCGAGCCGCTGCTGCGCCTGAACCTCGAGGCGCGCACCCGGGAGACGATGGAGCGGAAGCGCGACGAAGTCCTCGAGGTGATTCGGTCCTGACCACCGAGCTCGGGCATACGACCGACCGCAAGCCGCCCTTCAAGTACGCGTCCTTCACGCGCGTCGGCTTCTCCGACACCGACGCCCAGGGCATCGTCTACTACGGGCGCTACCTGCCCTACTTCGACAGCGCGCGCGTCGAGTACCACCGCCACCTCGATCTGCTCGAAATGCGACCCGGCGACGGCGAGAGCGAGTTCGTGATGCGCGCCAACGCGATCGAGTACCTCGCGCCAGCCCGTTTCGACGACCTGATCGAGGTCTTCGTCCGCACCGCGCGCATCGGCCGCACGAGCGTCACCTACGAATGCGCGGCGTACAACGAGGACGACGTGCTGATGGTGACGGCGCAGCAGACGCTCGTCCTGGTCGACCTCGCAGAGCGCAAGGCCTGTGCCATCCCCGAGTCGTACCGCGAGACGATCGGCGCGTTCGAAGGGGAGGGCCTCGAAGCGTGAGCCACGGCGGCGCCCTCGAGGCGATCGAGCGGGTCCTGAACCGCGGCGGCGAGGCGGACGACGTCCTGCGTGCGGTGGTCGACGTGCTGCACGACCGGTTCGACGACTACTCCTGGGTGGGGATCTACCTCGTAGAGGGAACCGACCTCGTGCTCGGGCCCTGGAAGGGCCCCGAGGCGACCGAGCACGTGCGGATCCCGGTGGGCCAGGGCATCTGCGGCGCCGCGGCCGCCACCGGCCAGACGGAAGTCGTCGACGACGTGAACGCCGACTCGCGCTACCTCGCCTGCTTTCCCTCAACCCGGTCGGAGATTGCGGTTCCCATCGCCCACGAAGGGCGCGTGGTCGGCGAGATCGACATCGACTCCGACCGCCCGGCGGCCTTCGGCGAGGAAGACCGCGCCTTCCTCGAGCGCGTGGCGCTCCTCATCTCGCCACACTGCCTCGTCGGCTGGGACACGGGCGAAATGCTCTGGCGAGACGCTTCTTAGTGCAGAATCCCGATTGATGGCAGCGTTGAACTATCTCGACCCTGGCTCCGGGAGCATGCTGCTCCAGATCATCCTCGGTGGGGTCGCAGCCATCGGGGTGACCGCGAAGATGGGCTGGCGGCGGCTGCTTCGCACCCTGCGGATTCGCAGGGATGACGACGACAGCTAGCCGCACTCCCGAGCCGGCCTCCTTCCGCGACCCCGAAGCACGCGTGGTCTACTCACCCGAGGGCGAGGTGCTGCGTGAGCTCTCGCCGCGGGCTCAACAGGACTGGGCCGCGCTCGAGAGCGCGCGCTTCTTCCGCCGGGCACTCGAGGACGGCCGCATCATCGCCACCGAGGAGATCTCGCCCGGGCTGTTGCGCCACGAGCGGGTGCCGTTCGTCTCCTACCCGTACGAGTGGCCGTTCGAGATGCTGCGCGAGGCAGCGCTCCTCCAACTCGGGCTGCTCGACGAGGCGCTTGCAGACGGTTTCGTCCTGAAGGACGGAAGCCCGTACAACGTGCAGTGGCGCGGCTCGGAGCCGGTCTTCGTCGACGTTGGCTCCTTCGAGCGGCTGCGCGAAGGCGAGCCCTGGGCCGGGTACCGCCAGTTCTGCACGCTGTTCCTCTATCCGCTGCTGCTGCAGGCCTACCGCGGGATCGCGCCGCAGCCGTGGCTGAGAGGGAGCCTCGAAGGGATCGAGCCTTCGCAGGCCCGGGCGCTGCTCCCGCGCTTCAGGCGCGGGGTCCTCACGCACGTGATCCTGCACGACCGGCTCGAGGCAAAGCACGCCGATCGCGCCGGCGACGTTCGCGCCGAGCTGAAGGCCTCCGGCTTCCGCAAGGAGCTGATCCAGGCGAACGTCCGCCGGCTACGGAAGCTCGTCGGGCGGCTCAGACCCCGCCGCGGGCGCTCGACGTGGGCCGGCTATCGCGAGGCCGCACCGTACAGCGGCGAGGACGCCGAGCGGAAAGAGCGCTTCGTGCGCGAGGCCGGCCACGCACGCCTCGCGTGGGATCTCGGCGCCAACGACGGCCGCTTCGCCCGCGCCGTGGACGCCGACAACGTCGTCGCCGTCGACGGCGACGAGCGAGTCGTCGGCGAGCTGTACACGGTACTGCGCGGCGAGGGCTCTCGCACAATCCTGCCGCTCGTGGTCGACCTCGCCGACCCGTCACCGGGACGCGGCTGGCGCGGCGTGGAGCGGCGGAGGCTGGAAGACCGTGGGCGGCCCGATCTCGTCCTCTGCCTCGCCTTCGTCCACCACCTGGCCATCGGTCGGAACGTGCCATTCGCGGAGCTCGTGCGCTGGCTGCGCGGCCTCGACTCGCGCCTCGTGATCGAGTTCGCCGGCCGCGACGATCCGATGGTGCGGCGACTGCTCGCCGCCAAGCGCGCCGAGACGCACGAGGACTACGGTCGCGACGAGTTCGAGCGGGCGCTCCGCGCGGCCTTCGAGCTCGAGCGGCAAGAGGGGCTCTCGACGGGCACACGCACGCTCTACCTCGCCCGGCCTCGGGCCTGACCATGCGCCTGCGGATCGCCGCGCTCCACCTGCTCGTCCTCTGGGCCTTCGCGGTGGCCCAGCCGCTGTTCGACCTGCTCGGCAAGAACGGCGAGTTCTTCGCCGCGCGCGGCTCGACGCGCTGGGACGTCGTGCTGTTCGCCTTCGTGCTGCTGTTCGTGCCGCCCGCGATCCTGACCGGGATCGAGGCGCTCGTCCCCCAGCCGGCCCGGGCGGTAGTTCACGCGGTCGTCGTCGGGACCCTCGTCGGGCTCTTCGTCCTCCAGGGGATTCGCGGAGCCGGCTGGGCCGGCTGGCTGCTCGTCGGGGTGGCCGCGGCGCTCGGCGCGGGGGCCGCGCTGGCCTACTTCCGGCTCGCGGGAGTCCGGCTTGTTCTGACCGTCCTGGCGCCGGCTCCCGTGCTCTTCCTCGTACTCTTTCTTCTGAACTCCGACGCCTCTCGACTCACGTTCGCCGGCACCGACAACGCCCTCGCCGCGGGCGAGCGCGCGCGGATGCCGGTGCTTCTGGTCGCCTTCGACGAACTGCCGATCAACTCCCTGCTCGACGCGCACGGCAGGATCGACGCCGCCCGGTTCCCGAACTTCGCCGCCCTCGCCGCGGGCTCGACCTGGTTCGCGAACACGAGTACCGTCGCCGAGGGGACGACGCACGCGGTTCCGGCGCTCCTCACGGGGCGGTTCCCGCATGCAGACGAGTTCCCCGTCTACACAGACCACCGCCAGAACCTCTTCACCCTCGTCGGCGGCGCGTCCGACCTGCACGTCGTCGACGACGAGACGCACCTTTGCCCGCCCAAGCTCTGTCCCGGCCTCGAAGGTTCCTTCGGCGGCCGACTGAGCGGCCTAGCCGAGGACACCGGCGTCGTCTACCTGCACCAGCTCCTCCCCGACGACCTCACGGGCGGAATCCCCTCGATCGCAAACGGCTGGGACAACTTTCTCCGAGACGCAAGCTCGCACCGCGATCCCGGCAAGCTCGATCCGGCCTTCGTCGCCTCACTCCGCCCCGCTCGGCGCGAGTCGCTCTGGTACGTCCATTTCATGCTCCCCCACAGTCCCTGGACGTACCTCCCCTCGGGCCACCGCTACGCGATCCGCCAGGCGCCGGGTTGGGGGGCCGACGAGGTCTGGAACGGAAACCAAGCCGCGGTCGACCAGTACTGGCAGCGGCACCTGCTCCAGCTCGGCTATGCCGACCGCGTGCTCGGAAAGCTCGTAGCCCGACTGCGGCATACCGGCCTCTACGACCGCGCGCTCGTCGTCGTGACCGCCGACCACGGGATCAGCTTCCGGGCGGGGCAGAAGCGCCGTCCGTTGTCGGATGCCAACCTCCAGGACATCGCCTACGTGCCGCTGTTCGTCAAGCTCCCGCACCAGAGGCGTGGTCGGATCGAGCGTGCGCCGGCGCGGACGATCGACATCGTGCCTACGATCGCGGCCGCGAGCGGGGTGCGGATCCCGTGGCACGTCGACGGGCATTCGCTCCTCGGCGCCCGGCCGGCCGAGCGGCAGGTCGTGCTCGTCAAGGACGGCGGCAGGCGCTTCGTCGTCCCCGCGCCCGCGCTCGAAGCGCGACGCGAGCGAGCACTGCGTCGCCAGCTGCGGCTGTTCGGCTCGGGCGAGCCGCTCTCGAGCCTCTTCGCCGTCGGTCCGGCGCGCGGGCGCGTGAATCACTCGATCGAGGGACGCCCCTTGCTGGCGCGCACCGAAGCGATCGACCGCTCGAGCAACCCGGTGCAGGTGAGTGGGCTCGTGCCGAAGAGCGCGCAGGAGATCGCCGTCGTGGTGGGCGGAAGGATCGTCGCGGTCTCGCCGGCAGCCGACGGCCGCTTCTGGGCGCTCGTGCCGCGATCCCGCCTGGGAACTGGAACGCCGAAGATCTATCGACTGGTGCCAGGAGCGTGAGCGCGCCCGGCGCGGCCGCCACCGGCCGGGCGCGCCGGGCGCCCGCCCGCCGTCCTCGTAACGAACGGGCGCCGCAGCTCTCTGGTGAAGCCCCTCTCCCCTTGCTCACGTTGTAGTCAGGACCGCGAAAAACGCCATCCCTCGTTCGAGTTACCCCTCCCGTTCGAGGGATGATCCCCCGGATGGGGGATTCCTAGGACGGGGTCACGCGGTACGCGTCGAAGACCGCGTCAAGGTTTCTGAGAGCGGTCAGCAGGCTCCGCAGCGCCTTCACGTCGCCGACCTCGGCCACGTACCAGTTCTTGGCCAGCTGGTCCTCGACATGACCGCCGTACTCGACGATGTTCGCGCCGTGCTCGGCGAACGTCCGGGCTACGTCTTCGAGCAACCGCGGCCGGTCCCAGGAGTCGACCGAGATCTGCACGCGGAAGCTCTGCGTCGCGCCGCCGTCCCAGGAGACGTTCGTGAACCGCTCGGGATTGCGCTTGAGGGCCTTCACGTTCGAGCAGTCCTCGCGGTGGATCGTGATTCCCTTGCCGAGCGAGATGTAGCCGACGATGCCGTCGCCCGGGAGCGGTGTGCAGCACTTGGCCAGCCGGACGAGCACGTCCTCCACCCCGCGGACCGAGATGCCGAAGTTCTCGCTCGAGACCGC
>DATAOV010000044.1:0-15461 GCA_036265535.1 Gaiellaceae bacterium | reverse complement strand
CGCGACGGCGTTGTTCGCCGCGATCGCGGCCTCGCCCATGCCGATCGTGATCAAGGTGATCTTGCCCGGATAGCCGGCGACGTCCCCGGCGGCGTACACGCCCGGCAGGGTCGTCTCGCAGGTCGTCGGGTCGATCTTGATCTGGCGCTTGCCCTCCAGTTCGAGACCCCAGTCGGCGATCGCCCCCAGGTGCGAGTGGAACCCGAGCAGCGTGATCAGCGCCTGGCACTCGACCTGCTCGACCTCGCCCGTCTTCGTGTTCTCGATCGAGACCGCCTGGATGGTGCCGTCGCCGTGGATCTCACGCACCTCGCACGGCGTGAAGATCCGCACCCGGCCCTCCCCTTCCAGCGAACGAGCCTCGTTCACCGACGATTCGAGCGCACGGAAGTTGTCGCGTCGGTGCACGAGCGCGATCGGGGGGCGCGCCGTGTCCTGCAGGCCGAGGGTCCAGTCGAGCGCCGAGTCTCCACCTCCGACGATCACGCAGGTGCGATCTCGAAAGACGTCCTTCTCGCGCACGAAGTAGTGGACGCCCTTCTCCTCCCACTCGTCGATCCCCTCGATCCCGAGCTTGCGCGGCTCGAAGGCGCCGTGCCCGGCCGTGATGATCAGCGCCCGCGAGACGTACGGGCCGCCCTTGTCGGTGCCGATCGCGAGCAGCTCCTCGCCGTTCAGGCTGAGCCGCTCCAGCGTCTGCACCTCCTCGCCCAGGAGAACCTCGGGCTCGTACTGGAGGCCCTGGTCGGCACAGAGCTCGATCAGCTTCGTGCCGAGGATCTTCGGGTGCCCGGCGACGTCGTAGACGTGCTTCTCCGGGTAGACGGCCGCCACCTGGCCGCCGAGCTGCTCGAGGCTCTCGATGATCCGGACCGAGGCGTCGCGGTGGCCCGCGTAGTACGCGGCCGCAAGACCGGTCGGGCCGGCCCCGAGGATAGTGATGTCGGCAACGCCGTTCTCGCTCACGGCGCCGAAATGCTACTCGCGCCTAGGCGGGAGGCGTCGTCGGCGCAACGGTCGACGCGGGCTTTCGGGTCCCCCACCAAGCCTGTCCGACCAGCGAACCCGTCAGCCCGAAGATGACGAAGGCGTTGATTCCATGCAGGAAGCCGATTCCCGACACCGATTTCGCTCGCCCAGGCGAGGACGATCTGGACCGCTACCGCAACCGGAACGGCCAGCGCGAAGATGACGCGCCTCTTGCCGAGCCGTGCCGCAAGGGCGAGCAGCAGGAGGACGAGGTCGCCGAGGAAGATCATGTAGCCGAAGCCGACGTGAAAGCCGAAGCCATGGTCGAACAGCTTTTCCGTGATCGACTTGCTCTCGTCCGAAGAACCCGTTTGGTCGCCCAGCTTCTCCGCTGAGTAGAAGCCGCCCGTAGGCCGCCGCGCCGATCTGGACGATGACGGCGAGGAACAGGAGCGCGACTCAGTAGCGGTAGATCGAAAGCGCTTGCACGATTCACCTCGCGGTTCGGGGACGCGCGAGTCTAAAGCGGGCTTCGCGGAGCGGTCTAGTGCGAGCAGCCGGAGCCGCAACCCGCGGCGCCGTCCGGCGCCTCGCCCTCTTCCACCTGGAAGGAGTGGCCGCAGCCGCACGAGGCGGAGACGTTCGGGTTGTTGATCGCGAAGCCCGCCTGGAGGCCCTCGACCCAGTCGATCTCGGTCCCGGAGAGATACGGCGCGCTGAACGGGTCGACGACGACGGGGACGCCGTGGCTCTCCAGCTCGCTGTCGCCTTCCTGGGCTCCGCGGTCGAACCCGAGCGCGTACTGGAACCCCGAGCAGCCTCCGCCCTGCACGGCGATGCGCAGGACCGCGGCCTCGCCCTCCGGCTCCTCGGCCATCAGGTCGCGGATCTTCGCCGCCGCGCTCTCAGTGAGCGAGACGAGCGACAGCTCATGCTCGGTGGTCGCCATCGGAGCCCATCGTAGCAGCGTGCCTCGGCTGTCCGAATCCCCCTCCCGGGCCCTCTGGAAAAGCGGAGTTTGTAACAACCGTCTCACGCTTGGTTGAGCCGTTTTCCTCCTTGCTCGTAGCCTCTCTCGCTCTGCTAACTTCCGGCTCGCCCTACCCCGGGAGGAACGCGTGCTCGACAGCTGGTTGCCCTTCCTGATCTACGGGTTCTTCGCGCTCGCGATTCCGGCTTCGATGATGGCGATGTCGTTCGCGTTCGCAACGCGCCCGCGCCGCCGCTCGCGCACGCGCTCACTGGCGTTCGAGTCCGGGGTCTCGAAGGGACCGCCGGAGCAGAGCCGCTTCACGATCAGCTTCTACCTCACGGCGATGCTCTTCATCGTCTTCGACATCGAGATCGTCTTCCTGTATCCGCTCGCGGTGATCCTCCACCAGCTCAAGTGGTTCGGGTTCGTCGAGTTCGCGTTCTTCCTCCTGGTCCTCGCCGTCGCCTACGTCTACATCTGGCGCAAGGGAGCCCTCGAGTGGCGCTGAGACGACGCTTGCGGCGTCTCTTCCAGGCCGTGCGGGCTTTGCCCGCGCGGCCGTCTGAACCGACCGGTCGGCGCGCCGTTCCGTCGAGAGTGAGCGCATGAAGAAGGAGGAGCGGCTCGCCGACCGCGGCCTCCACACCGAGCGTGTGATGTGGACCGGGAAGGGCCCGGGCACCTTCGAGCAGGAGCTCGGCGACCTCGAGCAGAAGCTGATGCTGACGACCGTCGACAAGGCGGTCGCGTGGGCGCAGTCGAGCTCGATCTGGCCCGACACCTTCGGCCTCGCGTGCTGCGCGATCGAAATGATGTCGATCGTCTCCGCGCGCTACGACGTCGCCCGCTTCGGCGCCGAGGTCTTCCGCTCCTCACCGCGCCAGGCCGACCTGCTGATCGTGTCCGGCCGCGTCGCGCACAAGATGGCGGCGCCGCTGCGGCAGATCTACGACCAGATGCTCGAGCCGAAGTGGGTGATCGCGATGGGCGCCTGCGCGAGCTCGGGCGGCATGTTCAACAACTACGCCGTCCTCCAGGGCGTGGACAAGATCGTGGCGGTCGACGTGCACGTGCCGGGGTGCCCACCCCGTCCCGAGGCGCTGCTCGAGGGCATCGTCCGGCTGCAGGAGAAGGTCAAGGCGGGGGTGCCGCCGGCCTACGAGATCCGCGGAGTGGCGTCCTGAGCTTCGACGGCGTCCCGGGCCTTGTCCAGACGCGGGAGTCCCTCGGCGAGACCACGCTCGTCGTCGACCCCGCGCGGCTCGAGGACGCGTGTGTTCACCTGCGCGACCAGCACGGCTTCAACATGCTCGCCGACGTCACGTCGACCGACTACCTCGGCTGGGGCACCCGCGGAGTCGCCGGCTACATCGGCACGGCCGGAGGCCGCGACCTCAATGCGCCCGGGTCCCAGGGCTACGACCGGCAGCCTGCGCCGAAGCCGAAGCGTTTCGCGATGAACTACCACCTGCTCTCGATCCCGGCAAGCACACGGGTGCGAGTGCAGGTCTGGCTCGACGACGACGAGGCGGTGCCGAGCGTCGTCGCGGTCTGGCCGACGGCCGACTGGCACGAGCGGGAGGCCTGGGACATGATGGGCATCCGGATCAAGGGCCATCCCAACCTCTCCCGGATCCTGATGGAGGACGACTGGGAAGGGCATCCCCTGCGGAAGGACTACCCGATCGGCGGAGAGCCGGTCCGCTTCTCGGGCGAGGAATAGTGGCCGTCGCCCCAGAGCGCCCGAAGATCTACGAGGGCTCCCGCATTCCCTCGCCGATCCCGACGATCCTCCAGATCCCGACCGAGGGCCGCGACTCCGAGGACATCCTCGAGGTCAACTTCGGCCCGAACCACCCCTCGACCCACGGCGTCCTGCGCCTCGTGGTCGAACTGCACGGCGAGCACGTGGTCGGCCTGCGTGCGGTGATCGGCTACCTGCACACCGGCTTCGAGAAGAACATGGAACAGAAGAGCTGGTGGAAGGCAATCACCTACTCGCCCCGCATCGACTACCTCTCCTTCCAGAACAACGAGCTCGTGTTCGTCCTGGCCGTCGAGAAGCTGCTCGGGCTCGAGGTGCCGGCGAAGGCGACCTGGATGCGGATGTGCCTCGCCGAGCTGAACCGGATCCACTCGCACCTCGTCTGGCTCGCCACCGCGGCGCTCGAGCTCGGGGCGATCTCGATGTTCTGGTACTGCTTCCGCGAGCGCGACCAGGTCCTCGATCTGTTCGAGATGGTGACCGGGGAGCGCATGCACACGCGCTACTACCAGGTGGGCGGGCTCGCCGAGGATTTCCCCCCGGGCTTCTTCCCGGAAGCGCGGAAGTTCGTCGGCTGGATGCCCAAGGCCGTGGATCAGTACGAGGCGCTCATCGACCGGAATGCGATCTGGCTCGAGCGGACGAAGGGTCTCGGGCTGCTCTCGGCGGACGACGCGATCGCGCTCGGCCAGACCGGGCCGGTGCTGCGCGGCTCCGGGGTCGACTGGGACCTCCGTAAGGCGCAGCCGTACCTGGCCTACGACGAGGTCGAGTTCGACGTGCCCGTCTACGAGAACGGCGATGTCTGGGACCGCTACAAGGTGCACATGGACGAGATGCGGGAGTCGACCCGCATCGTCGCCCAGTGCCTCGACCGGCTCGAGGAGATGGAAGGCGAGCCGTGGATCGCGGACGACCGCAAGGTCGTGCTGCCGCCGCGCGAGGAGCTCCACACCTCGATGGAGTCGCTGATCCACCACTTCAAGATCGTCACCGAGGGCTTCCGGGTCCCGGAGGGCGAGGTCTACGTGCCCGTCGAGTCGGCGCGCGGCGAGCTCGGCTGCTATGTCGTCTCGGACGGCGGGCCCAAGCCCTGGCGCGTCAAGTTCCGGGCGCCGAGCTTCGCCGCGCTCGAGGCGACGGCGACCTGCATGAGCGACGCGCTCGTCGCGGACCTGGTTGCGATCGTGGGCTCGCTCGACACGCTCATGGGCGAGGTCGACCGATGATGGAGGGTTTCGCCGAGCGCGTGCAGGAGCTGGCGATGCAGTACCCCGACCCCCGCTCGGCGATCATGCCGGCGCTTCATCTCGCACAGGTCGAGAACGGCGGCTGGCTCTCGCCCGAGAGCTTCGAGGAGGTCGGGGCCGCACTCGGGCTCACCCCCGCCTACTGCCAGGCGATCGCCTCCTTCTACGACATGTACCACCTCGCACCGACCGGGAAGCACCTCGTCGAGGTCTGCACGAATATCTCGTGTGCGCTCGTCGGCGCCCAGCGGGTGCTCGAGGCCTTTCAGCAGGAGCTCGGCGTGCGGCCCGGCGAGACGACCGAGGACGGCGAGGTGACGTTGCGAACGATGGAGTGCGCCGGCGGCTGTGGCTGGGCGCCGGTAGTCGTCGTCGACCACCGCTATCGCGAGCCGACGACGCCCGAGGACGTCCCGGCGGTCCTGCGGGAGCTCCGCGGTGGGTAGCCGCGAGCGCGTGCAGGTCGTGCTCGCCGGTGCAGACGAGCACGACCTCACGAAGCTGGCGGAGTTCCGCAAGGCGGGCGGCTACAAGATGCTCGCGAAGGCCCGCAAGTTGGAGCCGCAAGCGATCGTCGAGGAACTGCTCACCTCCGGCCTGCGCGGCCGCGGCGGGGCCGGGTTCCCGATGGGGCGCAAAGCGTCGTTCCTCGCCAAGGACACGGGCAAGCCGGTCTACCTGGTCGTCAACGCCGACGAGTCGGAGCCCGGCGACTTCAAGGACCGCGAGATCATGTTCCGAGTGCCGCACCGCCTGCTCGAGGGCTGCCTGATCACCGCGCACGCGATCGACTCGAAGCACGTCTTCATCTACCTGCGCGGTGAGTATTCGCACGAGTTCGAGGTGCTGCGCGCGGCCCTCGACGAGGTGCGAGACGCGGGCCTGCTCGGCGGCGTCACGATCGTCATCCATCGCGGGGCGGGCGCCTACATCTGCGGCGAGGAGACGGCACTCCTGGAGTCGCTCGAGGGCAAGCGCGGCCAGCCGCGCTCGAAACCGCCATTCCCGGCGGTCCAGGGCCTGTACGCGTCGCCGACCCTGATCAACAACGTCGAGACCGTCGCGACCGTGCCGGCGATCGTCGAGCACGGCGGCGACTGGTACGCGGCCCTTGGGGTCGAGAACTCCGCCGGCACGCGCGTGTTCTCGCTCTCGGGCAACGTGGTCAACGGCGGCAACTACGAGCTCGAGCTCGGCACGTCGCTCTACGAGCTGATCTACCGCATCGGCGGCGGGATCCCCGACGGGCGCAAGCTGAAGGCGGTCATCCCGGGCGGCTCCTCGGTCCCGGTGCTGACCGCCGGCGAGATCCAGTACCCACTCGACTTCGACTCGATGGCCGAGGCCGGCACGATGCTCGGCTCGGGCGCGGTGATCGTGATCGACGACCGCTGCTGCATGGTGCAGCTCGGCCTGCGGGTCGCGCAGTTCTACCAGCACGAGTCCTGCGGCAAGTGCACGCCCTGCCGGGAGGGAACGCGCTGGATGGTGCAGATCCTGCGCGCAATCGAAGACGGCCGAGCCGACCATCGCGACCTCGACCTCTTGCTCGACGTCTGCGACCGGATCCTCGGCAAGTGCCTCTGCCCGCTCGGGGACGCGGCGGCGATGCCGGTCGCGAGCTACGTGACGAAGTTCGCCGACGAGTACCGGCAGCACGTCGAGGAAGGTGGCTGCCCCTTTGGCGGCCAATCCTCGCTCGAGGGCGTGTTCGCGCCGGTCGACCAGCACGCGGAGGTTCCCGTCGAGGTTCCCGCATGAGCGTGGAGCTGGTCACCGTCGTGATCGACGACCGCGAGGTGCAGGTCGCGAAGGGAACGGGGATCGTCGAGACCGCGCTCTCGGCGGGGATCGAGATCCCGGTCTTCTGCTACGAGCCGCGCCTGGGGCCCGCGGTCGGCGCCTGCCGGATGTGCCTCTGCGAGGTCGAGGGGATGCCGAAGCTCCAGGCCGTCTGCACGATGACCGCCCAGGATGGGATGGTCGTCCGCACCGCGCAGACCTCGGCCAAGGCGGCCGAGGGTCAGGACGCGACGCTCGAGTTCATCCTCGTCAATCACCCGCTGGACTGCCCGGTCTGCGACAAGGGCGGCGAGTGCCCGCTCCAGGACCTGACCTTCCGCTGGGGCCCTGGCAATACCCGCATGGAGTTCGAGAAGCGCACCGTTGAGAAGCCGATCCCGGTCTCGCCGGCGATCGCCCTCGACCGCGAGCGCTGCATCCTCTGCTACCGCTGCACGCGCTTCTCCGAAAGCGTGGCCGAGGACGGCCAGCTCGTCGCCGTGAACCGCGGCGCGAGCTCCGTGATCGCCACCTTCGAGGACCAGCCTTACCGGGCGCCGTTTTCGGGCAACGTGATCGAGCTCTGCCCGGTCGGCGCGCTGACCTCGACGCAGTACCGCTTCCTGGGCCGGCCGTGGGAGATCCAGAACGTGCCGACGGTCTGCGGCCTCTGCCCGGTCGGCTGCAACACCCACGCGACGATGCGCGAGGGAAAGGTCCGCCGGATGCTCTCCCGCAACCACCCCGAGGTCGACGAGGGCTGGCTCTGCGACAAAGGCCGCTTCGCGTTCACACACCTTTACGCGCGCGACCGGATCACCGACCCGCTCCGGCGCGTGCGGCAGCGCGGCTTCGAGGAGCTCTCCTGGGACGACGCGCTCGACGAGGCGGAGCGGCTGCTGCGGGACGCACAGGGCAGGATCGTGACCGCGCTCTCGGGCTCGGAGACCGTCGAGCAGGCCTACGCGCTCGGCAAGCTCCTGCGGCGAGGGCTGGGCGCGCACACCGCGGTCCTGCCCGAGGAGACGAGCAGCGCGCTCGACGCCTTCCGCCTGCCACTCTCGGCGATCCGCGACGCAGAGCTCGTGGCCGTGCTCGGAGACGAGCCGGTCGCGGAGCGGGCGCCGATCGTCGACCTCTGGCTGCGAGCCGCCCGCCGGGCCGGCGCCCGGATCGAGCACACCGGTGACGCGGCCGAGAGCTGCCGGCGTCTCGCCGACGGGCGAGACGCGCTCGGGAAGCGGCTCCGCGAGAGCGAACGGGCGATCCTGATCTGGTCGGCCGAGGAGGGCAGCGGCGGCTCACACCTGGCCGCGCTGGCCAGCAAGCTCGGCTTCGGCGGCAAGCCCGGATCGGGCGCCTTCCACCTCCCGGCCACGCCGAACGGCCGCGGGATCGCCGACGCCTGGGCCGCCTGCTGCGACGACGAGGCCGACTCGCCCGAGGAGATCGGGCTCCTGGTCGTCTCCGGCGACGAGGCCGCCGCAGACCCGAACGTGAGGGCGTTGGCCGAGCGGGCCGAGCGGGTGATCGTCACGTCGATGTTCCAGGGGCTCGCGGTCGGCTGGGCCGACCTCGTCCTTCCGGGGACGAGCTACCTCGAGCGCGACGGTACCTACGTCAACCTCGAGGGCCGGCTCCAGCGTTTGCGCCGGGCCGCGATCCCGCCCGCGCCGGACGAGCTCGCCTGGATCTCGAAGCTGGCGGAGCGCTTCGAGGTGGAGGTGCCACCGTACGCCGCTGCGGTCTTCGCGGAGCTGTCGGAGCTGATCTACGACGGATTGCCGTTCGGGGAAGTGGGCGAGCGCGCCGAGCTGCGCACGCGGAGCGAAGCGCCCGGAGGGGAGCTCCCGGGCGAGTTCGCCCCCGCGGCGGCGAACGGTGAGCTGAGGCTCGTCCGCTACCGCCCTCTCTTCTCCGGACCGGCGGTCGAGCGCGTCCCCGAGCTCCAGTTCCAACGGCCCTCGCCCGAGGTCGAGCTCGCGCCTCAGGACGCCGAGGCGCGAGGGATCCGGAACGGCGAGGCAGTCACGGTCGGCCACGCCGAGGCAGCCTTCGAGCTGCGGGCACGGATCAACGCCTCCCTGCGCACCGGTATCGCCCGGATCGCGAACGAGCACGCCGGCGACCTCGGCGGCTTCGTGGAGGTGACGAAGCCATGAGCGAGCCCTGGTGGATCTCGGCGATCAAGGCGTTCCTGATCATCAACCTGCTGCTGCTGATGTTCGCCTACATGACCTGGGTGGAGCGCAAGGTGCTCGGGCGCATGCAGCTCCGCTACGGTCCCAACCGCGCGGGCCCGTTCGGCCTCCTGCAGCCGATCGCCGACCTCGTCAAGCTGATCCGCAAGGAGAGCTTCTTCCCAGCGACGGCGGTCGACGTCCTCTACATCTCGGCTCCGGTGCTCTCGGCGTTCACCGCGCTCGCGGCCTTCAGCGTGATCCCCTTCGGCCCGGGGTGGCACATCTGGAACTGGGACGTGAGCGGCGCGATCGTCAACGTCCCCATCTCGCTGATCTTGATCTTCGCGCTCAGCTCGCTCGGAATCTACGGCTTCATCGTCGGCGGCTGGGCCTCGCACTCCAAGTACGCGCTGCTCGGCTCGATGCGGACGTGCGCACAGATGGTCTCGTACGAGGTCTCGCTCACGTTCGCCGTGCTCGGGGTCGTGCTCATGAGCCACTCGCTCTCGCTCGTCGACATCGTCAACAAGCAGCACGCCACGATCTGGTTCATCGCGCCGCAGTTCGTCGGCTTCCTCGTCTTCTTCATCGGCGGGATCGCGGAGACGAACCGACCGCCGTTCGACCTCCCCGAGGCCGACACCGAGCTCGTCGCCGGCTACCACACGGAGTACAGCGGCATGCGCTTCGGGCTCTTCCAGATGGCCGAATACGTGAACATGATCACGCTCTCGGCGCTCTCTGTGACCCTCTTCTTCGCCGGCTGGTACGGGCCCTGGGCGCCGCTCGGCCCGCTCTGGTTCCTGCTCAAGCTGCTGATCGTCATCTTCGTCTTCATGTGGATCCGCGCGACGCTGCCGCGCCTGCGCTACGACCAGCTGATGCGCTTCGGCTGGAAGATCCTGCTGCCGGTGGCGACGATCAATGCGCTCATCACCGCAGCCTGCGTGGTGGCGTTCTGATGGACCGCAGAAAATGCTGTGCATTTTCTGCGGAGCGGGCTTGTCCCTTCGCTTCGCTCGGGAGAGGGGAACGCTCGTGAGCCCACAGCCGATCGAGAGTCTTCGTGGATTTGCGGTCACGTTCAGGCAGATCTTCCGCAAGCCGATTACGCAGCAGTACCCGGAGTACAAGCGGCCCGTCTACCCGCGCTTCCGTGGGCGCCACCGGCTCCACCGGCACCAGAACGGGCTCGAGAAGTGCGTCGGCTGCTCGCTCTGCGCGGCCGCGTGCCCGGCGGACTGCATCCGGGTGGTCGCGGCCGAGAACACGGCCGACAACCGCGTCTCGCCGGGCGAGCGCTACGCGCGCATCTACGAGATCAACATGAGCCGCTGCATCTTCTGCGGCTACTGCGAGCTCGCCTGTCCGTTCGACGCGATCACGCTCGGCAACGAGTTCGAGATCTCCGAGTACTCGCGCGACGACCTCATCTACACCAAGGACATGCTGCTCGCCGAGCCGATCAAGAAGGTGCCGGTGGCCGACCGCGACCTCTACGACACGCCGATCCCGTACTACAAGGAGCACTCGTGATCGTCGCGTCGGTCGCGAACGTCGTGGTCTGGGCGGTCTGGGTCGGCGCGGCCTTCGCCTGCATCGGCTCCGGAATCGCGGTCGTCTCGTTCTCGAACCCGTTCTACTCGGCGCTCGCCCTGATCGGGAACCTCGCCTCGTTGGCCGTGCTCTACCTGCTGCTCTCGGCCGAGTTCGTCGCCGCCGCGCAGGTGCTCGTCTACGCCGGCGCGGTGATGGTGATGTTCCTGTTCGTGATCGGCTACCTCGGCGACCGCGCCGACGCGCCCTGGGCGGGCGGGCCCAGCTGGCAAGCCGTCGGAGCGGTGGCCGCCTCGGCGGCGCTCTTCGTCGAGGTGATCGTCGTGATCGGGCTGAAGACGAGCGGTCGCCTCTCGGACGCGCCGCGGATCAGCGGCACCTTCGGGAGCCCCTACGACATCGGCCGCCTCTTCCTCACTGACCAGCTGCTCGCGTTCGAGATCACCTCGATCGTCCTGCTCGTCGCCGCGGTCGGCGGCGTCATCCTCGGCAGCCACTCACGGGAGCCCGAGCGGTGAGGGGTCCCGACATCGTTTGGTATCTGGCGGTGGCCGGCTTCCTCTTCTGCACGGGCGCGCTGGGCGTGCTGATGCGGCGCAGCCCGTTGATCGTGCTGCTCTCGCTCGAGATCATGCTCAACGGAGCGAACCTCGCCCTGATCGCCTTCTCGCGCCACTACGCGCAGGGCGACGGCCAGATCTTCGCGCTGACCGTGATGGCCGTCGCGGCCTCGGAGGTCGTGGTCGGGCTCGGCCTGATCGTGGCGATCGCGCGCAAGCACCTCGACCTCGACGTGGACAAGCTCTCCACGCTCCGCGGCTAGGAATGGCAACCGCGTGATCGCCGCCGCCTGGACCTGCCTGCTCGTGCCCCTGGGAGCGGCGCTCGCGATCACGCTCGCGGGCAACCGGATCACGAGGCGCGCCGCGGGCTACCTCGCGACCGGCTCGGTCGCGGTCTCCTTCGTCGCGGCCGTCGTCACCTTCGCGGTCCTGCTCGGCGACTCGCCGCACGACCGATCGCACCCCTCCACGCTCTGGAGCTGGCTCACGGCCGGACAGCTCGACTTCGGACTGCGCATCCTGGTCGACCCGCTCTCGGTCTTCATGATGCTCGTCGTCTCGGGCGTCGGAATGCTGATCGTCGCCTACTCGATCGGGTACATGGACGGCGACGACGAGGAGCGGCGCTACTTCGCCTACATGGCGCTGTTCGTCTTCTCGATGCTGCTGCTCGTCCAGGGCGGCAACCTGCTCATGCTGCTCGTCGGGTGGGGCCTGGTCGGCCTCTCCTCCTACCTGCTGATCGGCTTCTGGCACGACCGGCCGAGCGCGGTCGCAGCGGCCAAGAAGGCCTTCGTGATGAACGCGATCGGCGACGCGACGATGGCGCTCGCGCTCTTCATCCTGATTCAGCGCACGGGGTCGCTGAACTTCGAGATCGTGTTCGCGAACGCCGACTCGCTCGGAGTCTGGGCCGCGAACCTGGTCGCACTCGGCCTGCTCGGCGGCGCGATCGCCAAGTCCGCCCAGCTGCCACTCCAGACGTGGCTTCCGGACGCGATGGAGGGCCCGACGCCGGTCAGCGCCCTCATCCACGCGGCGACGATGGTCACCGCCGGCGTTTACCTGATCGTGCGTACGAGCCCGCTCTTCGAAGCGGCGCCGAAGGTGCTCGAGCTTGCCGGAGGCCTCGGGGCGATCACGCTCGTCATGGCCGGGTTGATCGCGCTCGTGCAGACCGACATCAAGCGCGTGATCGCCTACTCGACGATGTCCCAGATCGGCTACATGTTCCTGGCTGTCGGGCTCGGCGCCTACGCCGACGGGATGTTCCACCTGATGACGCACGCCTTCTTCAAGGCGCTCCTCTTCATGGCGGCCGGCCTCGTCATCCACGCGCTCGCAGGCGAGCAGGACATCCGCAAGATGGGCGGGCTGCGGCGGCTGATGCCCTTCACCTTCGTCGCCTTCATCGTCGGAACCCTCTCGCTGACCGGAATCCCGCCCTTCTCGGGCTTCTTCTCGAAGGACTCGATCCTTGCCGCCGCGCTCTCTCAGGGGTGGTACGGCCAGCTGCTCTGGGCGGCCGGGATGACGGGGGCCTTCCTGACCGGGCTCTACTCCGCGCGCCTGTTCTTCATCGTCTTCTGGGGCGAGCCCTCGGCCTTCGTGCGCGAGCACCTGATGATCGGCTCACATGCCCATGCGCGCGAGGGACATGCTTCGCACAACGGTCACGAGGCGCACATGCACTCGGGCGAGGGACCGGCCTCGATGATCTGGACGGTCGGCATCCTGACCGTGCTCGCCACGATCGGGGGTTGGATCCAGTTCGCGGACGTCTGGACCCCGGTCTCGAACTGGCTCGACCCCGTGGCCGAGCCGCTCGTCGAGGCCACCGGAACGCAGGAGCTCGTCTCGTCGGTGCTCGCGGTCGGTCTCGGCCTGGTCGGAATCTGGATCGCCTGGCTGATCTACGCCGAGCGCACCGTCCGGGTGCCGCGGCTTGCGCACGTACAGACGCTGCTCGAGCACAAGTTCTACTTCGACGAGCTCTACGACCTGCTCTTCTACCGGCCCTCGGTGCTGCTGGCGACCGGCCTCTACCGCCTGGTCGAGCAGCCGCTCGTGTTCGGCTCGATCCGCGAGCTCGTGCGGGCGTTCAGGGAAGCCGGGCAAGGGACGGGCCGCCTCCAGACCGGCCTCGTCCGCACCTACGCGCTCTCGATCGCCGCGAGCCTGGCGATCGTCACCGTCGTCTTCGTGGCCGTGCGATGAGCAGCGGCTGGCTCACAACCGCGCTGATCCTGTTCCCGGTCGCGGGTGCGCTCGTTCTCTGGCTGCTGCCGTTGCGCCCCTTCGCCGTCGGCTCGACCGCGCTGCTGTTCGCGCTCGTGGAGGTCGGGCTCTGGATCGACTCCGTCGCGCAGTTCGACTTCTCGCAACCGGGACTCCAGCTCGACCAGCGCACGAGCTGGTTCAGCGACCTGCACGTCTCGTACCACGTTGGCTTCTACGGCTTCTCGATCTGGCTCGTGGGCCTGACGACGGTCGTCCTGGCCGCCGCGATCGGCTACGCGTTCTGGGCCGGACGCGAGCGGCCACGCGCCTACTACGGGCTGATGCTCCTCCTGACCGGCGCGATCGTCGGCGTCTTCGTCGCGCAGGACCTGCTCCTGTTCTACGTCTTCTGGGAGGCGATGCTCGTCCCGCTCTACGTGCTCGTTGGCGTCTGGGGCGGCGCGGGACGGCTGCGTGCGACGCTCGTGTTCGTCATCTACACGATGGCCGGGTCGCTGCTGATGCTGGCCTCGATCATCGTGCTCGGGCTCTCGCAGGGCACCTTCGACCTCGTCACCTCGGGGACGAGCGACAGCGACTGGATCCTCCTGGGCTTCGTCGCGGCGTTCGCGGTCAAGGCGCCGCTCTTCCCGCTGCACGCGTGGCTTCCAGCGGCGTACCGCGAGTCGTCGCCGGAGGTCGCGGGGGTGCTCTCGGGCGTGGTCTCGAAGGCCGCGGCCTATGGCTTCCTGCGGATCGCGATCGCGAAGTTCCCGGGGCCGGTGTCCGACTTCCGAACGCCGATCCTCGTGCTCGCAGCCTGCGGCCTCGTCTACGGCTCGCTGCTCGCCTTCCGCGCGCCGGACGTCCGCGGTGTGATCGCGTACTCGAGCCTCGCGCAGATGGGCCTGATCACCCTCGGCCTGTTCGCGGTCAACGGCCTCGGGCTGACCGGGGCGGTGTTGCAAATGGTCAACCACGGCCTGATCTCCGCCACGCTCTTCCTGCTCGCCGGCGGGATCGAGCGCAGGACCGCGACCGGTGAGCTCGCCCTGCTCGGCGGGATGGCGCGGGGAAGGCCGGCGCTCGCGACGGTGTTGCTGACAGCCGGAGTGATCGCACTGGCGGTGCCCGGCTCGGCGGCCTTCGCCGGTGAGTTCGAGATCCTCGCCGGCGTCTTCCAGACCGGGTGGGGCTGGGCGGTCGTCGGCGCGGTCTCGATCATCCTCGCGGCCATGTACATCCTGCGGCTGATCTCGGCGGTCCTGCACGACCGGGTCGGCTCGGCGGTCCCTGAGGGAGCGCTCGACCTGCGCCCGGCCGAGCTCGGCGTCGTCGTGCCGCTGGTGGCGATCCTTCTGGTGCTCTCGGCGTGGCCAGCGGCGATCACGGAGCGCTCCTTCGTCGGCAGCGCTTCGAATGTCGTGGGCCGGGTCTCCAAGTGATCCTCGCGCTCGACACCCCGGCGATCGACTGGTTCGCGCTGGCGCCCACGCTCGCGCTCCTGACCGCGGGTGCGCTCAACCTGATTCTCGCCGTCCTCTGGCCGAGGAGCTGGAAGCGGCCGACCACGGCGGTCGTCTGCGCGCTCGGGTTCGCCGGCGCGATCGTCGCCGCCGCGCTCCTGTTCGCGCATAGCGCCGACGGGCACGGCGTGATCGCGGACGTGATCCAGCGCGACCGCCTGGGCGCGCTGACCGCGATCATCATCGCCGGGGCGGGTCTCCTCGCCATCGGAACCTCGTACTCCGAGCCGATGGCCGACGACCACATCGCCGAGTACTACGCGCTCCTCGCCTGGGCCGGCGCCGGGATGGTCTTCCTCGCGAGCGCGAGCACGCTCCTGACCCTCTTCCTCGGGCTCGAGTGGTTCTCGATCAGCCTCTACATCCTCTGCGCGATCGACCGCGACCTCGCCGGCTCGCTCGAGGCCGGGCTCAAGTACCTGATCATCGGCGGCTTCGGCTCGGCGATGCTCCTGTTCGGCTCCGCGCTGGTGTACGGCGCGACCGGTCAGCTCGAGTTCGGCGAGATCGCCCGCGTCGTGCAGGCGCAGGCCCTATCCGGCGACGCCCTGCTCGTCGCCGGGCTCGCGCTCCTGATCGGCGGGCTCGGCTTCAAGGCCTCGGCGGCGCCGTTCCACATGTGGACGCCGGACGTCTACGAGGGCGCCCCCACGCCGGTGACCGCGTTCATGTC
>DATAOV010000043.1:0-2476 GCA_036265535.1 Gaiellaceae bacterium | reverse complement strand
GGCCAGACCGGCCCCGACGTCGTCCTGCTGGACGTGCGGATGCCCGGGATGGACGGCCTCGCGGTTCTCGAGCAGTTGCGCGAGCGCTACCCGAGCGTCGCCGTGGTGATGCTCTCCGCGATCGACGACCCGGCTCTGGTTCGCGGCGCCCTCGAGCGGGGGGCCGCTGCGTTCGTGCTCAAGCACGTCGACCCGCGCGACCTCGCGGCGGCGGTGCGCCAGGTCGTCATGGGTGCAATCTTCCGTCCGCTCGACCTCGTCGCCTCGACAGGCGGCAGCGCCTCCGACGACGCGGGCCTGAGCAAGCGCGAGCGGTCGATCCTCGAGGCCCTCGAGTCGGGCGCCTCCAACGCGGCGATCGCCGAGGAGCTGTTCCTCGCCGAGCAGACCGTGAAGTTCCACCTGACGAACATCTACCGCAAGCTCGGCGTCTCCAGCCGCACCGAGGCGGTGCGCCGTGCATACGAGCGCGGGATCCTCGAGCGGCCGCTCTCCTACGTCGCGTAGTGCGACTCGACCCACGGCTCGGGCCGTCACCACGTTCGGGTGGTTCACCCGCCGCACAGATCGATGAAGCTCACGTGGAGGGGTTCACCGGGTAGGAGGAACAGGTTTTGCGCGTACACGTCGGCGATTCGGAGTTGGTCAAGGTGCTGCTCGAGTACTTCGATCAGCAGGCGGACTGCGTCGCCATTCGCATCAGCGACTCGGAGATCGAGGTCTCGCTGATCGGGTCGTTTCGGACGGACACCCACAACGCCGCGGTCGAGGACCTCGTCACAGGGTTCCGTCACCGCCACCCCGAAGCGCGCGCGCTCCATGTGGTCGAGAACGGCCACGCGGAGGTATAGGAGGGCTCGGCGAAACACCGGCTGTGCCGCCGGGACGCGCTGCTCGCCCCGATGCTGCGTTCTCAGTCGCGCCCGTACCTTTCAGGTACGAACGCTCCCTGCGTCCTTGCCTCGGAACGACCATCGCGCCCCGGCGACGAGCGGAGTTCCGCCAAGCCCTCCGACTAGCCCGAGTAGTCGAAGTCGCTCTCGTAGCCGCAGTTACCGCGGAACGAGAACTCGAGCGCCTCGTCGCTGACGTCCAGTGACTCGGCGATCACCTCGCGGCCGGTGCGCTCGTGGCCCGGGATCACGCACGTCACCGTCTCTCCGCTGCCGACCGGGTGCCCGACCCGCACCTCGACGTAGCGGCCCGCGCGGAACCAGCCGCGCCCCGGGACGTGCTCGATCTCGATGGCCGCCGGCCGCACCGCCAGCAGGTGGCTCGCCTTCCACGCCCACGGAAAATGGTCGACCTGCGAGCCGGCCAGTCGGCCGGTGAAGATCGCCTCGAGCGCCTCGCGCTGGGCCTCGTCGGCGCGGTCGTCGAGGTAGAGCACGAAGCTCCACGGCGAGCCCTCCTCGTCGTCGCTGTAGCGGCAGGCGAGCACGACGCCGAGCCCGTCGAGCTTCACGCCGTCTGCGTGTCCCTCGAGGATGCGCCACGAGAGGGCGCCAAGGCAGATGCCGTAGGTCGAGCGGCCGCCCATGACGCCGTCGATCCGGCGGCACGGACAGATCGCCTCGCAGTTGCACGACTCGAGGTAGGTGCCGGCAACGCGCCAGGCGCTCATCGGCCCAGCCGCATCGGCTGGGGCTGCGTCAGCTCGGGAACGTGGGAAGGCGCGAGCGCGACTAGCAACCCGAGCGCGACCAGCGCCACTGCGAGCACCCGTGCGAGCGCGAGTCCCCGGGGAAGGACCTTCTCCGCGAAGATCGAGGCGGCGACGACAGCCGCCCAGAAGAGACTCATCACCCCGAGCGCGAACAGCGCCAGCATCAGGCCCCAGCAGCATCCCACGCAGAAGAGGCCGTGCTCGGCGCCCATCCGCAGCGCGCCTGTCCGGCCCTCGCGCCAGCCGTGCACGAGGTAGCGGAAGGGCCCGCGGCAGTGGCGCAGACAGGCCTCCTTGAGCGGTGACAGCTGGTAGAGGCCGGCGAGCGCGAGTGCGGCACCCGCGACGTACGGCCCCTGGCGGTTCCAGGCGACCCACCCCGGCGACGAGCTCGCAACCAGGCGGTACAGCCCGTAGGCGACCAGCCCGAAGGCCGTCCACGCGACGAGGTAGCCGAGGACGAAGACCCAGGTGCGTGCGTCTCGCGCAACCCTCGCGTACGTGAGCACCATCGGTGCGGCGGAAGGCAGCATCATCGCCGCGGTCATCGTCACCCAGATGCCGAGGTACCAGCCGAGGCCGCCGAGGTTCGTGCCGGGACCGGCGTCCATCCCCCGCATTTGCTGAGCGGCGACGACCCAGGCGGCGAGCGCGGCGGCCAGCAGCGTCGCCGTGACGCGCAGGGGCCGGGTGAGCATCGGCGCAGCCTAGAGCGGCGGCGGCTTCACGGGAAGGTCCGCGGCCCGATCCGCGTCATGTGGCCATGGAAGTCGCGAGCACCCGCGATCAGTTACCCGACGACGATCCGGG
>DATAOV010000042.1:0-3173 GCA_036265535.1 Gaiellaceae bacterium | reverse complement strand
CGCCGCGAGCTCATCTTCGGCCTGCACATCCACGTGGCGGTCGACGATCCGGAGAAGGCGATCAAGGTGACGAGCGCCCTCCTGCTCCATCTGCCCGATTTCCTGGCGCTCTCGGCCAGCTCGCCGTTCTGGCGCGGCGAGGCGACCGGCCTCGCCTCGAGCCGGCAGATGGTCTTCGCCGCCTTCCCGCGCTCGGGGCCCCCTCCCCGTTTCCGCGACTACGCCGACTACGCCGAAGTCGTCGGCCAGCTCGAGAAGACGGGCTGCATCGCGGACTACACGCATATCTGGTGGGACATCCGCTTGCACCCGCGCTTCGGGACGATCGAGGTGCGCGTCATGGACGCGGTCACCCATCTCGAGGAGACGGTCGCGCTGACGGCATACGTGCAGGCTCTCGTCAAGTACTACTCCGACCTCTACGAGAACGGCGGAGAGCTGCCGTCCTTCCACCGGATCCTCATCTCCGAGAACAAGTGGCTCGGAGCGCGCTACGGGCTCGAGGCGCCGGTCATGGACCTCGCCACCGGCCGGCGGAACCGTGTGCCGGTCGCCCAGCTCATCCGCAGGACGCTCCGCGAAATCGAGCCGCACGCACGGGAGCTCGGAGCCGAGCGCGAGCTCGAGGGCATCCGCGAGATCCTGGGCCGGGGCAACGGCGCCGACCGCCAGCTCCGGGTCTTCAACGCGAACCGCGACATCGTCGAGGTCGCGAACGAAATCGCGGACGCGACCGAGGCCGCCGCGGTGCCGGCCTGATGCTCGCAGTCGGCGAGCCCGCCCCGGCAGCGCGGGTCTGGCTGACGCCGCGGGACGAAGTCGAGCTCCGGGAACTCTCGGAGCAGTCGCCCTACCTGCTCCTCTTCTACCTCTTCGACTGGTCGAGCACCTGAACGGACGAGTTCACGCTCCTGCGTGACAGGAGCGGAGAGTTCGACCAGGCCGGAGTGAAGGTCTTCGGAGTCTCGCGCGACAGCCCGTGGTCGCACGTCGCCTGGGCGCAGGCGCTCGACCTCGACGTGCCGCTCCTCTCCGACTGGAACGGGGACGCGGTCAACGCGTTCGGGATCGCGCACGACCACCGTGGGATGGGCGGCGTCGCCGAGCGAAGCGCCTACCTCGTCGACGGACAGGGCATCATCCGCGGGTCATGGCGGTACGAGACCGGAGAGGTGCCCGACTTCGACGAGCTGCTGGCCGCCGCCCGCTCCCTTTCGTAGCGCTCCTCTATGCCGTCGCGGCGGTCGCGGCCACCTGGCCCGGGATCGGCTCCTTCATGAGCGCCTTCATGGCGAGCGGCGGCGACGGCCACGGCGAGCCGCCGGCCGGCGATCACCTACAGACGGTCTACCGCTTCTGGCTCGTCGGCCACCAGCTCGCCGACGGGGCCGCGCCCTGGCGTGATCCCTTCAGCTTCCAGCCGCTCACGGAGCAGCAAACCGTCCTTGGAGCCTGGCCGTTCGGGCTCCTGTACTGGCCCCTCGGAGCGATCTTCGGGCCGGTTGTCGCGTGGAACACGCTGCTCATGGCCACCGTCGTCGCGGCCGGCTTGGTCACCTACGCCTGGCTGCGCGCCCTCGACCTCGGCCTCTGGCCCGCCCTGATCGGTGCGCTCGCCTTCGCGGTGGCTCCGTACCGCCTCGACCAGAGCGCGACCGGCCACGTGCTCGGCTGGGCGGCGGTCCTCCTCCCTCTCGCACTGCTCGGGATCGAGCGGGCGCGGTTGGCGTCGACTCGGGCTCGCGCGCACGGCTGGGGCGCCTTGACCGCGGTCGCGCTCGTATCGATCTGCCTCTCGGGTCAGCTCCACCTCGCGCTCGGCGCGATTCCGTTCGTGCTGGCGTACGCGATCGTTCGCGCCCGGGGGCTTGCGCTCCTCTGGACGATCGGTGGGCTCGCTGCGACGACCGCCCTCGGTCTCGTCATCCGCTACACGCTGATCGCGGGCTCGGCGGAGGATCAGGGGCGCTCGCTGGCCGACCTGCGCAAGTTCCAGGCGGAATGGATCGACCTCGTCAACCGCTTCCACCGGCCCGGAAGCGAGGAGTTCGTCTACTTCGGCTGGCTCACTCCGGTCCTTGCCGTCGCGGGCGTGGTCGTCCTGTGGCGCCGCCAGACCTGGCTCGCGGTGGTGCTCGGCGTAGGCGCGCTGCTGCCGATCCTGCTCGCGCTCGGGACGAACCTCCCCACGTACTCACTCCTCTGGCATGCGCTCCCGCCGCTTCGCTACCCGCGGGTGCCGGAACGCTTCATGCCGATCGCCGACCTTGCGCTCGCCGCCCTGGTGGCGGTCGCCGCTGCCGAGCTCCTCCGGCGGGCCGGAGCCCGGGCGACGGCCGTCGCAGCGCTGCTCCTCGTCCTCGTCGCGCTCGACCTCGGCGCGCAGCCCGTCTCCGCGACGGCTGCCGATCCGGACAATGCAGCCTACGCCGCTCTCGGCGAGCCGGGCAGGATCCTCGAGCTGCCGCTCTTCGATCCCGGCATCCACTACGGAAGCGTCTACGACTACTACGAGCTGCAGGCGGGGCGGGAGCGGCCGCAGGGGTACGACACGCTCGCGCCCAGGCGCGCATACACGTTCGCCTTCACCTACAACCGCATCTCGTGCGGAATCTGGCTGCCGGGCGACGAGGCCGTTCTGGAACGCCTCGACGTCCGGCACGTGCTCCTGCACTCAGGCGTCTATCAGCAGGCGAGCGACCGTTCCGCCTGGTTCGCCTGGAAGGGCCTGACCGGCGCCGGCTGGGCTCCGGCCGCACAGCCCGGCGCGGTCACGCTGTTCGGCCGCGGCAGCACGTCCGCGCCGCCGAAGCTCACGGAGCCCGTCCACACCGAGCCGGTTTTCTGCCTCGGCTGGCGCGAGGGCAAGACCACGGAGCTCCAGGCGCCGTTCTGGCTCTACGGCGGCGGCCCCTACACTCTCACGTTCTCCGCGGAGAAGCCCACGCACGTCGTGCTCTCGGAGGACGGGGGGCGAATCTACGAAGACGAGGTCGACGGCCGGGCGACGGCGCATGTCGAGTTTCCCACGGGGGGCTGGCACGCCGTCGTCCTGGACGCTTCGCAGCCGGGGTTGGGCCTGGACGTCGGCTAGACGTCCACGAAGACCGGCGGACGCAGAAGCTCGGCCTGCCCCCCGGGCGGCACATCGCGCTCGTCCTTGCTTCCGGCCA
>DATAOV010000041.1:0-12488 GCA_036265535.1 Gaiellaceae bacterium | reverse complement strand
CGACCCGCGTGAGCTCGACCCGCCCGAGCTGGCCGAACGGCCGCCGGCCCGGCCGGCGGTCGTCCAGGCGCACATCCTCGCTCCCGCCGGCGAGGCGGCGTCGATCGAGATCCCGCGGGGACCCAACATCAAGCCGCCGCCCGAGCAGAAAGAGCTTCCCGGCATCCTCGAGCTGCGCGTGCTCATCGTCGCTCCTGACGACATCTCGACCGGCGAACTCTCCCCGGACGGCGCGACCGTGATGGCCTATCGCTCGAACGTGCCCGCGATCGCCGAGTTCACGTTCCAGCATCGCGATCCGGAGTTTCCGCGCCGGTGCAAGGAGTGGGGCGGGGGCTTCATCGTCGCCGGCCACAACTACGGCCAGGGCTCGAGCCGCGAGCACGCGGCGCTCGCGCCCGCGCAGCTCGGCGTGCGCGCGGTGATCGCCAAGAGCTTCGCCCGGATCCACCGGCGCAACCTGATCGCCCAGGGGATCCTGCCGCTGCTCTTTCAGGACGAGAGCCACTACGACAAGACGGGTCTCGGCCAGACCTGGCGCATCTCGCAGCTGCACTCGATCGCCGAGGGCAACGACGAGCTCGAGGCCGAGATCGAGGGCGCAGACTCGATCACGCTCACGCACGACCTCCTACCGCGCGAGCGCGAGATCGCCGTTGCCGGCGGCCTGATCCGCTACCTCCGCGAGCAGCAGCCCGCGACCGCGTAGCGCCACCAATAAGCCACGCAATCGGGCTCGACCGGTCAGTTCCGACGGACGCACGAGCGCCGCTCGTCCGTCCTGATGACGGCGCCGGCAAGCGGCGCCTAGGCGTTCAGGCCGCGTCGACGGCGCGCGGGAGCTCCCGCGCCTCGGCGGGCTCGACCGCGTCCTGCCAGTCGGCCGCCCGCTCGAGGCGCGTCCCGAAGCGATCCAGCCGCCGGTCGGCCTCGCCGTACTTCGACTGGGCGTTCTGGATGTGCTTGCCGACGACCTCGAAGTCGGCGCGGAACCGCTCGAAGTCCTGGCCCAGCTGGCCGCAGTAGGCCATCACCTCTTGCGCGTGCTGCTCGATCTGGAGTCCCTTCAGCCCGAGCGTGATCACGAGCAGGTACGCGTGCAGGGTCGTCGGCGAGACGGGGAACACGCGCTTGCCGAGCGCGTAGCCGTAAACGTTCCCCGTCCCGCAGACGAGCTCGTAGTAGACGGACTCAGCCGGCAGGTACATGAGTGCGAAGTCGTAGGTGTTCTCCGCCGGGAGGATGTACTTCGAGGCGATCGCGTCGACGTGCGTCTTCACGTCCCGGTCGAAGGCCTTCTGGTGGAGGGCCTTGTCCCCGTCGTCGCCTGCCGTTACGAGCCGCTCGAAGTTGTCGAGCGGGAACTTCGCGTCGACCGGGACGAGCTTGTCGACCCGGATCACCGCGTCCACGCGCTCGCCGGTCCGGAAGGTGTGCTGGAGCTGGTAGGCGTCCGGCGGCAACGAGTCGCGCAGGAGGTTGCCGAGGAGGATCTCGCCGACGCCCCCGCGGGCCTTCGGAGGACGGAGCGCGTGCTCGAGGCGAGCGAGGTCGTTCGCGCGCGAGAGCATCTGCGCAGCGGCTCCGTCGAGCTTGCCGAGCCGCTCGACGATGTCCGTCGCGGTCTTGCCCGCGCTCTGCTGGGTCGAGAGGAGCCGACCGTCGAGACCTTCGAGGCGCCGGTCGACCTTTGTCTCGAGCTCGGCGAAGCGGCGATCGATCGTCTCGGCCACGCCGCCGAGAGCGCGCGACGTCTCACCGCCGTGGTCGCGCAGCCGCCGGTTCAGCCACAGCGCGAGCGCGCCGCCGGCGGCGAGCAGAACGAGAAGTGTTGCCACGAGCGTCATGAGCCGACGAACCTTAGAGACGCCGTCGGATGGCACCCCTACGATCGAGGGCGGCTCGCGCCGCCCTCGACAAGGCCGATGCGGTGAGAGCGCTAGGTGTCCTGCCGCTCCGCGTGGTGCTCGGCCGCGCGCTCGCGCTCCTGCTGCGCCATGTCCTCAGCGCTCTCCGCACGCTCGGACGCCATGCCTTCTTGCTCCTGGTGCATGCCCTCCTGCTTCATCGAGCTGTCGCCGGTGAGATCCCCGGTCGCCTTCTTCCCGCGGCCCAGCAGCTTGTCGAGCCAACTCATTGCAGCCTCCTTGCGTGGGGATGAGTCCCGAGTATCCGCAATGGCCACAAAAAACGCCAGATCCGGAAGACCTTTCGGCTTTCCGGATCTGACGTGGCGACACTAACCCGCGCCGCGGCGCTCGTCAAGGCCCTTGCTAGCATCGCCGCGCGATGGCGAAGAAGTCCCGCACACCCGCGCCGCCGCGCAAGGTCCAGGCGCCTCAGCGGCGCTCGGACCCGAAGCGGCCCCGCTCGCCCGAGGATCGCCGCTTCCTGTTCATGTCGATCGGCTTCGCCCTCTCAGGTGTGATCGCGGTGGGATTGGCGGCGCTCTTCCTGTTCGTCTTCAACGACAACAACAAGGCGGCCGTCGACATTCCGAACAGCGACAGCCTCGTCGGCGTCCAGACAGGGCCGGCGCCCTGGAACGCTGCGCTCGACACCCTCCCCGACCGGCTCAAGCCACTCGGCCTCAACGCCCTGACCAACGAGGGCGAGGTCGTGCACATCCACCAGCACCTCGACATCTACGTGAACGGGAAGAAGGTCACGGTCCCGTCCCAGATCGGGATCTACGACGGCCAGTTCCTGACCGAACTGCACACCCACGACGCGAGTGGGATCACGCACGTCGAGTCGCCGACGAAGCGCACGTTCGACCTCGCGCAGTTCTTCGGCGTCTGGGGTGTGCGCCTGACGCCGAGCTGCGTTGGCGGCTATTGCAAGGAGCTCACCCCGTGGCGCCTCTACGTCAACGGGAGGCAGTACCAGGAGGACCCCCGGGCGATCGTCCTCAAGCCGCACCAGGAGATCGCGATCGTGATCGGGACGCCGCCGAAGACCATCCCCTCGAAGTACAAGTTCCCGGCCGGGCTCTAGCCTCGGCCGCCGATATCCTTCGCCGCGCCGGGGTGGCGAAACTGGTCATACGCGCCTGACTTAAAATCAGGTGTCCCCGCTGGGGGCGTAAGGGTTCGAGTCCCTTCCCCGGCACTCTTGTCAGAGTTGTGTCAGATCCGGGGTTGTAAGGCGTAAAAGGTGATCTTCCGGCGCGAGGAGAGGGCGCTGACCGTATTCCTGGCGCTGGTGCCCCCGAGCGCTTCCCACGACCCGGCACGCGGCCAGCCTATGGCGAGACGCGCGCTCTTAGCTGGTAACCGAAACAGCCGCGTCCGGCACGGACATCGCGGGGTTTCATCTCGCCTCGGAAGGGAACGCGGTCGTCGTTAGGAATTTGCGTGTTTCCGAGGAGGGGTTGATGTCGATGTTTGAACGAACACGAACTGGTCTACGGGAGATGCCGTCGAACGCCGCCTGGCTCCTGTCCCGGGCGCTGCAGCCGACTGAAGCACTCGGAGACGCTGCGGCCGGCGCACGCGACCAGGGGCGAAAGATGACGGCCGCCGTGGTCGACGCCGCACCGGTTGGCGACTCCGTCGAGATCCGCGCGCGGCGCGCGCACGACGCCGCGGAGCGCGCTCGGGAGGCCGAGGAGCGAGCAGTCGAGGCCGCGCGGGCCTCCAAGGAGCGCGCCGACCGCGCGCGCGAGGTGAGCGAGCGGGGTGAGGCGCGCCTCAAGGACGTCGACCGCGAGACGACCCGGCAGGTCAAGCAACGCGTCGCCGAGGCTGAGAAGGCCGCCGAGGAGTTCGTCAAGCGCGAGCGCCAAGCCGCCGAGGCGGACGCCGAAGAGCAGCGACAGGAAGTCGAGGAGGAGGTCGAGGACGAGGTCGCGGAAGCCGAAAGCGATGCAGAGGCCTCCCAGCGGCAAGCCGAGGAGCTCGTCGAGGATGCAACCGAGGCGCTGGCAGAGGCAAGGCGGCTGGCCGACGAGGCCGCCGAGGCCGCGCGCGCAGCCGCGCAGGAAGCGAACCGCCAGGCCCAGCAGCTCCAGAACGAGGCGAAGCAGAGAGCGAGCGACGCCGAGGTGCGCGTGGAAGCCGCCGAGGCCCTGCGCGAACGGGCAGCGGCAACCGCGAAGCACACCGCGCGTGAGCTCGATCGGGAGACGACGAACGGCGGTCTCGATGCTTACAAGAAGCCGGAGCTCGTCGAGCTCGCGGCCAGCATCGGGATCAAGGAACGTACGAAAATGACGAAGGGCGAGCTCGTCGACGCCATCACAAAGGCCGCTCGTCGGCGGGCGAGCCAAGGAGCGAGCTCATGAGACTTCTTCGCTCAAAGAGCGAACCGGACCGGCTTCTCGACACGGTCGGAGATTCGCTTGCCGCGCTGAGCGGCGGCGTGAACAGGAGCAAGCTCCTGAAGGCGAGCTTGATTGCCGGCGGGGTGGCCGCACTCACGGCGGGGAGCGCTGCCATCTCCTCGATCCGGCGCCGCATGGAGGGGAACGACTCTTGAGGCAGCGTCGCGTGGCCCGAGGCGTCGGAACGCCGGCTTTGACCGCGGCGGTCGATCCCACCAGACGCCTCTCCGAGGGAGCACTTGTACAGGCCTCCGTTCGCGCGCGCCTCCTGGGCATCCCGCTCTTGCGGCTGGACGCAACCGTCGTACTGACGCCGGCCGCGATCACGGCGCCGTCCTCCGCACTCGCTGCGGGAAACGGCTTGGCCGAGGCAGTACGCAGCATCAACGACGGAGCAGAGGTGCTCGCCGAGGTGCGCCGGAACGGCCGACGCTGACGTCTTACCCCTGGCTAAGCGTCGAGGGCGCGCGACACTGGCTGCGGCCAGCTCCGCGATCTTCGTCGCCGAGTAGCCCGCGCCGTCCTCAAGTCTCTTGGCCAAGGCCGGAACCGGTGTCCCTGCGCAGTGCCAGGCGGCCCGCGAGGCCGACGGCCAGCACCGCCAGTCCGGCCACGACCGCGGAGAGCGGCAGCGCGACGACGAGTGCCGCGCAGGCGACGAATCCTACGACGTTCAGGGCGCGAGGCCATCGCCGCCGCTCCGAGGACTGGGTGTACGCCGCGACGTTCGCGATCGCATAGTAGGTGAGGACGCCGAACGAGGAGAAGCCGATCGCGCCGCGCAGGTCGGTTGTGAGCACCAGCACCGACACCACGGCCGCGATCGCGAGCTCCGCGTGGGCGGGCACGCGGTATCGCGGATGCACCGCCCCGAGCCAGCTCGGAAGATCGCCGTTGCGGGACATCGCCAGAGAGGTTCGGCCGATACCCGCGATCAGCGCCAGCAGCGCCCCGAGGCTCGCGACGGCCGCGCCGACGCGGACGACCGGGACCGCCCACGCGGCGCCGGCGAGCTTGGCCGCCGTCGCGACGGGCGCCGTGCTGGCTGCGAGCGCGTCCGGGCCGGCGGCGAGGAGCGATGCGAGAGCGACCGCGGCGTAGAGCGCGACGGTGATGCCGAGCGCAATCGGGATCGCCTTCGGAATCGTGTGCTCCGGGTCGCGCACCTCCTCGCCGAGCGTCGCGATCCGAGCGTATCCGGCGAAGGCGAAGAAGAGCAGCGCCGCAGACTGAAGCAGTCCGTATACGCCGCCGCTCCACAGGGACGCCGAGCCGCCGAGGTTCGCCGTGTCCGTTTCCCCGCTCGTGGCAATCGCGACCACGACGATCAACAGGGCGAGCACCGACGCCGCGACGAGCACCCGCGCGAGGCCTGCTGTCCGCGTGATCCCGTGGTAGTTCGCCGCCGTCAGCACGACGACGGCCAGCAGCGCTGCGAACCGCTGCGCCCACTCCGAGCCGGGGACGGCATACGAGGCGAACGTCAGCGCCATCGCCGCACAGGACGCCGTCTTGCCAACGACGAACCCCCAGCCCGCCAGGAAGCCCCACCACTCGCCGAGACGCTCTCGCCCGTAGACGTACGTGCCGCCCGAGGTCGGGTACTGGGCGGCGAGCTGCGCGGATGCGATGGCGTTGCAGTAGGCGACGCCCGCAGCGAGGGCGAGCCCGATCAGCAGGCCGCTGCCCGCTGCCGCCGCCGCAGGGGCGAAGGCCGAAAAGACGCCGGCGCCGATCATCGAGCCGAGCCCGATGACGACGGCGTCGCCTGTCCCAAGCCGGCGGGCGAGAGCGCCTTCCACGGTCACATGGCCGAGGCGACGCGCGCTGCCGCTGCCGCGAGCTCCTCGTCCGGCACGTTTGGGAGGACGTCTTCCCAGATCGGGAGCATCATGCCCGCAGCCTCGACCATCCCGAGCGGACGGGGAATGAACCACACGTGGAAGTGGGCGCCGCCGTCTCCCCAGCGGTAGAGGTGCACGCGGGCGATCTCGCCGAGCGAGAGGATGGCGCGCTCGATGCGGGCGACCACGCGTCCGAAGTCGGCTGCCAGCGGTTCTGGGAGATCGGCGAATGAGTCGACGTGGACACGGCTCGCCAGCCAGACCGCGCCCGGCAAGCTTCCGCCGACGGGCGGGTGAAGCGTCCAGTTCTCGTCCGACCAAACGGCCTTGGTCGTCTTGCCCTCGCAGATGCGGCAGGGCGGTCCGCCGGGCTCGCCGCGGCGTGGTGGCTCGGGGACGATCCGCTCGCCGGGCTCGCGCGGCACCAGCGGCTCGCTGTAGGGGAGGGTCATCGTCACGATCGCTCCTTTCGTCGTTTGGGGACGGTGGGCGACGGTGCGGCGGCGAGGCCGTCGAGCACCACGCTCACGACGCGGCCCGCCGCCTTCTCTGCCGGCCAGCCGTGGCGTCCACGAAGGTGCACGTAGGTCCACGCGACCGCGTTGAAGGCCACGTCCGCAGCCTCGACGACGTCGTCGCCGGGCGCGAGCGAGCCGTCGGCGGCCCCCTCGCGCAGGAACTGGATGAACGGGTGCAGGTAGTCGGGCGGCTTTCCGGGCGCCGTCTCCTGGTGGAAGGCTTCGTCCGTCGCGAGCATCAGCGGGAGATGCCTGTCGAGGAGCTCGCAGAGGGCGAGGAGCCCGCGCTCGAGTCGATGGCGGCCGGTACCCCCGGTCGTCAGGATCGGGTACATCGTGTCGCGGAAGTCGGCCGCGAGCTCCCCGACCAGGGCGGACACGAGCACCTCGAGGGTCAGCCCTTGCCGCCAGAGCGTGGAGCGTGCCCGTCCCGAGGCCTGGGCGACCCGCTCCAGCGTCAGCCCGTCCCAGCCTTGCTCACGGAGGACGGCGATCGTCGCTCGATGCAGCTCCCCGTCCACGTGAGGGCGCTTCCGTTCCTGCACCGGTAATGATGCGGTCATGCAACATATATGTTGCGGATCGGCGGGCGAGAGCGCAAGTCGCGCCCGTCGCCGTAAGGGTTCGCGGCCGTTTCTCGGCACTACACTGCGGCGCGTGACCGAGGTGCAGGAGGTCTCGCCCGAGCACGGGCATCTGGAATGGGAGACGCCGCTCTACCGAACGGCGCTCGCGCAGTACGAGCAGGCGCTTCCCCATGCGGGTGTCGAGGAGTTCGTGGCGGAGCGGCTGCGCTACCCGGAGCGCTCGCTCGTCGTCAGCGTCCCGGTCAGGCTCGACTCCGGCCGCTGGACGGTCTTCCCGGGCTACCGGGTGCAGCACTCGACGGTGCTCGGCCCGACCAAGGGCGGGATCCGCTACGACCACGAGGTGACGCTTGGCGAGTGCGCCGCGCTCGCGATGTGGATGACCTGGAAGTGCGCGCTGCTGCGGCTCCCCTACGGCGGCGCCAAGGGCGGCGTCCGCTGTAGCCCCCGTGAGCTCTCGAGCGACGAGCTCCAGAAGATCACCCGGCGCTTCACCTCGGAGCTGCTCCCGATCATCGGGCCCCAGAAGGACATCCCGGCTCCCGACATGGCCACGAACGAGCAGACGATGGCCTGGATGATGGACACGTACTCGATGGAGATCGGCCACGCGGTGCCGGAGATCGTGACTGGGAAGCCCATCTCGCTGGGCGGCTCGCTCTTCCGGCACGAGGCGACGGGAGCGGGCGTGGTGATGGTGATCGAACGAGCTTGCGAGAAGCTCGGTTGGAGCCTGGACGGCCAGCGCTGCGTCGTCCAGGGCTTCGGCAACGTCGGTGGGATCGCGGCGGCCGAGCTCCACGAGCGGAGCGCGAAGGTGATCGCGGTCTCCGACGTCTCCGGGGGGATCCACGACGAGCGCGGGCTCGACGTCGAAGCGCTCAGGCGCTTCGCCGAGGAGCGCGGCTCACTCGCCGACTGGACCGAAGGCGAGCGGATCACGAACGAGGAGCTGCTCGAGCTTCCCTGCGACATTCTCGTCCTCGCCGCGCGCGAGGACCAGCTCACGGGCGAGAACGCACACCGCGTCCAGGCGCGCCTGATCGCCGAGGGCGCGAACGGGCCCACCTCCCTCGAGGCCGACGCCGTCCTGGTCGAGCGGGGGATCCCCGTCCTGCCAGACGTGCTCACGAACGCCGGCGGTGTGACGGTCTCGTACTTCGAATGGGTGCAGGACCTGGGCCGCCTGTTCTGGGACCGGCGCGAGATCCGCGCGAAGCTTGCCGAGCAGCTCGGCGACGCGTTCGAGCGGGTCTGGTCGCTCGCCGAGGAGCGTGGAATGACGCTGCGCAGCGCGGCGCTCGTCGCAGGGATCCGCGAGGTGGCAGGGGCGTTGACGGCGCGGGGGATCTACCCGTGACCGACCGGGTGCGCGACGCGATGATCCCCGACCCGCAGACGCTCGACGCGACGGCCTCGGCGCAGGAGGCCGGTGAGCACCTCCTCCAGCCGGACGTGCGCGCGGTCTACGTCTGCGACGGCGGCCGCTTCGTCGGCGTGGTGACGCGCAAGACGCTGGTTCGAGAAGTGGTCGCGGCAGGGCGGCCGCCGGGCGAGACCCGGATCGGCGGGATCGCCGAGCCCGCGCACTGGACGCTCGACCCCGAGCTACCGCTCGACGAGGCCTTCCGCTTCCTCGAGGAGCATGACGCCGAGCGCGTTCCCGTGCTCGAGGGCGGACGCCTCGTCGGCGTGCTCTCGCGTAGCGTCCTGCAGCGGCGCCTCGCCGAGGACGAGCCGCCTCCCGAACTGGACTCGGTCTAGCAGCAGGTGTAGGCGCCGGGCGGCGCGTCGCCTTCCTCGGCCGGCGGCAACGCGGCGGCCTCGAGGGCTGCGCCGTGGAGGATGTCGCGCTCGCTCACCCGAAGCTCGTCGAGCCCGTAGCGGTCGAGCACCTCGCGGACGATGATCGCGCCCGCGACGATCACCGGTGCCCGCTCCGGCTCGAGGCCGGGCAGCGCGCGCCGCACCGCCAGCGGAAGGGAGGCGAGGCGCTCGAGCTGCGCCTCGATCTCGTCGCGCGAGCTGGCGTGCCCGTGGACTCGCGCCGGGTCGTACCCGCCGAGCTCAAGCGCGGCGAGCGTCGTCACCGTGCCCGCGACGCCGATCGCCCGCTGCGGCTCGAGGCCGGGAAGAGCCTCGCGCACCTGCGCGGCTGCTGCGTCGAGCTCGTCGCGGGTCGGCGGGTCCGAGGCGAGGAAGCGCTCGGTCAATCGGACACAGCCCAGGTCGAGACTCGTGCGGGAGCCGTCGGCGATCAGTTCGGTCGAGCCGCCTCCGACGTCGAGGACGAGCGTTCCGGGCTCGAGCTCGTTTCCGCCGGCAACGCCGCGCCGCGTGAGCTCGCCCTCCTCCTCGCCCGAGAGCAGGCGGGTGGAGAAACCGTAGCTCCACTCGATCTCGCCGAGGAAGGCCTCGCCGTTCTCGGCGTCTCGGACGGCGCTGGTGCCGACCGCGAGCGTCCGCTCCGCGCCGAGCCGCTCGAGCTCGCGGCGGTATTCGGAGAGCGCGTTGCGCACGCGCGCGATCGGAAGAGGCAGGAGCTTGCGCCGCTCGTCCACGCCCTCTCCGAGCCGCGTGATGGTCAGCCGCCGCACCACCTCCTCGACCCGTCCGTCGTCCACGTCGGCCACGAGCAGGCGGGTGGAGTTGGTCCCGAGATCGACCACGCCGACGCGCATCGCAATGAGGCTACCCGCTCGTTCCATTCCTCAGGCCGCCGCGCTGTAGTCGCGCGTCGGGTCGTGGCTGACGACGTCTGCGAGCAGCGACTTCAGCTGGGCGAGCTCGTGCCGCCGGACAGCCAGGGCGGTCTCGTCGGCGCCGTCGCCTTCGAGTTGCTGCGTCTCGACGACGAGCGTGCGGATCTTCTCCAAGAGGGGATCGATGTTGTGCAATGCCATCAGGCGGCCTCCTCGATCGGAATTGCGTCGAACTCGGCTTCTTCCACAGGCTCGGCGGGACGGGACTCGATCAGCACCGCGGCGAGGACGGCAGCGAGCGCGGCCAGGCCTGCCAGGGCGTAGAAGGCGATCTGGAACCCGTAGGTGAGCGCGGCAGAGCCAAGGGGAGACGATCCCGGATGGGCGTCCACGTAGCGCGCCGTGAAGGTGGTGGCGATCGTCGACGCCGCGGCGAGCCCGATCGCACCGCCGATCTGCTGGCTCGTGTTGAGCAGGCCGGACGCTATGCCCGCGTCGGCTGCCTCGACGCCCATGAGCGCGGCGATCGTCATCGGCACGAAGGTGAAGGCCAACCCGACCGCGCTCAAGAGGAAAGCGGGGAAGAGGTCGAAGAAGTAGTGGCCGTCCGCCGGGAGCTGGGTGAGCAGGAGGAGGGCCCCGGATGCGAGCGCGAGCCCGACCGGCAGGACGCGCCGGACGCCGACTCGAGTCACCACGCTCTGGGAGACGTTCGCGAGCACGATGATCGTCAGCGTCAGGGGCAGGTAGGCAACGCCGGTCTCGATCGCCGAGTAGTGCAGCACCTGCTGCATGTAGAGGGTCCCGAGGAAGAACTGCGAGAAGACCGAGGTGCCGAGCAGGAACGCGGTCACGTTGGCGCCGGTGAGCGTCCGGAGCCGGAAGATCCGCATCGGCAGGAGCGGCGCCTTCGAGCGCAGCTCGATCACGACGAACGCGCCGATCAGCACCGCTGAGGCCGTCAGGAGCCCGATCGTCTCGGTCGTGCCCCAGCCGTTCACGGTCGCCCGCGTCATCGCGTACACGAGCAGCATCAACCCACCGGTGACGGATGCCGCCCCGGCGACGTCGAAGTGGCGATGGTTGAGCTCGGCCCGGCTCTCGCGCAAGAGGAAGGGGGTGAGCGCGACGACCGCAAGGCCGACCGGGACGTTGATGAAGAAGATCCAGGACCAGTCGAGCGAGCTCGTGAGGAGGCCGCCGAGAAGCACGCCGGCAGCGGCCCCGCTCCCCGAGACCGCGCCCCAGACGCCGAGTGCGATGTTGCGCTCACGCCCTTCGGCGAACATCGTGGTCAGGATCGAGAGGGCGGCCGGTGCAAGCAGCGCGCCACCCAGCCCCTGCGTGGCGCGGAAGGCGATCAGCGAGGCCTCGGACCAGGCGAAGCCGGCGAGTAGCGAGCTGAGCGTGAAGAGGGCGACCCCTGCGATGAACAGCCGGCGACGCCCGAGCAGGTCGGCCATCCGGCCGCCGAGCAGCAGGACGCCGCCGAACATGATCGCGTAGGCGGTGATCACCCACTGGAGGCTTTCCTGGGTGAAGTGCAAGTCGGTCTTGATTGACGGCAGCGCGACGTTCACGATCGCCACGTCGAGGACGACCATGAACTGCGCGGCGACGAGAACGGCGAGCGCTATCCAGCGCCGGTCGCGGGGGGCAGTAGCGGGTTGCGTTCGTAGTGCCATGGAAATCCCTCTCCGTAGGAAACTCTTTCCGGTTGCAATTCGTTCCAAGTCACAATTCGTTTTCTACCGCATACGATTCGCACTTGTCAAATATTGATCTTTTGCTAGGGTTTAGCCATGGCAACGACGGAGCTGACCGAGACCGAGACGCGCAAGCTGGCGCTGCACTACCCGCCGACCGCAGGGATGCTGCTCGTGAAGATCGGTCGCGCCGCGGAGCGTTGGTTCACCGAGGCGCTCAAGCCGAGCGGACTCACGCCACGCCACGTGGGCGTCTTGTTCGAGGTGCGTGCTAGGCCCACGAGTCAGCAAGCCCTGATCGACTCGATCGGCGTCGACCCGAGCAAGCTGGTCGGCCTGCTCAACGACCTCGAGGCGGAAGGCCTGATCGTCCGTCGCCGCGATCCGGAGGACCGCCGGCGGCACATCGTCGAGGTCTCGAAGGAGGGCCGGACTCGGCTTGCGGCCGCCGAGCAGGCCGCCGGGAAGGTCGAAGAGCGGCTCTTCGCGGGCCTGGACGACGCGCAGCGGAAAGAGCTTCACGGCCTCCTGGCCCAAGTGGCCGACTCGAGCGGCGTCCTCGAGGGCTGCGTCGAGATGCTCCGGCTCTCGGACTGAGGATTCGGCGAAGACGGCGTGGTAAACTGCGGCCAGCGACGCGGGGTGGAGCAGTCAGGTAGCTCGCCGGGCTCATAACCCGGAGGTCGCAGGTTCAAATCCTGCCCCCGCTACTGCGAAGAGGTCCCGGAAACGGGGCCTTTTCGTTGGGAGGACAACGCATCGGTGCCGTCGCGGCCGGCTGGCAGGCAGGCCTCATCCTCCGTCCGG
>DATAOV010000040.1:0-85783 GCA_036265535.1 Gaiellaceae bacterium | reverse complement strand
AGCCTCCAGATCGGCATCGCAAGCGACGCTAGAACGGCTGCACCGGCAAAAGCCGCCACAGCCTCCAGATCGGCATCGCAAGCGACGCTAGAACGGCTGCACCGGCAAAAGCCGCCACAGCCTCCAGATCGGCATCGCAAGCGACGCCTTAGGATGCTGCGCGGATGGAAGCGTTGCGCGTCGAGCAGGCTGACGATCTCCTCCGCGTGACGATGGCGCGGCCGGAGCAGCGCAACGCGTTCGACGCGGCGCTCATCCAGGAGCTGACCGCGGCGTTCTCGCAGGTCGGCGACGACGTGCGCGCGGTCGTCCTCGTAGGCGAGGGCAAGAGCTTCTCGGCCGGCGCGGACGTCGAGTGGATGCGCAACGCGATCGACCTGAGCTACGAGGAGAACGTGGCCGACGCGCGGCGGCTGCGGATGATGCTCGAGACGATCGACTCGTGCCCGGCGCCCGTGCTCGCGCGTGTTCAGGGGCACGCGCTCGGCGGCGGGTGTGGGCTCGTCGCCTGTGCGGACATCGTGATCGCCGCACCCGACGTCAAGTTCGCCTTTTCCGAGGTGAAGCTCGGGATCATCCCGGCGGTGATCTCGCCGTTCGCCTTGGCCAAGATCGGCCCGAGCGCGGCGCGCCGCTACTTCGTCACCGGGGAACGATTTGACACGGTGACGGCGCTGCGCATCGGCCTCGTCCACGAAATTGCCGAGGATCTCGATGGGGCCGTCGAGCGGGTGGTCGCCGAGCTGCGCACGGCCGGGCCGGAGGCGGCACGGCACGCGAAGAAGCTCGTGCTCGAGCGGCCCGACGGACTCGGCACGGAGCGAAGAATCGCCCAGCGCAGGACCGCCGACGAGGGCCAGGAGGGCCTGCGGGCATTCCTCGAGAAGCGCAACCCTGCGTGGGCATCGCGAAGCTCCTCGTAGCCAACCGGGGCGAGATCGCGTTGCGAGTCTTTCGGGCCTGCCGCGAGCTCGGGATCGAGACGGTCGCGGTCGTCGCGAAAGACGATCGTGCGCTGGGGCACAGGCGGGCGGCCGGCGAGGCGGTCGAGATCTCCTCCTATCTCGAACCCGAAGAGCACCTGCGGGCGGCACGGGAGACAGGGGCGGACGCCGTTCACCCGGGGTATGGCTTCCTCGCGGAGAATCCCGAGTTCGCCGAGGCCGTCGAAGCCGCGGAGATCACGTGGGTCGGGCCGCCTCCGTCAGCGTTGCGAGCGGGCGGCGACAAGCTCGAGGCGAAGCGGATCGCCAGGGAGGCCGGCGTGGCAGTCGTCCCCGAGGGCGAGCCGAACGAGGTCGGCTTCCCGCTGATGATCAAGGCGGCCGCGGGGGGCGGCGGCCGCGGCATGCGCGTCGTGCGCGAGGCAGGCGAGCTGGAGGAGGCGCTCGCGGCGGCCCGGCGGGAGGCGAAGGCCGCCTTCGGCGACGAGCGCGTCTTCTGCGAGCGCTTCGTCGAGCGACCGCGGCACGTGGAGATCCAGCTGCTCGGCGACGCTCACGGGACCGTGGTCGCGCTCGGCGAGCGCGAGTGCTCGGTGCAGCGGCGCCACCAGAAGGTGCTCGAGGAGGCGCCCTCCCCCGCCCTCGACTCGGAGCTGCGTGCGCGGATGAGCGAGGCCGCCGTCGCGTTCGCGTCCGCGATCGGCTACCGCAGCGCCGGCACCGCCGAGTTCATGCTCGACGGCCGCGACTTCTGGTTCCTGGAGCTGAACGGTCGCATCCAGGTGGAGCACCCGGTCACGGAGCTCGTGACCGGCGCCGACCTCGTCCAGGAGCAGCTCCGGATCGCGCATGGCGAGCCGCTCCGGGCCGAGCCGCGCCTCGTCGGGCACGCGGTGGAGGTACGGCTCTACGCGGAAGACTCGCGTACGTTCCTGCCGCAGGCGGGCCGGATCGAGCGGCTGCGATTGCCTTCGGACGTTCGCGTGGATGCCGGGGTCGAGGAGGGTGACGAGATCGGCACATCGTATGACCCGTTGATTGCGAAGCTGATCGCCCACGGCGGCACGCGCGAAGAGGCGCTCGACCGCCTCGCGGGCGCCCTGGCGGAGACCGAGGTCGAGGGGGTGGTCACGAACCTCCAGTTCCTGCGCTGGCTCGTGGCGCATCCCGCGCTGCGGGCCGGCCGGACGACTACCGCGTTCCTGACCGAGTACCCGCCGCTCTCGACCCCGCCGGTCCGCGTCGCCGACGCGGTCTGGACCGGCGGCTTCCGACTCAACCTGCCGGCTCCGGCGCCGGCCGCCCCGCCCGATCCGGATGCCGCGGCGCACGACGCGAGCGGAGCGGTGGAGCAAAGCGCCTTGACCGCGCCGATGCCCGGGACGGTCATCCGCGTGCTCGTGGGCGTGGGAGACGAGGTCCAGCCGCGCCAGCCGCTGGTCGTGCTCGAAGCGATGAAGATGGAGACGCCGGTGGTCTCGCCCTACGAGGCGGTCGTCCGCTCGGTGCACGTGAGCGAGGGCGACCGCGTCACCGGCGGACAACTCCTCGTCGAGCTCGAGGAGTAGCTAGCCGGCGAAGTAGATGCGCTTCCCGTCGCGCGACCACACCGGCGGCGACGGGAACATGTTCAGCAGGCACAGGGCCGCGCCGGCGAGCTCCTTGCGGCCGCTGCCGTCGGCCCGCACCACGCTCAGCTTGGCGTTGAGCATGAGCGCAAGCCGCTTCCCGTCCCGCGACCAGGTCGGGCAGCTGCCGCCGAACCCCGCGCGGCCGCCGACACGCCTCGGGCGGCCGCGCGCCAGCGGGCGCACGAAGACGCCGGTGTCCTGCTCGACGGCGATCGACTTGCCAGCCGGCGACCAGGCCGCATAGAGGCCGGTCACCAGGCGCCGGCGCCCTGTCCCGTCGGTGTTCACGACCTGGACTCGGTGCTCGAGAGCCGGCGTGGTCGTGCCGAAGGCGATCTTCTTCCCGTCCGGCGACCAGGCCGGCGGCGAGCGGAACGCCTGCTCCATCGTTCCGCGGAAGATCGTCCGGGCGCGGGAGCCGTCGCTGCGCGCGACCCTCAAGGCGGTCGCCGTCGACGGCGTATAGGGCTGGAAGTCCTGGAAGAGCAGTTTCCTGCCGTCGCGAGACCACGCCGGCTGCATCGCCCGCGCGGCCAGCTTGCGCTCGCCCGAGCCGTCGGGCCCGATCGTCCAGATGTCGGTGAACGGGCACCAGAGGACGATCTCGGGCTCGCAGAGGCTCCGGTTCCAGACCATGAATGCGATGCGCCGTCCGTCGGGCGACCAGAGCGGACGCAGCTTCTCGCCGAGGCTGGCCGTCAGCTGGTGCTGGTCACTGCCGTCGGCGTTCATCAGCCAGAGCTGCGGGTCGGGCTCGGCGTCGCGCACATAGGCGATCCTGCGCCCGTTCGGCGAGAGGGCGGGGAAGTACTCCTGCTCCGGAGCGTCGGTGAGCGCGTGCCGGCCGCCGCCGGCGACCGAGACGACGTAGATGTCCCCCGTGTAGGGGTCGTAGGCCGCAGCCGAGCCGCCGAGGGTCAACGCGAGGAGCGCGACCACCAGGAGCCGCATCGTCAGAAAAGCTTCTGCAGCTTCATCGCCTGGCCCATGTCGCCCTTTACCTTGAGCTTGCCGGACATGTAGGCCGAGGTCGGGTTCTGCTCGCCGTTTGCGATCTTCATGAACGTGTCGGCCGAGGTCGAGATCGTCGTATCCGCGTCGCCGTCGTTCTCGCTGACGCTCACCTTGCCATCGTCGACCTCGACGAGCCAGGTGCCGGCCCCGTCGATCTCGAAGAGGTAGCTCGCGGTCAGCCCCGCTGCCTTGGTCGAATCGACTCGCGACTCGAGGCTCTCGAAGAACTCTCTTGGGCTCGCGGGCACGAAAACGAGCCTACAACACGGGCTCGGGCGCCAGCTCGCGGCGCGACCGGGTGGAAGGAAGCATCAGCGCGAGCACGAGCCCGGCCACGGGAGCGGCCGCCGCCGCGAGCATCGCGAAGCGCAGGTCGATCGAGTCTGCGATCGCGCCGAGCCCAACGGCGGCGATTCCGCCCAGGCCGATCGAGAGGCCGATCGCGAGGCCCGAGGCCATCCCGATCCGGCTCGGCAGGTACTCCTGGCTCATCACCATCGTCACGCCGAAGGTGCTGATCACGCACACGCCCACGAGGGCAAGTGCCACCGCGCCCGGGAAGCCACCGACGAGCACGTAGACGAGGATCAGCGGCCCGGTGGCGAGCATGCTCGCGATCACCACAGGGCGCCTGCCGATGCGATCGGCGAGGGGGCCGGCGACCAGGGTCCCGACGCCTCCGGCCAACAGCATCAGCGAGAGCAGATGGCTGCCGTGCGCCTTCGAGTTGCCGAGGGACACCTCCCAAAGCGGAACGAAGGTGATCAGGCCGAACCAGGCCACGCTCCGGAAGCCGATCACTCCGAGCAAGAGGACGAGCGCGCCCGGCTGGTCTCGACCGACGGCCTCCCGTGCCCGTCCCGGCCCGGGTGCGAAGCTGCGGAGGAACGGCACCACGAGCAGGAGTGCGGCGGCGACGACGAGACAGGGCAGCGCCAGCAGCAGTCCGCCGGTGAGGCCGAACGCCAGCACCAGCGGTGTCGTCGCGGTCGGCCCGAGCGCGTAGCCCATGTTGCCGCCGATCGAGAAGAGGCTCATCCCGCTCGCCCGGCGCTGCCCGCTCGCGTAGGCGGCGAACTTCGAGCCCTCGGGGTGGAAGGCGGCAACGCCCAGGCCCGAGACGACGACGAGCAGGAGCACGAGCCAGTACGAGGGGGATGCGGCCGCCAGCGCGATTCCGATCCCTGCAACGGCGACGCCGGTTGGGAGCAGCCACAGAGCCCCGCGCCGGTCCGACCAGGCACCGAACAGCGGCTGGATCAACGACGACGAGGTCGCCGAGGCCAGCATCACCGCTCCCGCGAGCGCGTAGGAGAGGTCGAAGCGGTCGACCATGAACGGCAGCAGCGCCGGCAGGGCGCCATTCGCGAAGTCGGTGGCGAGATGGCCCGCGGAGAGAGCGGCCATCGCCCGCTTGTCGAGCTCGGCCCGCACGAGTCCGAGCCTAGCGGCGGCGCCTGCCTCCGCCGGGCCGAACGTGCGGGAAACCCGCATTCGCATCAGGGCGTGCGCCGATGGCCGTGTGCCATACGTTGCACAAACTGAACCCGATCACGATGGCTTCCCACGAACGCACCCGGGTCTTGCTAGCCGGCGGCGGAGTCGCAGCACTCGAGGCGGCACTCACGCTCCACGCGCTGGCTGCCGACCGCGTCACGGTCGAGCTCATCGCGCCCGAGACGGAGTTCGTCTACCGACCGCTCGCGGTCGCCGAGCCCTTTCGGGTCGGCGAGGTTCGGAGCTTCCCGCTCCAGCGGCTGACAGAAGCGACCGGAGCGACGCTCCGTCGCGGTCTCGTCACCGAGGTGGATCCCGATCTGCACCTGGTGACCACGGAGGGCGGCGGCCGGCTCCCGTACGACCTCTTGCTCCTCGCTCTCGGTGCCCACCCGTTCGAGGCCGTGCCCGGTGCGCTCACCTTCACCGGGCCCAAGGAGGACGCGGCGCTTGCCCGCGTGCTGGAAGACGCCGTCCACGGAGAAATCCAGAGCATCGTCTTCGCACTGCCCCCGGGAGCGAGCTGGCCGATGCCGCTATACGAGCTCGCGCTCCTGACGCGCGCCTACCTGGTCGACCACGGGACAACCGGCGTCAAAGTGACCCTCGTCACGCCGGAAGTGAGCCCGCTGGAAATCTTCGGCCCTTCGATCGGCGAGGTGGTGGCGGAACTGCTCGAAGCACGCGGCATCGAGCTGCGGTTGGAGACGACGCCCCTCACCTTCCTCGGCGGAGGCCTGGAGCTGGATCCTCCAGGCGGAGTCGACGCCGACCGCGTCGTCGCGTTGCCCTGGCTGGAAGGGCCCCCGTTGCGCGGAGTTCACCAGGACATGCACGGGTTCGTCGAGGTGGACGAGCATGGCGCCGTCACGCGTGAGGACGACCTCTACGCAGCGGGAGACCTCACCTCGTTCCCGGTCAAGCAGGGCGGCATCGCGGCACAACAGGCGAACGCGGCCGCCGAGGCGATGGCGGCTCGGGCGGGAGCCCCGATCGAGCCAGCGCCGTTCCGGCCGGTCCTGCGGGGACTGCTGCTCACAGGAATGGAGCCCCGCTTCCTGCGAGGCGACGCCGAGGCCGGTAGATCGCTGGTCGACACCGAGCCGCTCTGGTGGCCTCCCGCGAAGATCGTCGGACGACACCTTGCTCCGTTCCTCGCCGAGCAGCTCGGTCTCTCCGAGTCGCTCGAAGAGCGGCACAGACGCGGCGCGGTGCCGATCGAGGTCGAGCTGAGCTCCGAGCAGCGCAGCCCCGGGTCGCCGCCCTAGCGTCAGGCAGCGCTGCGAGTGGCCGGCTGCGGGAGGTGACGCTCGATCAGGGCGTGCCCGAGCTCCCACTGTGCCCGGGCGATCTGCAACCGATTCCGCTCGAGCGACGCGATGCTCGCGCCGCACGCCCGCAACTCCTGGCGCTCGGCGACGAGCCCTGCGATCTGCAGGGTCAAGTCCTCCACGTCGGCACGGGTCCGGCTTCGCCGAAACCGTGCTGGACGCAGATGCCGCAGAGGCCTGCCGCGTGCCACATTCACGTTATCGGCGCGAATGCGGCGGAGGTCAAGACCTCTCATGCGCCCGCAGGCTACGCCGGAGGTCGGCTAGCATCGCGCCCCGATGCGAGTCGAGACCAAGGGGGTATCGCCCGAGCAGGCGGACGCGGACGTTCTCGCGGTCCCGCTTACGGGGCAGAACGGTCTGACCGGCGCGGCGGCTTCGCTCGATTCGAGCCTCGACGGGCTCCTCGCAAGACTCGCCTCCGACGGGGAGCTGCGCACCGAGCTCGGGCACACACGCCTCGTCCACGTCAGCGACAAGGTGAACTCCCGCCGGGTCGCGGCGGCCGGGATCGGCACGGCCGAGGGCGCGGACGCCGACGCCCTGCGCACCGCCGCAGCCGGCGTCGCCCGCCAGTGCCGCGAGTTCGCGTCCAGCATCGCCTGGGTGATCGACGAGTCGCTGCCGGTTCCGCCTGCGGAGCAGGCGCGCGCCTTGGTCGAGGGCACGCTCCTCGGCGCCTACGACCCTGCGCGCTGGAAGCACGACGAGGAGCACGCCTCGAAGCTGGAGACGCTCGTGCTCTGCTCCGAAGCCGATGGGGTCGCCGAGTCCGCCGAGCGCGCGCTCCGGATCTCGGAGTGGACGAACCGCGCGCGCGACCTCGTCAACAGCCCACCGAACGAGGCGACGCCCGAGCGCCTGGCAGCTCGTGCAGCAGAGATCGCCTCGGAGCAGCAGCATCTCGAGGTCGAGGCGCTCGGCCCCGACGAGATCCGCGAGCAGGGAATGGGCGCCTTCGCCGCCGTCGCCAAGGCGAGCCACAATCCGCCGCGCCTCGTCGTGATGCGTTACGAGCCGCCGAGCCCGGCCAAGTCCGACCTCGTTCTCGGCCTCGTCGGCAAGGCGATCACGTTCGACACCGGCGGCATCTCGCTCAAGCCGGCGCTCCACATGGAGGACATGAAGGGCGACATGGCAGGCGGCGCGGCCGTGATCGAGGCGACCGGCGCGATCGCCGACCTCGGGCTGCCGATCCGCGTGCTGACGGTCGCTGCGGCCTGCGAGAACATGCCGGGGGGCCACGCCTACCGACCCGGGGACATCCTCACGGCCGCGAACGGCAAGACGATCGAGGTCACGAACACCGATGCCGAGGGCCGGCTCGTGCTCGCCGACGCGCTCTGGTACGCGCGTGAGCACGGCGCAACGCACATCCTCGACCTGGCCACGCTCACGGGCGCGATGGAGGTCGCGCTCGGCGATCTCTACGCCGGTGTCTTCGCCAACGAGGACGACTGGCGGGACGAGATCGTGGCCGCAGGTGAAGCGAGCGGCGACCACGCCTGGCCGTTCCCGATGCACCCGCGCTACCGCCGCTACGTCGATTCGGTCTTCGCCGACCTGAAGAACTCCTCCGACCTGCGCCAGGCCGGCGCGGTGCTCGCGGCGGAGTTCCTGCAGGAGTTCGCCGGCGAGGGCCTCTGGGCTCACGCCGACATCGCCGGCCCCGCCTTCTTCGAGCGCTCCCGCGGCGACTACCTCACCCAGCGCGGCGGCACCGGCTACGGAGTGCGGCTGATCGTCGAGCTTGCCTCCCGCCTCTCGGCCGAGTGAACTTCGACCTCTCGCCCGAGCACGAGCTCGTCCGGTCGACCGTCCGCGAGTTCGCGGAGCAGCGGGTCGGGCCGGTCGCCGCCGAGCTCGACCGTGAGCACCGCTTTCCGTACGAGCTGGTCGCCGAGCTCGCCGAGCTCGGCCTGATGGGCATGCCCTTCCCGGAGGAGTACGGCGGCGCCGGCGCCGACACGCTCTCGTACGCGATCGCCGTCGAGGAGCTGACGCGAATCGACTCGTCGGTGGCAATCACGATGGCCGCCCACATCTCGCTCGGGACGATGCCGATCTTCCTCTACGGAACCGAGGAGCAGAGGCAGCAATGGCTTCCCGAGCTCACGTCGGGCAAGAAGCTCGCCGCCTTCGGGCTGACCGAGCCCGAGGCGGGCTCCGACGCGGCCAACGCACGCACCACGGCCGAGCTGCGGAACGGGCAGTGGGTCGTGAACGGCTCGAAGATCTTCATCACGAACGCTGGCACCGACATCACCGCCTGCGTCACGATCACCGCGCGCACGGGCCCCGACGAGATCTCGAACCTGATCGTCCCGAACGGCACCTCGGGCTACGAGATCTCGGCGGCCATGGACAAGCTCGGCTGGCGCGCATCGGATACCCGCGAGCTCTCGTTCGAGGACGTCTCCGTCCCGGAAGAGAACCTGCTCGGCGAACGCGGAAACGGCTTCCGCCAGTTCCTGGAGATCCTCGACGGCGGGCGGATCTCGGTCGCGGCGATGGGCGTCGGCCTGGCCCAGGGTGCCTACGACCTCGCCGTCGCCTACGCCAGGGAGCGGGAGCAGTTCGGCAAGCCGATCGCGCAGTTCCAGGCCGTGCAGTTCGCCCTCGCCGATATGGCCGTCGAGATCGAGGCCGGCCGCGCCCTGACCTACAAGGCGGCGTGGCTCAAGGATCAGGGACGCGACTTCGCCAAGGAGGCCGCGATGGCCAAGCTCTACACCGGCGAGCTCTCGCACCGCGTCGCGAACGCGGCGCTGCAGATCCACGGGGGCTATGGGTTCATGGAGGAGTCTGCGATCGCTCGCCTGTATCGGGACCAGAAGATCCTCGAGATCGGCGAGGGGACGAACGAGGTCCAGCGGATGGTGATCGCCCGCCACCTCGGCCTCTCCTGAACCATCGCGCGGGAACGAAGAGCACGAGCAGACCGAGCAGGGCTACCGCGGCGATGATCGCCCGGTCGCGCCAATCGCGGCCGCCTCCACTCGAGATCTTCGGCAAGACGACGCCGTCGGCCGCGGCCAGCGCGCGCACGGCCCTCGTGGTCGACTCGGTCAGCTCCGTCGGCGTCTTGCCCGGCGGGATCTTCACCAGAACGGCCTGCTCCTTGGCTACCGGCCTGCGTCCGCGGTAGAACCCGAATCCGGACGGCATGGAGATCAGGAGCCGGTTCGAGTAGACGAAGGCGAGCTCACTGCCGAGGAACTTCGAGTAGCTCTGCGGGTGGCGCCAGAGGCTGACGGCGGTGCCGAGGTCTCCGGTGAACGCGATCACGGCCACGCGGATCTTGTAGCCGCGCTCGTTGGCGGCGGCGACGGTCTTGATCAGCTCGTCCTTCGCCGAGGTCGAGATCGGCGCCTCGAAGGGGATGAAGACCTGCTGCGTGATCAGGACGTCGCTGGCGGGGTCGCCGTTCGCCTGCCCCGCGGGGACGGCCAGAAGGGCGGCGACGGCCGCGATGAGCAGCGCTCGTCTCAAGGGCGCTCGAGGGCGCGCTGCGACTCCTCCTCCTCGGAGAGCAGCCGCAGCAGGAAGTAGGAGAGCGCGGCGAAGAAGACGATCATCTGCTCCGCGTTCATCAGGATCCCGCCCAGGTTCTGGTCCTTCTCCGCGGAAAGGCCCCACAGCCGCGGCGCCTCCTCGTAGAAGCTGTAGAAGGCGCTCGCGGAGAAGATGAGCGCGAGGGAGAGGAAGGCCGAGCCGGCGTAGGCGGCCCCGAGGTAGACGAGCCGGACGGCGGTCGAGAGCCGCTGCGGCTCCGTCGAGAAGACGGGCCACCAGAAGACGAGCCCGGCGAGGATCAGCAGCCCGTGCTCGAGATTCAGGAGCAACGGGTGCCGGAGCGCGAAGTCGTAGAAGCCCGGGAGGTGGACGCCGTACCAGACCGCGAGCCAGAAGGGCAGCGCGACTCGCGGACGCGTCGCGAAGGCGAGGGCGCGGCCGCCTCGAGCGGCGACCGCCGAGCGCATTGCGGGCGTGAGCCCGAGCACGAGCAACGGCGGCGCCCAGTCGGCGACCATCACGTTCTGCAGCAGGTGGATGACGAGCAGGTAGTGGATCGCGATCGTCTCCAGCGGCGAGTTGAGCGAGATCGCGATCAGCGCGATGCCGAGACCGAAGAGCGTGGCGCGCCAGGCACTCGGCCGCTCGACCGTCTTCCCCAGCCGCACGTACCCGTAGACCGCCGCCGCCGAGAGCACGAGGAAGAGCGGCTCGAAGCTGAAAGAAGACGCAGACGGCGCGTTCACCGTGACCCGTGCGGGAGCGCCGGCCCGCGGAGGCTGCCGCGTCGCTCCTTCAGGTATGGCCACAGGAGGAACGCGACGCAGATCCCGAGCGCGAGCAGCTGCTCGACCATCATCACGACGCCCGCGAGCCGCTGGTCGGTGACCGCCGAGATCCCAAACGGCCGGTCGACCACCTGCGCGTAGCGCGGGTACGCCGGGCTCGAGGTGAAGAGCAGGGCGTCGACGAGCGGCTGGGCGAGAACGAGCATCGCCAGCGCGAAGAAGACCCGCTGCGGCCGGCGCAGGCGCCCGTGCCGGGCCGGGTCGACGAGCTGTGTCCAGGCGAGGAGCCCCGCGACGACGAAACTCAGGTGCTCGAGGTCGTGCACGAACGGATGCGCAGCCGCGTAGTCGTAGGCCGACGGCACGTGCCACGCCACCACCGCGACCGCCCAGATTCCGAGGGTGACGAGCGGGATCAGCAGCACCGAGAGGAAGCTGCGCAGCGGCTTGAAGCCGGCGAGCGGCCGGAGCAGCAGGGGCGGGAGGAGGAAGAACAGGAGCGGCCCACGCACGGCGACCACGAGCAACGCCGGCCCCGCGTCTCCGATCAGGACGTGCTGCAGCATGTGCGCCGAGAGCAGCTGCTCGTCGCCGACATGGTCGAGCGGCGAGACGAGCGGCACGACCACAAATGCCAGGCCGGCCGCGAAGAGCAGCGCACGCGCCCAGGACGCGTGCTCGGACCGTCGCCTCCGAAGGCGGAGGAACGCCTGGGCGAAGAGGCCGAGGGCCACCGCGGCGCCGATCAGGACGACCGGCGGAGCTTCCCAGGACGAGGACAGGTGCGCGACCGGCACGGCGCGGTCAGGTTAACGGACGCTTCCGGTTTGACACGGCCTCCGCCGGATCGTGATCCTGCCTGCAGATGGCCCGGTTTCGCCTGGCTCTGCTCGCCTGCGCCGCCGCGGTCGCCGTCACCGGCTGCTCGTCCTCTTCGAGGCCAGACGTGCCGACGATCGCGCCCGCCCGGACCTTCGAGCTCGCCGGCTTCGAACCGCTCCGCCTGGCCGGGCCGGGACCGGCGCGCATCGCGTTCACGATCAGACAGCCGTCCGGTGCACCGTTGACGGCCTACCGGCGGGGACCGGGCCCGCACACCGGGGTGCACCTGATCGTGGTGCGCCGCGATCTCGGTGTGATCATCCATCGGCATCCGCCGATCGGCGCCGACGGCCGGATCGAGGAAACGGTCGACCTTCCCACCCAGGGCCCGTACCACGTTCTCGTGGACGCCTATCCGGCGAAGACGCGCAACTTCCAGCTGCACCACGATCTGCGCGTCGCCGGTGCCTACCGCCCCCGCCCACTGCCGCCGTTTCACTCGGTCGTGACGAGGGACGGCTACCGGGTCACGCTCGCCGGGCCGAAACGGCTGCATGCGATCGAGCCCGCGTTCCTGACGGCCACGATCACCGACCCACAGGGGCGTCCGGCGCAGTTCACCCCGTGGTTCGGCGCGCTCGCGCACGCGATCTTCTTCCGCGCGGGCTCGCTCGACTACTTCCACACCCACGTGTGCGGCCCGTCGACGCCGGGCTGCACGAGCGTCCTCGGCGGAGCGAAGGTCGTCGGGCGTCCGACCGCGCCCGGCCATATCCGCGTCGGCGTGCTGCTGCCAATCGCAGGCAACTGGCGACTCTTCCTCCAGTTCAAGACCGCAGGCCGCATCATCACCGCGCCGTTTACGCTGAGAGTGCGATGAGAGCGCGCAGTCTCCTCTGGCTCGGCCCGGTCGTGCTGCTCGTGCTCGCCGCGCGCTGGCTGACCTATGCCCTGGCGCCGCCGAGCCCGTTGACGACGCGGTTCGAGGTCTCGGCAGGCGGGCCCAGCCTCGTCGTCGTCAGCGTCGTCTCTCTCGCGCTCGCGGCAGTCGTGTCCGTCGCGACGGTCTGGCTCGCTGCTCTGGGCGTACGCGAGCGCCAGCGCCTGCGACCGGAGCGCGAGCTGCCGCGGCTTCGGCTGTGCCGCCTGGTGGTTCGCGCCGTTGCCCTCTCCGTCGCAGGCTCGCTCGGGTTCGCGCTGCTCGAGTCGTACATCCACTGGCGCGCCGGCCTCGGCTTCCACGGGCTCTCGTGCCTCTTTGGCCCGGTACACCGGAATGCGCTCCCGCTGTTGAGCGCGCTCGGGCTCCTCGCGGCGGCGCTGGCCGAGGCCGCCCAGCACATCCACGCCTGGATCCGGGCCACGGTGCGAGCGCTGCTCCGGCCCCGGATCGCAATCGCCACGCCGCGGCTACCCCGGCTCTCGCTTCGGCACCGCCTCTCCCCCGCGCCGTGCTTCGCCCGCGCGCGACCTCGCGCTCCGCCGCTGCCGGCCTAGTCCGGTACCGACGAAGCGAAAGGAGTCACATGAGACAGGCACTGGTGGCCGCTGCGACGGCTGTGTTCGCACTGGTGCTCGCCGACGCGGCGTTCGCCCACGCAATCGTGAGCCCACCCGTCGCGAAGGCGAAGGTGCTGCAGCAGTTCACCCTCTCCGTCCCGACCGAGGAGGAGGGCGCGACGACCACGACGATCGAGCTGACGATTCCGAGCGGCTTGTCGATCGACTCGTTCGAGCCGAGCCCCGGGTGGAAGCGAACGGAGCAAGCAACGGGCTCCGGCGAGGAGAAGACGTTCCAGAAGATCACCTGGTCCGGAGGCAGCGTCCCGACGGACGAGGACTCGGTCTTCCGGTTCAACGGCAGCCTGGACTCGAGCAAGACGTACACCTTCGAGGTCCGGCAGACGTACTCGAACGGAAAGATCGTCGACTGGACGGGCGCCGAGAGCTCGGACACGCCGGCACCCGTCGTCGAAGGCGTGTCGTCCTTCGGAGGCTCCAACTCGACGCTCACGATCATCGCCCTGGTCGTCGGCGCGATCGGCGTGCTGCTCGGGATCCTCGGCCTCGCGACCCGGGGACGGCCGCTCGCGTGAGACCGTCGGTCCTGCTCGCCCTGGCGGCCGCGGCGGCGCTCGCGCTGCCCGCGGTCGCCTGGGGCCACGCGGGGCTGGTGCGCACGGTGCCCTCGGCGAGCAGGACGGTGAACGCGCCGCCGGGGCAGGTGGTGCTCAGCTACACGGAGCCGGTGGTGGGCCGCTTCGCGATCGTCTCGGTCACCGATGCGGAGGGCAGGCAGATCGCCTCGGAGCCGCCGAGCAACGCGCCGGGTGCGCCGCAGACGCTGATCACGCCGCTGCGGCGCGCGCCGGAGGGCTGGTACCTGGTCTTCTGGCGCGTGGTCTCGGCGGACGGACACCCCGTCCGGGGCGCCTTCACGTTCGCCGTCGGCCCGAACCCGGGGCCGCCTCCGCAGTTCAGGGTGCCGTCGCTGAGCGAGACGGCGACGAGCACACGGCTGCTGATCTCACGCTGGGTGGTCTTCCTGTCGCTGCTGGCGGCGCTCGGGCTCTTCGTGCTGCGGACGGTGATCGCCCGGCCGGTGGTGCGGGCCGTTCGCGGCTGCTCCCTGCGTCCTCTGTCGGTTGCGTTCGGGGTCGCAATCGTCATCGCGCTCGTCGCGATACCGGTCTACGTCGATCTCGCCACCGCGCAGTTCACGCTGCGGAGCGCCTTCGACCTCGGCGCGATCGTTCCCGCCGCGCGGGCGTCGGGATTCGGCCGCGACTACCTCGACCTCGAGCTCGTTGTCGCGCTCTTCGGGATCGCAGCCTTCGTGGCGCTCTTCGTCGATCGGCCCGAGCGGGCCGAGCGCTCGGTGGCCGAGCTCCTCGCGCTTCCCGCCGCGCTCCTCACCGGGGCCGCGGCGCTCGTCCTACCCTCGCTCGCGGGTCACGCGGGGCAGAAGTCGCCGCGCGGGCTGGCGCTTCCGCTCGACTCCGTGCACATGGGAGCGGCCGCGATCTGGCTGGGCGGCCTGATCGGCCTGATCGTCTTCTGGCTCTCCGTCCCTGCGGGCAACCGCATCGCCGCGCTGGCCTTCGTCGTGCCGCGCTTCTCCGCGGTCGCGTTCGGGTCTGTGGTCGTGCTGATCGGAACCGGGATCGGCTCGTCGTTTCTCGAGCTCCCGACCTTCTCGACCCTCTGGCAGACCTCCTACGGGAAGGCGCTCCTCGTAAAGATCGCACTGCTCTTCGCCGCGCTCATGCTCGCGGGGGTCAACCTCGCGAGAACCAAACCGCGGCTTCAGGCCGCGGGGGTACGGCCCTCGCTCGGCCCGAGCGCCGCCGTGTTGCTCCGCCGGCTCGTACAGGGCGAGATCGTCTTCGTCGCCGCGGCGTTGTTCGCGGCCATCGTCCTGACGAGCCTGCCGCCGCCGGCGAGCGCGCTCGCGCGCGTGAAGAACATCTCCGCCCGCGTCGGCCCCGGCCCTGTGTCAGAGGTCGTCGCCAAGGGCCCCTACCGGGTCCGGGTCGGAGTCTCGCCCAACCGCGCTGCGCTCCCGAACACGTTCTCGGTGGCGATCACCCGCGGCGGGCGACCGGTCCGCGGCGCACAGGTCGTCAGCCGCTTCGACATGCTCGACATGGACATGGGCGAGCAGAGCTACCGCGTGCCCGAGCGCAAGCCCGGCGTGTTCGTGAAGTCGGCGCCTGCGCTCGTGATGGTCGGCCACTGGGCACTGCAGTTCGAGGTGACCCCGCCGGGTGCGAAGCCGTTTGTGGTCACCCTCCTCGACAAGGCCTCGGGATGAGCGTCCAGACCCGGCTGCTGCTCGCCCTCGTCGCCGTTGCGGCAGCGGCCGTCGCCTGGATCGTCGTGATCGAGGCGATCCGCCGGACTATCTAGGCGGCCTGATCTCGAGCGGCTGGTCGAACGCGACGTAGCGGTGGCGCATGAAGTGGGCCGCTGCGGTCATCTTCAGCCGCAGCGTCCGATACGTCTGCCGGTCGATCCAGGCGGTGAACCAGGCGGGCGTGTTGGGATTCGCGAAGGAGACGATCCAGACCGGCTTCCCGCCGATGCGCGCCGTCCCAAGCAGGTGGGCGTTCACGACCGTGCTCCCCCAAGCCGGCTCGGGAACGGTCAGCGCCGGGATCTGCTGAGAGCGCCGCCAGGGCGCACCAGGGCGGTCGCGATCCCACCGGATGCGGCCGATGATCACGGCCGAGGCCCCGTCGCGGATGTCGTACGTGACCTCGCTCGGCGCCTTGAGGCGCCAGGTCGTGAGCAGCCCGCCCGTCGGGCCCGAGCGGAGCGACTCGACGTAGACGAGGGTGCGGAGACGACGGGTCACGCGCGAGGCCCGGGCGACGATCCGTGCGGCGGACGGGGTCGAGACCGGGATGTCGAACGCGATCGGGTTCTTGGGCAGGACGACCTCGACCCTGCGCACCTTTCGCGGAGCGGCGGTCGTGTAGCAACCGGGCCCGCAGGCCCGCGCAGGCAGGGCTGCGCTTCCGGCCCGGAACGAGAGCGGCAACCCCGAGGCCGGATCCCCGTCCTGGCCGAGCACTGTCGCGGTCAGCCGCGGTCGCGCGCCTTTCCCGACCGCGAGCGCGACCGCGCGAGCTCCTGACTCGCCCGCCAGCACGACCGCCCCGGGCGGCAACGGCGGCAGCGCGTTCTTCGCAGGCTGCACGTTCGGCTGCCGAACGAGCGAGCCATGCCCGGAGTCCAGGTGCGTCAGCACCACGGCACCCACGATCAGCCCGATCACCAGCACCACTCCGGTGCTCAGTAGGACGTGCTGTGCGGCTCTTCCCACCTCGAGAACGCTAGCGAGAGGCCGCCGCAGACCACCACGGGACCGTCCGGGCGCTACTCCCGTTCCAGCGCGCTCAATCGGGCCAATGAGTAGAAGACGACGTAGCTGATCAACAGGAACGACGTGAACAGAATCGTGACCGCGATAGGACGCGGATGGCTGAGCGGATGGAACGCTCCACTCGCAATGTCTCCCAACAGGCCCGGCCGCAGTAGGACATCCCAGGAGTTCCAGCGCTGAACACGGCCCAGATAGACCCCGAACGAGCTCAGCGCCAGGACACTTACGACGAACGCCCAGGCGTTGAGAGCACCGATCAAACGCCGCGCAACGGCGTGGACGAGGAACAGAGAAGTCAGCCCAAGGAGCAGTCCGGTCCACGCCGCCGCCGATAGGAGCAAGACGTCGTACATGACCGGTATTCCGCCTCCGCGGCCGACGTGCTTCAGATCGGTGACGAGGTAGGGAGCGTTGGGAAGGAACAGCAGCCAGAACAGTCCCACAGTGGCCAGTACAGGCGTCAAGACGCCGGTCCTCACCCGGTCGTAGATGACGAGCGCCAGCGCGAATGGGATCCACGCGAGGAGCAGATTCCAAGCAATCGCGATGTGCTCCGGAGTCCGCGTGTACAAGACGCGAAACGCGATCATCGCAACGACGAACAGCGAGAGGACTGCCAGCGAGGCGACCACAGCGACCCGGCGATCACTTAGCGAGCTACGAAGGCGACCAGACACGCCACTAGCTTAGCCGCGCGAGTTCGGAGCGCTTTCCGGCGCGTGCAGCGCCGCGACCGCGCTCATGCTCGATGACGGCACCCTCAACGTGGGTGCCTCGAGCGACAATGTCGCGGACTCGAACATCTCGCACACCGCCAACTCCGGCGTGTACTGCTGCACGAACCTCCCGTTCCTGCCGAGCAACGCGGTCGCCGCCGTTCGGCAACAACGACACGCTCGCCTCGATCTCGATCGACAACGTGACCCCTCGTGAGGGGCTCGCCGGGTGTGCGGACGCACCACGCTCTGCCGGTCGGCCTCGCGCGAGCGTCACGCAACGGCCCCGACGTTTCGATAGCGGCGCGCCGCCGGGCCGGGAGCAGCTCCGACCAGGCGCGCACACATGCCCGCCTGGAGAAACCCCAGCACGAGGGATGGACTCCGCGGCGGATAGGAACATAAATGCCAGTTACTGGGGCAATTGGCGGCGCGGATCGCCGCGCCGACGATTCGGGGAAAGGGGTCAATCAGATGATGAAGTTCTTCACCTTCGTGCAGGTCGGGGCCGATTCGCTGCGCCAACGCGAGGAGGGGCAGACGATGGCGGAGTACGGCGTGGTCTTGGCCGTGATCGTTCTTGCCGTGATGGGAGCGATCACGCTTCTCTCGGACAACGTCCGCAACACACTTGAGAGCGTCGCCGGCATCATGCCCGGCTAGGCCACAGAAGCTCCCGCCGGGTGACGGTGGTTTGCCTTGTAGAGCGCCTTCGGATTGCCGCCTGGCGCCACTTTGGGACAGCGGCGCTGAACGAGCTCGGCTCGGCCGGGCTGCCGTCCAGCAAGTCACAGGCGACTCACTTCAAGAAAGCTAGCGGCGCCCGTTGGTAACGTCGGCCGGACGTGCTGTTCAGGCAGTTTGTGGACGACGACCTCGGCTGTGCGTCCTACCTGATCGGCGACGAGGCGGCGGGAGAGGCGGTGGTCGTGGATCCCGCCTACGCGGTCGAGCCCTACCTCGAGGAGGCCGAGCGGGCGGGCGTGCGGATCGTCCGCGTGCTCGAGTCCCACACGCACGCCGACCACCTCTCCGGCCACGGCCGGCTCGCGTTGGAGCACGAGACACCCGTGAGCATCCACCCGCTCGCGAATCCGGAGTTTCCATTCGACCCCGTCCAGGACGGAGAGGAACTCCAGGTCGGCTCGCTCGCCATCCGGGTCCTGCACACGCCCGGTCACCGGCCCGAGCACTGCTGCTACCTGGTCGAGGGTCACCTCTTGACGGGCGACTCGCTCCTGATCGGCGACGCCGCGCGCCCGGACCTCGCGATCGAGGCACGAGAGGGCGCAGCGGACCTCTACGCGTCGCTGCAGCGGCTGACCGAGCTCCCTGACGAGACGGAGGTCGATCCCGGGCACATCGGCGGCTCGCTCTGCGCGACGGGCATCAGCTCGGACCTCTCCTCCACCATCGGCACTGAGCGGCGCACGAACCACGCCCTCGCGCGTGCTGACCTGCAGGAGTTCGTCGCCGCCTCCGCTTCGATCTCCGCCCCGCGCCCGCCGACGGTCGAGCGTGTGGTCGAACTGAACCGTGGCCCCTTCCTCGGTGCTCCGCCGTCGCTCGTGCAGCTCGACGAGGTGCGGGGGCAGCTGCTGGACGTGCGGCCCGCGCACGCCTACGTGGACGGGCATGCGCCGGGAGCGCTCAACGTCCCCGTCGACGGGCCGTCGCTCGGGACGAAAGCCGGCTTCCTGCTCGACGCGGAGGCGCCCATCACCTTGCACGCCTCGTCGCCTGAGCAGGCCGAGCTCGCGGCCAGGGGGCTCCGCGCCGTGGGACTCATCAACCTGAGCGGGTACGTGCTCGAGCTGGAGGCGACGGATCGACTCGACCCGATCGAGCTGGACGAGCTCGAGGCGCTCCTCGCCGAGGACGCGATCGAGGTGGTCGACGTGCGCGAGAAGGACGAGCGCGACGAGGGCTACATCCCAGGTAGCCGCCACATCCCCTACAGGCTCGTCCGCGCCTACCGCGACGAGCTCCAGAACGGCCGCCCGATCGTGACGGTCTGCTCGACCGGCGCCCGCGCGGGCGTCGCCGCCAGTGCCCTCGCCGCCGAAGGCGTCGAGGTTCGCCCGCTTCTGGACGGCGGCATCGACGACTGGAAGGCGCGCGGCAACAGCCTCACTGCCTTCCGCCGCTGCGGCGGTTCAGGCTGAGACGGGCACGGGCTACCTCAGCCGCTCGACGGCGTAGCCCAAGCTGCGTAGCGACTCCAGAAGCACGGTGCAGTGGTGCTCGTCGCGCATCGCGAGCGTGAGCTCGATCGCACTCTCGGTGACCGGAACGTCCATGCCCTCGCGGTGGTGCTCGACCGAGACCACGTTCCCACGCTCCTCCGCGACGAGCTTCAGCAGCTTGATCAGCTCGCCCGGGCGGTCCTGCAGACGGCTGCGGACGACGAGGTAGCGCCCGGCGGAGGTGAGCCCGTGACGCATGACGGAGATGAGCACCGTCGGGTCGATGTTGCCGCCCGAGAGGATCGCGACGGCCGGTCCCCGGCCGCCGCCGGCCTTGCCGGCGAGGAGCGCGGCGACGCCGACGGCTCCCGCGCCCTCGACCACGAGCTTCGAGCGCTCGAGCAGCAGCACGATCGCACGGCAGATCTCGTCGTCGGTGACGCTGACGAGGTCGTCGAGAACCTCGTCGAGGATGAGGCCGGTCTGCTCGCCGACGCTCTTGACCGCGATCCCGTCAGCGATCGTCCAGCCCTCAAGCCCGGCCTGAACTCCCACGATCCGGATGTCCTGCTTCGCCGAGCGCAGGGCGAGCGCGACCCCTGAGGCGAGGCCGCCGCCGCCGACGGGGATCACCACCGTCTCGAGGTCAGGGACTTGCTCGATGACCTCTAGACCGATCGTGCCCTGGCCGGCGATCACCCTCTCGTCCTCGTAGGGATGGATGAACGTGGCGCCGGTCGCCTCGGCATGGGCGAAGGCAGCATGCAGCGCCTCCTCGAAGCTCCTACCCGTGAGCTCCGCCTTCGCCCCGTAGTTCTTCGTCGGCTCGACCTTCGCCATCGGCGCGTCCTGTGGCATGAAGACCGTCGCCTTCACGCCGGCCTCGCGCGCCGCCCACGCCACCGCCTGGCCGTGGTTGCCGGCGCTGGCCGCAACGACGCCGGCGCGCCGCTCGCCCTCGCTCAGCGTCGCGAGCTTGTTCACGGCGCCGCGGACCTTGAAGGAGCCGGTGCGTTGGAGGTTCTCGGCCTTCAGCGAGACCGGGCGGCCGACCTGGCGCGAGAGGGTCTCCGAGCCGTAGACCGGCGTTTCCCGCGCGACTCCCTGGAGCCGAGCGCGCGCCTCCTTGATGTCGCTCAAGCTGGGGCCGGTCTTAGTCGCCAACCTTGAACACCTTCTCCATGATCTCGCGAACCGCAGTCAACGGGTCGAGCTTGCGGCTCTGCACCTCGTCGAGGAGGCGCCGCAGCTCGGGATCGTCGGCGACCGCACGCTCGAGGTGCGCCTTTGCCCGCGCCGAGGCGACCGCGAAGACCTCGCCGGCGAGGTTCTTCCGCCGCTGCTTCTCGAGCCGGCCTTCGGACTCGAGGAACGCGCGATGGGCCTCGACCTCCTCCCAGAGCTCCGGCACGTGCTCGCCGCGGAGGGCCTCGGTCAGGATGATCGGCGGCTTCCACGCGCGCTCCTTGTCGAGCGAGAGCACGGAGCGCACCTCGTTCAGCATCGTCTTCGCGGCCGGGTGGTCCATCTTGTTGATCGCGATCACGTCGGGTATCTCCATGATCCCTGCTTTCAGCGCCTGGATCGAGTCGCCGGAGCCGGGCATCAGGACGAGCACCACCGTGTCGGCGATCCCGATCACCTCGACCTCGCCCTGGCCCGTGCCGACCGTCTCCAGGAAGACGAGTTCCTTGCCGGCCGCGTCGAGGACGAGCAACGCCTGCAACGTGGCCTCGGCCAGCCCGCCGAGGTGCCCGCGAGTGCCCATCGAGCGGATGAAGACCTCTGGGTCGAGGAAGTGGTCGGCGAGCCGGATGCGGTCGCCGAGCAGCGCACCCTGCGTGAACGGGCTCGAGGGATCGACCGAGATCACGCCGACCGAGCGCTCCTGCTCGCGGACGTGCCGGACGAGGGCACTGATCAGGCTCGACTTGCCGACTCCCGGCGGCCCCGTGACCCCGACTGCGTAGGCGCGACCCGTCTCGGGATAGAGGTCGCGGACGACCTCATAGGCGAGCGGGTCGGAGTTCTCGACGAGCGTGATCGCCCGCGCGAGGGCCCGCCGGTCGCCGGCGCGAACGCCGTCCGCCAGCGACTCGCGGGTGAAGTCACGCCGTGCCGCCACGGACGTGATGCTAAAGCGGCCTTCGCTCAGACCGCGCGTTGCGTGGGCTCGGCGGGGGTCGCATGGAGCGCCCGCGGCTCGGCCTGCGCCAGGCCGGGGCGGCGGGAAGCCGCACGAGCGAGAGCGAAGCCGATGACCCCGGCGAGCGCGGCCGCGACCGCCGCTGCGGCCCAGATCCAGCGCGGACCGACGATGTCGGTGTAGTAGCCAGCGACGATCATCCCGAGCATGAGCATGGCCACGTTCGAGCTCATCAGGACCGCGAAGGCGCGCCCGCGCAGCGCGTCCGGTGCGCCGCGCTGTACGAGCAGGGCGTTACAGACGACGGCGGCGCCGTTGCCGGCCCCGGAGATGACGACGCAGGCGGCGGCCACCCAGACGTTCGGGGCGATCGACGTGAGGCCGATCCCGAGGGCCATCAACCCGAGCGAGGCGCCGTAGACGTTGGGCAGGCCCCGCCGCTCGATCCAGGAGCTCGCGAGGAAGGCGCCGATCGCGAGGCCGATCCCCGAGCAACCCATCATCAGGCCGAGGCCGAACTGCCCGGCGTCGAAGGCCCGGAAGGCGAGCCGCGGCTCCGCGACGTTCACGGCTGCGTTCGAGAACATCGCCACGTTCCACGCGATCAGCACCGTGAGGAGCGCGCGCGAACGAACGGTGAGAGCGAAGCCGTCCTTGAGATCGAGCCAGTGGCCACGGCTCGCCGCCTGAGTCGCCTGCAGCAGCCGCTGTGGAATCCCCCAGAGGAAGACGGCGGAGATCAGGAACGTGCAGGCGTTGATCCAGTAGGCAGCGTCCACCCCGGAGGCCGCGACGAGCACGCCGCCCGCGAGAGAGCCGAGAGCCCACGTCAGGTTGTCGACGGCCTGCAGGAGCGAATTCGCGCTCGGGAGGTCGGCGTCCTGGACGAGGTTCGGCAAGCCGGCGTAGACGGCCGGACGGAAGAAACCGGTGGCGATGCCGGCGACCGTCGCGAGCGCCGTGATCTGCAACGCGCTCGAGGTGAACGGCAGCACGGCGAAGACGCCGAAGCGAGCGAGGTCGGAGCCGATCATCAGGCGGCGCCGCGAGAGCCGGTCGATCAGCGGCCCGACCAGGATCCCGATCGCGAAGGTCGGGAGCAGGTCGGCGATCAGCAGCGCGGCGACCCAGGCGGATGATTCCGTCCTCGTCCAGATGTCCACCTCCAGCGCCACGAGGGCGAGCCAGGTGCCTGCGCCCGACCCCAGCGTCGCCAGGAAGAGGCGCCGGAAGCTCGGCTCCCGGCCGAGAAGTCCGAGTTGGGTGCCGGCTGCGAGGGGGCGGCCCATCGGCTCTCGAACGGTAACACCGTCATCGGCACTCGAACGAGGGGTTTTTCGGCCGTGTCCTATGCAGCCGCGCGCGGAAGCACCCGTTCGAGCGCGGCTGCGAGCAGCTCGTGCTCGTCGGGTGTGCCCACGGTGATGCGGACGGCGCCCGGGGCGCCGAAGCCGTGCGTCGGGCGGACGATCACGCCCTCGCGAAGGAGTTGCTCGAAGAACGGTCGAGAGTCGTCACCCACCTCCACGAAGACGAAGTTCGCCACCGCTGGAGCGATCGGCTCGAGCCCGTGCTCACGCAGGATCCCTTCCAACTCCGCGCGGCCCTCGGCGTTGGCGCGACGGCGCCGCTCGAGCTCCTGGGCGGAGTCGAGGCTCGCCAGCGCGGCCTCCTGAGCCGGGGTAGTGATGTCGAACGGGCGCCGCACTTTCCCGATCGCGGTCACGACCGGCGCGGGCGCGAGCCCGTAGCCCACGCGCAGGCCGGCGAGGCCGTAGATCTTGGAAAAGGTTCGGAGCACGAGCACGCGCCGGCCCCGCTTGAGGTAGTCCTCGATCCCGTCCGGGTACTCCGGGTCGTCGATGTACTCGAGGTAGGCCTGGTCGAGCACGGTAAGCACGTGCTCCGGCACCCGGTCGAAGTAGGCATCGAGCTCGGCGCGGGTATTCGAGGTTCCCGTCGGGTTATTGGGCAGGCAGACGTAGACGATCTTCGTGCGCGCGGAGGCGGCTTCGATCATCGCCTCGAGGTCGTAGCGCCCATCGCGCAGCGGAACGGTGATCGGCACGGCCCCGAACTTGCGGGCGTCGATCACGTAGCTCGGGAACGAGGGCCAGCCGCAGACGATCTCGTCGCCAGGCTCGAGCACTGCCTGGCTGAGGCAGTCGACCAGCCCGTCGGAGCCGGCGCCGGGAGCGACCTCCTCGAGGCGCAGGTCGAGGCGCTCGGCGAGTGCCGCCCTGATCCGATAGGCCCCGCCGTCCGGATAGCGGTTCAGCTCGGCCGCGCAGCGCTCGATCGCCTCGCGCGCTTCTGGGAACGGCCCGAACGGCCCCTCGTTCGAGGCGAGCTTGACCACCCGCTCGAGCCCGAGCTCGCGCTGGACTTCCTCGACCGGCTTCCCTGGCTCGTAAGGAACGAGATCGTTGACCGCCGGCCTGAAGAAGCTGTCAGAGATCTCCGCCAGCGGACCGGCCACGGCGGTGAACTCTACCGCTCCCCCTAGTTCGGTTCGCCCGGCCTCCTCCCCGAGGCGAGCGTATCGACGAAAGGCGCACGGGTGGGTGCCGAGAGCGTGTCGAGAGCGTCACGCAATAGCATTGGCCCCGCATGAGGGTCGGGGTGCCGAGAGAACGTGCCGCCGGCGAGCGACGCGTGGCGCTGGTCCCCGAACTGGTAGCCCGGCTCGTCCCGGACGGTTTCGAGATTCTCGTCGAGCGAGACGCAGGCGCTGCCGCCTCGTTTCCCGACGCGGCCTACGAGGAGGCAGGCGCCCGGATCGTCGACGACGTCTACGGCGAGAGCGACGCGGTGGTCAGGGTGCAGAAGCCGACCGAGAACGAGATAGGACGGCTGCGCGAGGGCCAGGTGCTGATCGGCTTCCTGCAGCCGCTGACCGATCCGGACGGAATCGCTCGGCTCGCCGGCCGAGGGGTCACCGCGTTCGCGATGGAGTCGATTCCCAGGATCACACGCGCGCAGCCGATGGACGCCCTTTCGTCGCAGGCGACGGTGTCGGGGTACAAGGCGACGCTCCTGGCAGCCGAGCGGCTGCCGAAGTTCTTCCCGATGCTGATGACGGCCGCCGGCACCGTCGCTCCGGCGAAGGTGCTCGTGCTCGGTGCGGGCGTGGCCGGCCTGCAGGCGGTTGCCACCGCACGTCGTCTGGGCGCCGTCGTCACCGGCTTCGACGTGCGCCCCGTCGTGCGCGAGCAGATCGAGAGCCTCGGTGCAAACTGGCTCGACCTGGGTGTCGTCGGCGAGGAGACAGCCGGTGGCTACGCGCAGGAGCTCTCCGAGGAGGAGCAGCGCCGACAGCAGAAGGAGCTCGAAGTTCGCTTGCCCGAGTTCGACGTCGTCATCACCACCGCCTTGATCCCCGGTCGCGACGCGCCGCGGCTGATTCCGGCGAGCGCAGTCGTCGCCATGCGCCCGGGGTCGGTGATCGTGGACCTCGCCGCCGAAGCCGGCGGCAACTGTGAGCTGACCGAGCCTGGTGAGGAGGTCCTCCGCGAAGGCGTGACGCTCGTGGGCCTGACCAACCTGCCCAGCTCGATGCCCTACCACGCGAGTCAGCTCTACGCGCGCAACGTCGTCGCGCTTCTACAACACCTCGCGCCCGAGGGCGAGCTCGCGCTCGACTTCGACGACGAGATCACGGCCGGAGCCTGCGTCACGCGGAAGCAAGAGGTGCCTGCGTGAGAGAACGACACACAATCGACGCGAGTACGGCACAGACGCGCGAGCCAGGCTCGGGTAGCGTGAGCCGCGAGGGCGGCGGGTCGATTCACCCCACCCTGGGTGGGGGGCTAAGGGCTTCACCGGGCATGTTCGGATCGGCCACGGGCGCCGGGGGTCCCACTCGATGAGCCACGGGCTGCTGCTCGTTTTCGAGCTCACGATCCTCGTCCTCGCGATCTTCCTCGGCTTCGAGGTGATCTCCAAGGTGCCGACGCTCCTGCACACGCCCCTGATGTCGGGAACGAACGCGATCCACGGCATCGTGATCGTCGGCGCGATGCTGGTCATGGGCCAGGGGGACAAGGACACCCTGACGTGGGTGCTCGGATTCATCGCGGTGATCCTGGCCTCGGCGAACGTCGTCGGCGGCTTCGTTGTCACCGACCGGATGCTCGAGATGTTCAAGCGGCGCCGGCCCGAACGTGCGGCCAAGGACGACGACCAGTCCGCCGGCCCGCAGCCGTGAGCCGAACCACCACCGACTTCCTCTATCTGGTCACGATCGTGACCTTCATCCTCGCCCTTCGCTTCCTCTCGCGGCCCGACAAGGCCCGCCTCGGCAACTGGATCGGCGCGGCCGGGATGCTGCTGGCGATCGGCGTCACCTTCGCGCAGAGCGAGGTCGTCAGCTACTGGGAGATCATCGTCGGGATGGTCATCGGCGGCGGCTTTGGAGCGGTCGCCGCCAGGCGCGTGAAGATGACCGCGATGCCGCAGATGGTGGCGCTGTTCAACGGCGTCGGCGGCGGCGCGGCAGCGCTCGTCTCGTGGGCGGAGTTCCACAACCGCGCACCCGACCCCGGCAGCCTGAAGGTCGACATCGGCATCGCGATCATGCTCTCGGCGCTGATCGGCGCGATCTCGTTCGCGGGCTCGATGGTGGCGTTCGCCAAGCTCCAGGAGCTGATCCAAGGCCGGCCGATCACTTACCCGGGCCAGCAAGTCGTCAACGCGCTCGTGCTCGGCGTCGCTCTGGCCGCCGGGATCGCGATCGCAGCCGGCGCCGAGGAGCAATGGCTGATGTGGGTGCTGCTCGCCGGGGCTGCGATCTTCGGCGTCCTCTTCGTCCTGCCGATCGGCGGGGCCGATATGCCGGTGGTGATCTCGCTCCTGAACGCCTTCACCGGGCTCGCCGCCGCAGCGACCGGCTTCGAGCTCGAGAACAACGTGCTGATCGTGGCCGGAATGCTCGTCGGCGCGTCGGGAACGCTGCTCACCCTCCTGATGAGCAGGGCGATGAACCGCTCGATCGCCAACGTGCTCTTCGGCGCCTTCGGTCAGGTCAGCACCGAGGCGGCAGCCGCCGTGGCCGGCGACGGCGGCACCGTTCGCTCGGCCACCGCCGATGACGTCGCGGTGATGCTCGCCTACGCCCACAAGGTCGTCTTCGTTCCCGGATACGGGTTGGCCGTCGCGCAGGCTCAGCACGACGTGCGCCAACTCGCCGACCTGCTCGAGGAGAAGGGCGTCGAGATCAGCTACGCGATCCATCCGGTTGCCGGCCGCATGCCGGGGCACATGAACGTTCTCCTCGCGGAGGCGAACGTGCCCTACCCGCAGCTGAAGGAGATGGACGAGGCCAACTCGGAATTCGGGCGCACCGACGTTGCGCTCGTCGTCGGCGCCAACGACGTCGTCAACCCGGACGCGCGGAGCAACGAGGGAAGCCCGATCTACGGCATGCCGATCCTCAACGTTGACGGGGCGCAGGCCGTCGTCGTCCTCAAGCGCAGCATGAACCCGGGCTTCGCCGGGATCGAGAATCCGCTCTTCTACAACCCGAAGACGGTGATGCTCTTCGGGGACGCGAAGGAATCGATCTCGAAGCTGATCGAAGACGTCAAGGGGCTCTAGTCGGTCCGCCGGCGAAGCGTCACCGCGCCGAGCACGAGCGCGAGGACGGTCGCCCCAAGGGTGATGGCGAGGTCGACCGCAAAGCGCAGATCGAACGTGTCGTCCACTGCATGCGCCAGGGCGTCGTAGGCGTAGGTCAGCGGCAGCACGTCCGAGACGGCCCGGAGCCAGTCGGCCATTTCCGCGCGAGCGACGAAGAGCCCGCAGAGGAGCAGTTGCGGGAGCACGACCGCCGGCATGAACTGCACCGCTTGGAACTCGGTCGACGCGAACGCGCTGGCAAAGAGGCCGAGCGCCATCCCGAGCACTGCGTTGCCGATCGCGAGCGCGACGACCACCCAGACGGGCCCTTCGGTGTTGAGGTCGAGCCCGAGGAAGGCAACGGACGAGACGAGCGAAGCCTGCACTGCGGCCACGGCGGCAAAGGCAATGCCGTAGCCGGCGAGCAGGTCGAGCTTCGCGAGCGGAAGCGTCATCAGCCGCTCCAGCGTCCCGGTGGTGCGTTCGCGCAGCATGGTGATCGAGGTGACCACGAACATCGAGACGAACGGAAAGAGCCCGAGCAACGGTCCACCGACGCGCTGGAACACCTGCTCGCGACTCGCGAAGAGCTCGTGCAGCAGGATGATCAGCAGGCACGGGACGCCCAAGAGCAGCGCGACCGTTCGGGGATCGCGCCGCAACTGCGTCAGAACTCGCAGCCCGACCGCTCCTGTGGCCCGGATGCTCACTGCGCCGACTCCTCGATCAGATGGAGAAACGCGTCGTCGAGATCGTGCGCGCCCGTACGCCTGAGCAGGTCGGCGGGCGTGCCCGTCGCGAGCAGATGACCTTCGCGCAGCAGCAGCAGCTCGTCGCATCGCTCGGCCTCGTCCATCACGTGGCTCGACACGAGGAGCGTCCGCCCTTCCACGGCGAGCCGGTGGAAGGCATCCCAGAGATCGCGCCGCAGCAGCGGATCAAGCCCCACCGTGGGCTCGTCGAGCACGAGCAGCTCCGGCTCTCCGAGGAGAGCGCTTGCGAGCGAAACCCGCGCGCGCTGGCCGCCCGAGAGCCGGTTCACGACGTGGTCGGCAGCATCGAGCAGGTCGACGATCTCGAGCGTCGCCTCGATGCGTGTGACGGGGGCGGACAGGACCCGGGCGAAGAACCGGAGGTTCTCGCGGACGGTGAGGTCGCCGTAAACCGACGGCGCCTGAGTCACGTAGGCCACGCGCCGTCGCAGGCTGGGCGAGCCGGCCGGTTCGCCCAGCACTGTGACGGAACCTCGTCTGACGACTTGCACGCCCACCATGGAGCGCATCAGCGTCGACTTGCCGCTCCCGTTCGGGCCTAACAGGCCGGTCACCACGGCTGCCGGGATCTCCAGCGAGAGTCCGTCGAACACGTCGACCCCACTCCTGACCACGCACAGGTCCTCGACGACGATCCCGGGGTGGGGGCGCATCGCGGCGAGTACATCACGCCGCACTAGGCTTCCCGATCGTGATCCCCATCTTCGCGGCCCGTCATGTCGAGGCGGCCGTCCCGCCCGAGCGGGCGCTCGAGGCGGTGCGCGACGCGTTCGTGGCGTACGCGCGAGGCGAGTGGTCGATGCCGCCGAAGGTCTACGTGCCGGCCTACCCGGCGGGGGACTTCCGGGCGATGCCTGCCCTCGGCGCGGGCCACGCGGCGCTCAAATGGGTGACCTCCTTCCCCGGGAACCCCGCGCACGGGCGGCCGACGGTGATGGGCGTCGTGCTGCTGTCGGCGGCGTCCAACGGTGAGCTGCGGGCGATCTTCGACGCTGCGTCGGTGACCGCACTGAGAACCGGCGCCGCGGCAGTGCTCGCGGCCGAGACCCTCGGCCGCGAGGACGCCGGAGTCGCCGCAGTGGTGGGCGCCGGCGTCAACGGCCGCGCCGCGGCGAGGACGTTCGCGGCCCGGGGGCGCGACCTGATGCTCTGGGACGTCGACGCGGGACGCGCCGAGGCCGTGGCCTCCGAGCTCGGCGTCGGCGTGGCCGCGAGCCGGGAGGAGGCGCTCGACGCGGACGTGGTGATCACCGTCACGCCCGGCCACGAGGTGCTCTTTCAGCCGGGCTCGCTCCGTGCGGGCCAGCACGTGAGCCTGATGGGCGCCGACGGCCCGGGCAAGGCCGAGATCGCGGCCGAGGAACTCGTTCGTTCGCAGGTCTTCTGCGACGACTGGGAGCAGGCGAGCCACAACGGCGAGCTCGCACACGCGGTCGCTGCCGGCGCGCTGGCCCGCGAGGAGGTGACCGAGCTCGGCACGGTCCTCGTGGGGGAAGCCGCAGGGAGACGCGGGCCGGACGAAATCACGACCTTCGACTCGACCGGCCTTGCAATCCAGGACTTGGCGGTCGCGCTTGCGGCGCTCGAGCGCTTCGAGGCCGACCCGGGCGCCGAGGAGTTCGAGGGTCTCGGCCGGGCCGCGTTAGGCTGACGGCTTCCCAGCCAAGGAGGCCGCCGATGGAAGGACAGCTCGTGCACTTCGAGCTGCCCGCGGAAGACGCGGGCCGCGCCAAGGAGTTCTGGAAGTCCCTGTTCGGCTGGAAGTTCCGCGAGTGGAGCGGGCCGGTCGAGTACCACATGCTCGAAGGGATCGAGCCGGGCGGGGCGATCTACCCGGACAACGATGGAGCAGGGTCGGGCCCGATCGTCTACTTCGGCACCTCGGACATCGACGCTTCGATCGCTCGCGCGCGCGAGCTCGGCGGCTCCGCGGATGACAAGCAGCCCATTCCGGCGATCGGCTGGTTCGCCCGCTGCCGTGACACCGAGGGCAATGCGTTCTCGCTCTTCCAGTCCGACGAGTCGGTGCCGGCGCCGGGCGACGGCTAGACCCGAGCAACCGGGCCGGCTCGAAAAGCGCTCGGGGTGACCCTGGACCAGCGGCGTCAGCTGCTCCTCCATCGTCTGCTCCTGATCGAAACGCTTTGCAGTAGTCGTAGCCATGGCGCGCGTATGCCGGCACGGGAAGAGCAACCCCTCCAGCGGCTCGGTCACGAGCGTCGGCCAGACGTTTCCGTCGAGCTCGGGCACCAGGCCGTGTGTGTAGCCGTCGGTGGCATCACGACCGCTGGCGCCGCCCGCGATCTCACGCGCCTCATGGACGCGCACGCGTTGCTCGGCCGCCCCGAGGACGAGCGCACAGGCACAGCCGGTGACGCCTCCGCCCACGGCACGTCGACCGGGCCCGGCGACCGATTTCGCAGGACGCTCGAAGGGCGGCATCCTCGGAGAGCCAGTAGGAGCTCGTCACGATGTCAGCGATCCTTGCCCGGCGGCTTCACCCCCTGTACAGGCCGTCCGCCTCTGCAACCGCGCCTGCCAGCTCGAGCTCGGCGAGCGCCATTGCGACGCTCGGGGCGTCCAGGCCCGTGGTGCGGGTGAGCTGGTCCGCCCCTGCGGGCTCGGTCGCGAGCGCGGCGAGGACAGCAGCCGCGGCCTCACTCAAGTCCGGCGAGCTCGCCTCGGCCGGGGTGATGCCGAGCGCCTCCAGCACGTCGCCGGAGCTCGTCAACGGCGTCGCGCCGAGCCGGAGCAGCGCGTTGGTCCCAGCAGACAGGGACGAGGTGATCTCGCCGGGGACGGCAAAGACCTCCCGCCCGGTCTCGAGCGCGAAGTCGGCCGTGATGAGAGCCCCGCTTCGCTCACGCGCCTCCACGATCACCGTGGCCGTGGCCAGACCGGCCACGATCCGGTTCCGAGCCGGGAAGCGCCACGGTGCCGGCTCGACTCCTGGCGCGTATTCCGAGGCCACCACACCCCGTTCGCAGATTCGCTTCGCGAGTTGAGCGTGCGCGGCCGGATAGTCGCGGTCGATCCCGCAACCAAGGATCGCGATCGTTAACCCACCAGCCTCGAGAGCCCCTCGGTGAGCTTCGCCGTCGATGCCGCGTGCGAGGCCGCTGAGGACGATCAGACCGGCCGCCGCCAGCTCCCGGCCGAGCAGCCGCGCTACCAGCGAGCCATACGAGGAGCAGGCCCGAGCCCCGACAATCGCGACGGCGGGCATCCGCAGCAGCTCCGCTCCGCCTTCACCCCGCAGGAACAGACCCGGCGGTGGGTCGTAGAGCTCGCGCAGGCGTTCAGGGTACTCGGGGTCGCTACGACTTACGAACCGCAGGCGACGCTCCCCGAGCGACTCGAGGTATCGAGCCGCGTCGAAGCTCCGCCGGAACCGCTCGAACCGCCGTTCGCGCGGTTGCTCGACTACGTGCGAGCCGGTCTCGGCAGCGAACGCTGCGAGCGCCAGCTCCTTCACGGCGTCCCCAGCTCGCTCGGAGAGCGGTACGAGATCGCCTCTGCCACGTGCTCGGCTGCGATCTCATCCGCGGCCGCGAGCAGCGCTGCGGTCCTGGCCACACGCGCCACCCGCGCCCGCCCTCGAGCGGAAAGGGGCAAGCGTTCCACGGCTCGCTTCAGGAGCTCGTTCGCGTCCTTCGAACGCCCGATCGGCGCCGCAGGCGCCCGCGCCCGCGCTGCGGTCACTCGCTCGCGCACAGCCGCGGATCTCTCCCCCGGCCCGCCCTCGAGTTCCCGCGCGCGGGGCCGAGGCACGGTCACAACCAGGTCGAAGCGATCGAGCAACGCCCTGGAGAGCTTGTCGCGGTAGGCGGCGAGCCGAGCGGCCGAGCACGAGCATTCGGCGGCCGGATCGCCGCGCGCTCCACATGGGCAAAGGTTCATCGTCGCCACCAGCTGAAAGCGCGCGGGGAAGACGATCTTGCCGCCGACACGCGCAATCGAGATCGCACCGTCCTCGAGCGGCTGCCGCAGCGCCTCGAGCGCGCTGCGCGGAAACTCGGCCAGCTCGTCGAGGAAGAGAACGCCGTGATGGGCGAGGCTCGCCTCACCCGGCCTCGGAGTGGAACCGCCGCCCACGATCGCCGAGACGGACGCCGTGTGGTGCGGCGCGCGAAACGGCGGCGAGCTCACCAGCGGACGGCCGGGCGGCAGCAGCCCGGCGACGGAATGGATCCTCGTGATCTCGAGTGCCTGATGCGGCGGCAACCGCGGGAGGATTCCGGGGAGACGGCGCGCGAGCATCGTCTTGCCCGTTCCCGGCGGCCCACCGAGCAAGAGGTTGTGCCCGCCCGCAGCCGCGAGCTCCAGCGCTCGTCGCGCGCGCTCCTGACCCTGCACATCCGCGAGATCGGGACCCGTCGGCTCCGCGCCGTCGCCGTTCAGCGACAACGCCTCGACAGGCGGCGGAACCCAGTCGCCACGCAGGTAGGCGACGGCCTCCGCGAGGTGTCGAAGCGGGACGGGCTCGATGCCGGCGAGCGCCGCCTCGGCCGCACAACTGGCCGAGCAGAGCAGCTTCGTGAGCCCCGCCTGCCGAGCGCCCTCGGCCGCTGCCAGGACACCGCCGACCGGACGCAGACGGCCGTCGAGAGCGAGCTCGCCGACTGCCGCATGGCCGACCAGCGCGTCGGCGGGAACCTGCCGCGAGGCGGCCAGTACCGCCAGGGCGATTGGCAGATCGAAGCCCGAGCCTTCCTTGCGGAGCTCCGCCGGAGCGAGATTGACCGTGATCCGCCGCAGCGGCCATTCCAGCTCGGCGGAGGCAATCCCGCTACGCACCCGCTCCTTCGCTTCCTGGCAGGCACGGTCGGCGAGCCCGACGATCGCGAACGCCGGCAGGCCTCGCTGCAGGTGCGCCTCGACCTCCACGCGCCGCGCGTCGAGGCCCACGAGCGCATGAGTGACGGTTCGTGCGAGCACGTCGTCAGGCTAGACAACGAACACGGGGCGAAGAGTGACGCCTATGTGCCGAAAGAGACCGCTAGCGAGCGACGAGCACATCTTCGAAGAACTCGCCAGCCCTGCGGCCGGTTCTCCGGTTCACGTGCCTGCGGTAGCGCTCCTCGAGGCGCAGACCCGCGCGCTCCAGGATCTCCGGGTAGAGCTCGCGGCGATCGTTGATGACGATCACGACCGGAGCCCCGGGCTCTAGCGCCCGCCGGATGTTCGAAAACACCGCCGCGATGCCCTCGCTGTAGGACTCGAGCGCCGTACGGCTCGTGCCCTTGCCGAGCTCCAGCTCGCGATACTCCTCCAGGCCCAGCAGTTCGTAAGCGTACCGGTGCTGTTCGTGGTAGTCGATCAAGCCGGGGTACGGCGGAGAGGTGACGACGCCGTCGAAGCGCGCCGCGAAGTCCAGCTCGCGCGCGTCCCCGTGCAGGACCTCCGCCCCACGCCCGCGTACGCGTACGCGCGCGAACTCCCGGATCCGCGCCAGTGTGTCCAGCGCGTACCGGCGCAGGAACCGCCGCGCCTCGCCGACGGGCCGGCACGTTTTCCGGTGCTTGTGGCACCAGTACTCGGAGCGCTGCGGCGAGCGCGGAAAGTCGAGGTCGAAGTGGGTCGTGCGCCGCGCCGACCGCGCCGCCCGGGCCAGCACGACCCGCAGCACGTCCGCGTGCTCGTAATCCTCGACGAGGCCGCGGAAGAAGAGCAGCTCGGCCGCCGCCCTCGACGCGTACCAGTCGCGCACGTACCGTGGGACCGGGCCGTCGGCACGCGCATCGTCGAAGGCGTCGAGGCGACCCAACGCGTCGCGGAGATCCGACTCGAGCACGAAGGGGTTGTACTCACCCGTCTTCACCCGCATCAGGAGGCAGTTGAACGGTGCGACGTCCGATCCCGCGGCGTCGTAGCCCGACTCCAGCGCCTGGACGAGAGTCGTCCCGGAGCCCGCGAACGGGTCGAGCACCCGGCTGCCGACCGGGAGATGCCTCGCCAGCAGCGCCTCCACGAGCTGGGGGATGAACTTCCCGAGGTACGGGTGGAGCCTGTGGACGTGCTTGGTGCGCTCCCGCTCGGGAAGATCGCGCTCCGACCACGACAGGTCGAGGTCGATGCGCCGGTAGAGCGCGTCCTGGGTCGAGGCCACGGCCTCGCTCGGTTTCGACGGTGACGCTAGAACGCCTGCCCGAGCCGCTCGAGGCGGCCGCCGCGGAATGCGATCACGTCGAAGCTCGGCTCCAGCTCCGCGAGCTCCGGGTTCGCGGCCAGCCAGGCCTGCGCCGCCCGGCGCATGCGGCGCCGTTTCTCCTCGGCGACCATCTCGAGCGGGTCGCCGTAACGCTCGCCGGCCTTGGCCTTGACCTCGCAGAAGACGAGTCGCCTCCCGCGGCGAAGCACGAGGTCGAGCTCGTTGCCGCCGGCCCAGACATTCGCGCCGAGGACGCGGTAGCCACGCAGACGGTAGTGCCACAGCGCTCGCCGCTCGGCCGCTCGGCCGGCGGACGCCGTGCTCGGGTTCCTGACGTGTTCCTGGGTGCGCGCAGGCCGAAGGGCGCGTGCTATGGCACCGCCCTTCGGCTGAAGCGCGGCCAGGGACGCGAGCCGGTGGCGAAGCCCGGCTCTGCCGGACAGGAGCCGCCGGCGGTCAGGAGCCCGAGAGTTACGCGTAGCAGAGGGCCTGGAAGGACCGGCGGTGCATCTCACAGGGCCCCAACTCGCGCACGACCGCGGAATGGCGCGGCGTGATGTAGCCGACGTGCGAGCGGAAGCCGTACGCGGGGTAGAGCGCGTCCATCCGCCGCATCATCCGGTCGCGTGTCACCTTGGCGATGATCGACGCGGCCGCGATCGCGGCGCTCTTCTCGTCTCCGTCTACGACCGCGCGGTGCTCCGGTGCCGCCGGTCCGAGGCGAAAGCCGTCGACGAGGCAGACCTCGGCGGGCGGAGTGAGCTCGGACAGAACCGCCCGTAAGCCGGCGAGGTTCGAGCGATGCAGACCGTCGCGATCGATCTGTCCCGGCGGGACGGCGCGCACCACCACCCGTTGCGCGCACCCCAGCACCGCTCGGAAGAGCGCCTCGCGCTCGCCCTCGCTGCACTGCTTCGAGTCGTTCAGGCAGGCCAGCGGCCGGACCGCATGGTCGCGCAGCTTGGCGTAGTCGAGCAGGACGCCCGCGACGAGCAACGGCCCCGCCAGCGGCCCGCGTCCGGCCTCGTCGGCGCCCGCGACGAAGCGTGCGCCGAGCTTGCGGTCGAACTGGAGGAGCTTCCGGCCGGTGCGACGCGCCATCTCGCGAGAATAGCGCCGCGCTCAGCGGGCGCCCAGCGGTCGTGACGCTTTCGTTACTCCTTGACCGGCTCGGGCTCGGGCTCGGCCGCGGGCGTTTCCGCCTCGGCCTCTGCCACGGACTCCGGCTCCGGCTCGACCGCCGACTCCGGCTCGGGGCCCGGCTCCTCCGCGGTCTCGGGCTCCGGCTCGGGCGCCTCGTCGACGGCTTCCGCGACGAGCTCTTCGTCGAGATCCTCGTCCGCGGCCGGCATGGCTCCCACGAGCAGCTCCGACTCGGGCAGTGCGACCCCGCGCTTGGCGCGCACGCGGGCGCGCTTGCCGACCTTGCCGCGCAGGTAGTAGAGCTTGGCGCGGTTGACGTCGCCGATCGCGATCACCTCGATGCGCTCGATCTTGGGCGAGTGCACCGGAAAGGTTCGCTCGACCCCGACGCCGAACGACTGCTTGCGCACGGTGAACGTCTCGCGCACGCCCGCCCCCTGACGCTTGAGCACGATCCCCTCGAAGACCTGCACTCGGCGGCGCTGGCCCTCGATCACCTGGAAGTGCACGCGCACGCTGTCTCCGGCCTTGAATGGCGGCAGATTGCTGCGCAGCTGGCGCTGTTCGAGATTTTCGATCACGCGGTTCATAGAAAGAGGCCCGGCGGGCCGACGCGGAATGCTAGCGCACGCCGGAACGCCTTCGACGCCGCAGTGGGACGACGAGCAGGAAGCCGAGTAGCGGCGCGCCCGGCAGGATCGTGTGCAGCGAGAGGCGGTTCGGCGGCCAGTAGGTCGCGAAGACCTTGCCGATCAGGTTCTTGCGCGGAACCGAGCCCCAGCGGCGCGAGTCGCACGACTCGCCGCGGTTGTCGCCCATGAAGAAGTACGACCCCTGCGGAACCTTCCACGTCCCGGTCGTCGAGTCGTGCAGGCGCCGGTCGGGCTTGATGTAGGGCTCGTTCAGCTTCCTGCCGTCGATGTAGACGAACCCGCCCTGGTTCTCGGTCACGGTCTCGCCCGGCAGGCCGATCAGGCGCTTGACGAAGGTGCCGCTCGCGCCGCACATGTCCTGGGCGGCCCGAGGGGTATTGAAGACCACGATCTCACCCCGGTGAGGGTTGCGGAAGTGGTAGATGAAGCGGTTGGCGAGCACCCGGTCGGAGAGGCGTGCCTCGCAGCCCTGCCCCGGACGGGCGCAGTGCAGCGTCGGCTCCATCGAAGACGAGGGGATCCGGTACGGGTTCACGACCCAGGCCTTGATCGCGAGCACGATCCCGATCGCGCCGGCGATCGTCACGATCCAGTCGATCGCGATCCGCCACGGACGCGGGAGCCCCGCGGTCATGCGGTCGAGCGGGTTCCGCGAGCGATGCCTCGGCCGCTCGGGCGCCGGCGCAGGCTCGAGCACGGGCGGATACGGCGGTGGCTCGCGGAAGTGATCGTCGTTCATGACGTTGGGCTCAGGCGGCTCTGGTCCTCGGTCGTCGTTCACGACCTTGGGCTCAGACGGCTCTGTTCGGCGCTCGTCAGTCATGACCTCGTCCTCAGACGGCTCTGCTCCTTGCGCCACTCATCGATTCTCCTGTGGTCCCCCGAAAGGAGGACGTCGGGCACGCGCCACCCGCGAAACTCGGCCGGTCGCGTGTAGTGAGGGTACTCAAGACCGCCCTCGAGCTCGGACGAGAAGCTCTCCACCAAGCCGGACTCCTCGCTCCCGAGAGCGCCGGGAAGACGTCGCGCGACCGCGTCGAGGAGCACCATCGCCGGCAGCTCGCCGCCTGAGAGGACGTAGGGGCCGATCGAGATGGCATCCGAGGCGAGGTGCATCGCGATGCGCTCGTCGAAACCCTCGAACCGCGACGAGAGCAGCGTGAGGCGCTCCTCGCCCGCGAGCTCCTCGACAGCGTCCTGGCTCAGCTGCCGCCCCTGCGGGCTGAGCGCGACCACGCGGTGGTCCGGCGCACCGCCGTAGACAGCCTCGAGAGCCGCAGCGACGACGTCGACTCGCAGCACCATCCCGGCCCCTCCGCCGTACGGGTCGTCGTCGACCTGCCCGGAGGCGAGCGGCGTGTAGTCGCGGTAGTTCAGCAGGCGCAGCTCGAGCTCGTCTCCGAGCACGGCCGCAACCGGCCGCTGCTCCGTGAGCCAAGCGAACGCATGAGGGAGAAGGGTGAAGACGTCGAGCTGCACAGGACGGCCGCAGGGCAGGTTAGCTAGGCGGCGCGAAGCCGGGTGCGATCGAGATTCGACCTGCCCCGAGATCTACCTTCCGCACACACGCCTCGACGAGCGGAAGCAAGAGTCCCGAGTCCAGCTCGAGCACATCGTTCGCGACTCCGGACTGCACTGCCGTGACCTTCCCGAGGGCGCGTCCCCCCTCCTCCTCCGCCTCGAGACCGACGAGCTGGAACTCGTAGTACTCGCCCTCACCCGGCGGGGGCAGGTCGGCCCGCAGAACCGCGAGTTCGGCGCCGCGCGGTGGCTCGCGGTCGAGCCTGATCACCGGTCGGCCGCGTGAGCGCTTGGAGCCGACGACCTTCGCCGGCTCGCCGTTCACGTGCAGCGTCGCCCCGAGGGCGAAGCGCGCCTCGTCCTCGCTCCCGTGCTCGACGAAGAACGAGCCGTCGAGGCCGTGCGGCTTTCCGACCCGCCCGACCCGAACGAGCTCGTCGCTCATTCGGGCGGAGTGACGAGCGTCGCGTGCGCCGAGCCCTCGAGCTCGGCGATCGCCTGCTCTCTCGAGACGACCTGCAGGACGTTCTCACGCAGGATCTCGGGGGCAGGCGGCCAGCGACTCTCGCGCAGCATTCGCTCGATGCGCCCGCGATCGACGGGCGTCATGCGCAGCTCGACGTCGCCGTCGGCCAGGAGCGCCCAGAAGGCGGCAACCTCGCCCTCGTACGGTAGGCCGACGCTTCCCGCGTTCACGAAACGCACATCAGGGAGGCGCCGGTCTTGCTGCATGTGCGTGTGACCGGCCACCACCGTTTGCTGCTCCACGCCCGCGAGGATCGCCGCGAGTCGCTCATCGGAGGTTGCCGGGGTGACGACCTCCTCGTCACTCCGCGGGGTCGCGTGGCAGTAGAGGACGCCGTCCAGCTCGAGCGTCACCGGCAGCGTCTGCAAGAAAGCGACCTCCTCTTCGGCGAGGCACGACCGCTCCCACTCGTCGGGGTCGCGGTCGCAGTTTCCGCGGACGAAACGCGCGCGCTCGATCGAGCGCGCGAGCGACAACGTCTCAGCCGGCAGCGGGCCCCAGGTCAGGTCGCCGCCGAAGACGATCGCGTCGACGCCCTCCCGCTCGAGATCGACGAGCACGGCCTCCAGGGCCGGGAGGTTGCCGTGGACGTCGTAGAGCGCCGCGACGCGCAAGGCGCCGGCTACTCCATGATCTCGAGCAGCACGCGCCGGTCCTCGCGCGCCGCCGAGGCGCGGACGACCGTGCGCAGCGCCCGTGCGATCCTGCCCTGCCGGCCGATCACCTTGCCGACGTCGTCCCGGGCCACATACAGCTGGAGCACCGTCGCGCCTTCACGGTCGATCTCCTCGACCCGGACCGCGTCCGGCTCGTCCACGAGCCGCCGCGCTAGGTACTCCACGATCTCAGCCATCGAAGTTCTTGGCCTTCAAGAGGCGCTGCACCGTGGAGCTCGGCTGCGCTCCCTTCGAGAGCCAGTCCTTCACCTTCGCCTCGTCGAACTCGATCGTCGACGGGTCGGTCTGCGGGTTGTAGCGACCGACGATCTCGATGAACTTGCCGTCGCGCGGGGAGCGCGAATCGGCCGCGACGATGCGGTAGACGGGGTTCTTCTTCGACCCGACGCGGGTCAGCCTGAGCTTGACGGCCAAACGATTACCTCCGTGATCTGGATTTCTTCTTCTTCTTCTTGCGCTTGCTCTTGGACGTGCGAGCAGGCCCATTCTGCACCTGCGGCTGCCCCGGCAGCGCCGGCATCTTGCCTTTGCCGATCTGCTTCATCATCTTCGCCATCTGCTTGCGGGCCTCGAGCAGCTGGTTCACCTGCTGCACGGTCGCGCCGCTGCCGGCCGCGATCCTCTTGCGCCGGGAGCCGTCGATCACGTGCGGAATGCGGCGCTCGTGGGGCGTCATCGAGAGGACGATCGCCTCGACGCGTGCCAGCTGCCGGTCGTCCACGTCGTCGAGCCCCTCGAGCTGCTTGCCCAGGCCAGGGATCATCTTGATCACGCCCTGGAACGGACCCATGCGGCGCAGCATCTTGTAGCTGCGAAGGAAGTCGTCGAAGGTGAACTCGCCCTGCATCATGCGCTTTTCCATCTCTTCGCGCTCGTCGTCCTCGACTGCGGCCTCCGCCTTCTCGATCAGGCTGAGCACGTCGCCCATGCCGAGGATCCGCGAGGCCATGCGGTCCGGATGGAAGTACTCGAGCTGGTCGAGCCGCTCGCCGACCGAGACGAGCTTGATCGGCTTGCCGGTCACAGCCTTGACGGAGAGCGCCGCACCGCCGCGGGCATCGCCGTCGAGCTTGGTCAGGACGACGCCGTCGAACGCGACGCGGCCGGCGAAGGCCTCGGCGACGCGGACAGCGTCCTGGCCGGTCATCGAGTCCAGCACCAGCAGGACGTTCGTCGGACGGGTCGCGTCGCGGACGGCCGCGAGCTCGTCCATCAGCTCCTCGTCGACGTGGAGGCGTCCCGCGGTGTCGAGGACGACGGTATCGAGGCCCTCTGCGCGTGCCCGCTCGAGCCCCTGCTCGGCGGCGGCGACCGGGTCGGCCCGCTCCTCGCTGAACACCGGCACCTGGAGCTCGCGCCCGAGCTGCTCGAGCTGATCGATCGCGGCGGGCCGCTGGAGATCGGCCGCCACGAGAGCCGGCTTGCGGCCTTCCTTCCGCAGCAGCAGCGCGAGCTTCGCAGCGGCGGTCGTCTTCCCGGAGCCCTGGAGCCCCGCAAGCAGGATCACCGTCGGCGGGCGGCCTGCGAAGGCGAGCTTCGAGTCGCCTATGCCCATCAGGGCGGTCAGCTCCTCGTGGACGATCTTCACCACCTGCTGCCCGGGCGTGAGGCTCTTGGCAACGTCGGCGCCGAGCGCCCGCTCGCGCACACGGGCGACGAACTCCTTCACCACCTCGAAGTTGACATCGGCCTCGAGCAGTGCGAGCCGGACCTCGCGCATCGCGCGTGAGATCGCCTCCTCGTCCAGCTTCCCTCGCTTGCGGAGGTCGCCGAGCGCGCCCTGTAGCCGGTCTGAAAGCGTGTCGAACACGGCCAGCCAGTGTAGCGCCGCGGTTTCCAGCCCCCCGGTACCGGGGTAGGCGAGCACCGTGGCCGCCCGTCTGCGCAAGTTCGTGAAGCTCTGGATCGACCTGTTCGCGAAGCACGCGCTCCTCGATCACGCGAGCGCGGCGGCCTTCTCGGTACTGAAGGCGCTCGTGCCGCTGACGCTGCTCGGGCTCACCCTCCTCGGCGCGCTGGGTCAGGAGCGGGTCTGGGAGAAGATGCTGGCGCCTGGGATCGAGCCGCAGGTCAAGACGGCCGCCGGGAACCTCACCGTCTTCCTCGTCCTGAGCGGCTACGTCTACACATCGGCGATCATCTTCCTGGTGGGCGTCGAGCTGGACGAGCCACTACGCGAGGACGCGACGGAGGGCCAGCGCGGCGTGCTCGGGATTCTCGGAATCGCCAGATAACCGAAAGGAGCGACATGGCAGACATCGCCAAGGTGATCACGATCATCGGCAGCTCACCGGAGAGCTTCGCCAAGGCTGCAGACGCTGCGGTTCAGGAGGCGTCGAAGACGGTGCGCGGGATCAGCGGCGCACACGTGGTCTCGATGAGCGCCATAGTCGAGGACGACCACATCTCCCAGTACCGCACCACCGTCGACATCGCGTTCGCAGTCGAGCGCTAGCGCTCTAGGCTTTGCGCCGTGGAAGTCCGCGAGATCGGCTCCGGGCTCTGGCGTTGGACGGCCTGGCACGAGGAGTGGAAGCAGGAGGTCGGCAGCGTCTACTGGGAGACCCCCGACTCGGTGGTGCTGATCGACCCGCTCGTTCCCGCCGCGGACGCCGACGAGTTCTGGCGCGCGCTCGACCGGGACGTCGCCCGTACGGGCGGCGCGGTCCACGTCCTGATCACGATCTTCTGGCACGCGCGGAGCGCCGCCGAGGTCGTGCAGCGTTACGGCGGACGGCTCTGGGCCCCGCGCCGGGCTCGGGCGCCGATCGAGCGGCGGACGGGAGTCGCCACCGACCTCTTCGGGCCGGGCGATGCGCTCCCGGGAGGCGTGGAGGCTCTCGCGACCGCCCGTAGCACCGAGGTCGTCTACTGGCTCCCGGGCTGCCACGCGATCGTGCCGGGCGACGTCATCCTCGGCGCGGAGGGCGGCGGCCTGCGCCTCTGCCCCGACTCCTGGCTGCCCGACTCGACAGGTCAGGCGGAGCTGCGGAAGTCGCTGTTGCCGCTCTTGGATCTGCCGGTCGAACGAGTGCTGGTCTCACACGGCGAGCCGATCCTGAAAGGCGGCCGGCGGGCGCTCGAGCGCATGCTCGCCTGAGCTTCCATGACGCTAGGGCGCGCCGACAAGTGCAGCGGCGAAGTCGTCGGGATCGAAGGGCCTGAGGTCGTCCAGGCTCTCGCCGATCCCGATCAGCTTCACCGGCAGGCCGAGCTCGTGGGCGATCGCGATTGCGATCCCGCCCTTCGCCGAGCCGTCGAGCTTCGTGAGCGCGATCCCGGTCACCTCCACGGCCTGGCTGAACAGGCGCGCCTGCTGGAGGCCGTTCTGCCCGGTGGTCGCGTCGATCACGAGCAGCGTCTCGTGCGGAGCGCCTTCGAGGCGCTGGCCGATCACCCTGCGCACCTTCGTCAGCTCCTCCATCAGGTTGGCCTGCGTGTGCAGCCGGCCGGCGGTGTCCACGACGACCACGTCTCGCCCCCGCGACTCGGCCGCAGCGATCGCGTCGAATGCGACCGCTGCCGGGTCGCCGCCGCGCTCGGAGCCTACGAAGTCCGCGTTCGCCCGCTGCGCCCAGATCTCGAGCTGCTCCTCCGCCGCGGCGCGGAAGGTGTCGGCGGCCGCGACGAGCACCGAGCGACCGTGCTCGTCGAGCTTCGCCGCGAGCTTCCCGATCGTGGTCGTCTTACCGGTCCCGTTGACCCCGACGACGAGGATCACCGCCGGGCGTGCGCCTACCTCCAGCCGCGCGGGCTCGCCGAGCAGCCTCGCGATCTCCTCCTGTAACGCCGTGGCCAGCTCCGTGGTCTCGCCGCGAGCCTCCAGCCGCTGGACGAGCTCCGCCGTCGCGGGCACGCCGACGTCGGCGGCGATCAGCGCCTCCTCGAGGCGCTCCCAGGAGGCCGAGTCGCCTGGATCGAAGGCAGCGACCGCGATTTCCTCGGTCAGCGCGCGGCGGCTCTTCCCCAGCGAGTCGCGGAGGCGCGAGAAGAAGCCCTGGCCCTCGTCGGAAGGCTCCGGCGCGGCGGCCTCGTCGCCGAGCAGCTCCGCCCAGCTACGGGTCACGCAGCGGCGTGAGCGGCTTCGCGCGGCAGGCGGCGCGACACGATCTGTGAGACACCGTCGCCGCCCATGGTCACGCCGTAGAGGATATCCGCGGCCTCCATCGTCCTCTTCTGGTGGGTGACGACGATGAACTGGGCGCGCGCCGAGTAGCGGCGCAGCAGCTCGACGAAGCGGCCGATGTTGGCGTCGTCGAGCGCGGCTTCGACCTCGTCTAGGAGGTAGAACGGGCACGGCCGCGCAAGGAAGAGGGCGAACAGGAACGAGATCGCACCGAGGGCCTTCTCGCCGCCCGAGAGGAGCGAGAGTCGCGTGACCCGCTTGCCGACGGGGCGCAGCTCGATCTCGACCCCGGGCTCGCTCTCCGGGGCCTCCTCGTCGGGCTCGGTCAGCCTCAGGCGCCCGTGGCCGCCGGGGAAGAGCGTCGAGGCGACCTCCTCGAAGTGGGCGCTCACCGCCGCGAAGGTCTCGTCGAAGCGGCGCTCGACCGTCTCCGCGAGCTCGGCGCGGAGCTCCTCCAGCTCCTTCAGGCTCGCCTCCAGGTCGTCGCGCTGGTCGGCCAACTCCGTCAGCCGCTCCTTCTCGTGCTCGTACTCCTCCTTGGCGAGCGGGTTGACCTGCCCGAGCGTCTCGCGACGGCGCTCGAGCCGCTCGATCCGGGCCGACAGCTCATCTCGGTCGTCTCCTTCGCCTGGCTCCGCTCCGGCCGCCTCGAGACGGCGCCGCGCCTCGCCCGCTTCGGCCTCGAGGCGCGCGCGCTCGACGTCGATCGCGCCCGAGCGCTCACCTGCCTCGGCGGTGATGCGCCTGACCTCGGCCTCCTCGCCCCCGAGCCGGCGCAGCTCCGCGGCCAGCTCGCCGGCCTTCGTGGCCCCGGCATCCACGCGAGCGCGGAAGGGAGCCTCGAAGCGCTCTACAGCCAGTGCGGCGCCCGCCAACGTGGCCGCCAGCCGCCCGGCGAGAACCGCCAGCGGCTCGAGCGGCACCGGCGGCGCCTCCGCCGGAAGCTCCTCGGCCCGGCGCTCGAGGTCCTCGACCTCCTGCGCGAGGGCACGGCGGCGGGCATCGAGCTGGAGCAGGACCGCTTCCGCCGTCTCGCCGGAGAACCAGAGCTCGCCGCGGTCGGCGTCGTAGCAATGACCCTCTCGCGTGACGAGCACGCCGCCCTGCGCGCGGGCCAAGTCGGTCGGCTCCGCAAGCCAGACGTCGACGAGCAGCGCGGCGACCCGCTCCCCGCCGGGCCGTGGCCGCACGTGGTCGGCGAGCGATCGCGCGCCCTCGAGCGGGGGCCGCGGCACACGCGTGCCCTCGCCGCGCGGCGGCACGAGCAGGCCCAGGTCTCCGAGGCCCGCGTCGCGTGCCCGATCGACGAGCCCGAGAGCGGCCTCCGCGTCGGGTGCGATCACCGCTGCCGCGCGCCCCGCCAGCGCAGCAGCGACAGCACGCTCGTAGCCGGCCTCGACCTCGAGCAGCGAGAGTGCCAACTTCTCTCCCTCCTCCGCAAGCGCCCGCGCCGCCGGGGGCAGGCCCTCGCGCTCGGCGAGTGAATGCTCGAGGGCCGAAAGCCGCTCGCGGGTGAGCCGCGCCTGGTCGTGCAAGGCCTCGCGCTCCGGGTTGGTTTGCGACCGCGGCAGCAGCGGCTCCGCCCGCAGCCGCTCGGCGAGCTCGAGCGCGGCCTCGCGCCGCAGCTCGAGCCGCTCGGCACCGCTGCGCAGGCGGTAGAGCGCGGAGGTCGCGCCCTCGCCGCGCCCGGCGGCGGCCGCCAGCTCCTCCTCGACGCGGTTGCGCTCGGCCAGCAGCGCTTCGAGCCGCTCGTCGGTGCGCTTGCGCTCGAGCGCCGCGGCAGCCCTCCGCTCTTCGACTTCGCCGAACCGCTCGTCGATCTCCGCCAGGTCGAGCTCGGCCATGCGGGCGCGCAGGCCGGCGATCTCCCAGCGCAGCTTCTCGGCGCGCTCGGCCGCGGTCGCCTGCAGCGCGAGCGGGCGCAGCCGTGCCTTCACCTCGGCCTCGAGATCGCGTGCGCGCTCGACCTGGACCTGCACCCGCGCGAGCTTCAGCTCCGCGCGGTGGCGGCGGCGCTTGAACTTGCCGAGGCCGGCCGCGTCCTCGATCAGCGCCCTGCGCTCCTCCGGCTTGCTCCCGAGGATCTCCTCCACCTTCCCCTGGCTGATCACGGAGCCGTGGCTGCCGCCGAGACCCACGTCGGCGAGCAGCTCGACCAAATCGGTCCTCCGCACGGCCGCGCGGTTGATCAGGTACTGGCCCTCGCCGCCGCGGTGTAGCCGGCGGGCGATCGAGATCTCGCTGAAGTCGAGCTCGGGCAGCGCTCCGTCCTCGTTGTCGAAGAGAAGCTCGACCTCGCAGTAATCGGCGGGCGAATGGCCGGGCGAGCCCGCGAAGAGCACGTCGTCGGGCTTCTCGGCCCGCAGCTCGTTCGGGCTCAGGCTCCCGGAGGCCCAGAGCAGGGCGTCGGCGACGTTCGACTTGCCGGAGCCGTTCGGCCCGACCACGACAGCCACCCCGGGCTCGAGCCGAACCTCGACCGCCTCCGGGAAGGACTTGAAGCCGCGCAGCTTGATCTCTCGCAGGTGCACGCGGGCGGGAGGCTAGCGAGCGACGCGGATAGCGCCGCCCGCCCGACAGTCACTACTCGTCGACGACCATCCCGGCCAGCGTCTCGCGCGGGAACTGGTTGGCCATGTCGGCGTGCTTTTCCCGGACGTGCTCCTCGGCGTTGTCGAGCACCTCGTCCTCGGTCTCGCCGCGAATCGTCTCGCCGCACGCGCAGTTGATCGCTTTCGCCATGAGTTCTCCTCTCAGGCGGCCGCGGGCTCGGGATCCGGCCTGACCAGCACCGTGTCCACGACCTTGATGACCTCGTCTGCAGGGAGACCTGCCCGAGACGCGTGTTCTCGAACCTTCTCCGGGCTGGTGGCCTGGTAGATGCAGACCGTGCCCACCGAGCCGCCGTCCTCCTCGAGGACGTAGCTGCGGATCCAGCGGATGTCGTCCGACATCTCCTCGTCGCCGACCTGACTGGAGCGGGCCGCCGCCTCCTGGAGCTCCTCGGGCGAGCTCCAGCCGCTGCGGCGGAGGATCACGTACATGTCCATCGAGCCTCCTCTGACTGGGAACTGGTGCACTCAATCGCCTCGGGCAGCCGCGTTCAAGCGGCTTGCCGAAGGCGGGCGAGCGCCTCGCCCGCCGCAGCCTGCTCGGCGTCCTTCTTCGAGCGCCCCGTGCCGACGCCGGTCTCCTCGCCGTCGATCATCGCGGCGCAGGTGAAGGTGCGGTCGTGCGGCGGCCCCTGGACGTCGAGCACGTTGTAGGCGACCTGACGCCCCTGGCGGGCCAGCTCCTCCTGCAGCTCCGTCTTGTGGTCGACGTGCGTCGTCAGCGCGTAGGTGATGCGGCCGTCGAACGCCGCCACCACGGCCTCGCGAATCGGCTCGAACCCATGCTGGAGGTACAGCGCCGCGAGTGACGCCTCGAGCAGCGCCGCCAGGACGTTCCGGTTGCGCGCCAGCCGCTCGAGCTCTTCCGACGGCGCGAGCTCGGCGCCCTTCTCGGCCAGCCGCTTCCCAAGCCCGATTTCCCGCGCGACGATCGCGCAGCTTGCGCGGGAGACCACGTGCGAACGGATCTTGGCCATCCCGCCCTCCGAGGAGTCGGGGTAGCGCTCGTACAGCGCACGCGCAATCGCGAGTTCCAGGACGCTGTCGCCGAGGAACTCGAGTCGTTCGTACGAGGACGCGCGATCGGGCGCCCAGGAACTGTGCGTGAAGACGTTCTCCAGCAACTCCTCCGGCAGCCGGTCGATGAGCGTCATCAGCTCCTCGGGCCGACCGCCCGGTGCGCGGCTACTGGTGCGTGGAGACGTAGTCGACGGCCTGCCCGACGGTCTGGATCTTTTGCGCGTCGTCGTCCGAGATCTTGATCCCGAACTGGTCCTCCAGCTCCATGATCAGCTCCACGAGATCGAGTGAATCTGCGTCGAGGTCCTCCTGGAACGAGGCATCCTCCGTGACCTCGTTCTCGTCGACTCCGAGCTGTTCCGTCAGGACTTCCTTGACCCGCTCGAACACTTCCTCTCGTGACGCTGCCATTTCACCTCACTTGCCGGGGGCTTCAGAGCGCGCGGATGCTAACACTCTTTCCGGAAGACGCTGCGCGAGCTTGCCGACGACATCGTGCTCTACGCCCCTGGCGGCGAGCCGAATCGCATTCGCGATCGCGCGGCGCGACGAGTTGCCGTGGGCGATCACCGCGAGCCCGCGGAGACCCAGCAGGTAGGCGCCGCCGTAGGTCTCGGGGTCGAGCCGTTGCCGCAGCCCGCGCGCGGCCGGCCGGACGAGCAGGCCCCCGATGCGCCCGCGCCGGCTCGCGACGATCTCTTCGCGCAGTTCCTCGAGCACGGTCTTGATGGTTCCTTCCGTCAGCTTGAGAACGACGTTGCCGGTGAAGCCGTCGCAGACGACGACGTCGGCGGTGCCGAGCAGGAGATCGCGGCTCTCGGTGTTCCCGGCGAAGCGGAGGCCGTCGTCGCCGGCCAAGAGGGCGTGCGCCTCGAGCGTCAGCTGGTTGCCCTTTTCCGGCTCCTCGCCGATCGAGAGCAGGCGGACTTGCGGGTCGCTCACCTCGAGGACGTCCTCGGCGAACACGCAGCCCATGTGCGCGAACTGGAGTAGGTGCTCCGGCCGCGCGTCGGCGTTCGCGCCTGCGTCGATCAGCACCGACGGGCCGCGCTGGGCCGGGATCACGACCGCAATCGCAGGGCGCGCCACGCCAGGCAGGCGGCGCAGCTCGAGGAAGCAGGCCGCCAGCATCGCGCCGGTGTTCCCCGCCGAGACCACCGCGTCGGCGTTGCCGTCGCCCACCGCGTGGCAGGCCGCGACGAGCGAGCTGTCCGGCTTGCCGCGAACGGCCTCGGCCGGCTTCTCGTCCATGCCGATCACGTGCGTCGTCGCGACGAGCTCGAGCCCGCCGGTCTCGAGGCCGACCGGGCCGAAGAGGATCGGCTCGATGCCGTCGCCCGCCGCCTCGAGCGCGCCTGCGACGACCTCTTCGGGCGCTCTGTCGCCGCCCATCGCGTCGACGGCGACCCTCGTCATGTCCTAAGGCGTCGCTTGCCTTGCCGTCTTCAGGACGCGCTGGCCCTGCCAGCGTGTCCGTCTGAAATGACCGGTCGGGTCTGTGAAGGTCATCGGCAAACGTCTCTAAGGAGTCGGCGTGCGCAGCGGCTCGATCTCGCGGCCGCCGTAGGTCTTGCAGTTCGGGCACATCCGGTGCGGCTGCTTGGGCCGTCCGCATTGCGGGCAGGTGTTCACCCGCGGCGCCTCGAGCCGATGCGTGGCGCGCCGCTTGTCCCGGCGCGACTTGGAGGTCTTTTTCTTGGGGACGGCCATCGGCGGCGGAGTATAGCCAGCGCCCGATCCCCGCCTTTGCCAAGGCTTTACCGAGCCTTTGCACTCTGCTCGCTTTCGGTTGCCCGCGCCGAACTCGGCTGCAGCGAGCCTTCGGAGACCAACCGAAGAGGGAGCGACGACATGTTCAAGCTGGCAGCCATCATCGGAGGAGTCCTGCTTATGGCGGGCGTCGCGTTCGCGGGCACGATGACGAGCCTGGACTCCACGAACAGCCCGACGGTCGGAACCACGCCGTCTCCGGCCACGTTCACGGTGCGACACGACGATCGCGGGCAGGTGACCGAGCGCGGGCGCATGAACGAGCCCGGCGAGGACCTGCGCGGCCCGTGCGACGAGCCCGAGCACGCGAACGACGCGCGCTGCACGGGCGCGCCTGCAGCCGACGACCACCGTGGCGACCGCAACCGCGGGCCCGGCGGCCGGGACGACAGCTCCGGCCCCGGTAGCGGAGACGAGGACGGCTCCGGTCACGAAGACGGCCACGACGACTAGCGGTCAGGAACAATTCCCGGCAATGAGCCGGCCGAAGCGCACCATCCTCCTGGTCGAGGACGAGACCTCGATCACCGAGCCGCTCGCCGAGGCGCTTCGGCGCGAGGGCTTCGAGACGCAAGTCGCCGGCACCGTCGCCGAGGCGCTCGAGCTCGCCAGACGCGACCCTGACCTCGTTCTGCTCGACCTGATGCTTCCCGACGGCTCGGGGTTCGACGTCTGCCGTGAGCTGCGCAAGCGATCGCAGGTGCCGATCATCATGCTCACGGCCCGTGGCGAGGAGGCCGACCGCGTCGTCGGCCTGGAGCTCGGCGCCGACGACTACGTGGTCAAGCCCTTCAGCGCCCGCGAGGTGGTCGCGCGCATCCGAGCCGTGTTGCGCCGCACCGAGGCGCCGGAGCAGGCCGACGAGAGGCCGCTGGAGGTCGGCGAGCTGCGGCTCGACCCGGCCCGGCACGAGGCCACACTCGACGGCAAGGCGCTCGAGCTGAGCAGGAAGGAGTTCGAGCTGCTGCAGCTGCTGATGCGCAATGCCGGCTCGGTGGTCACTCGGGAGCGACTGATCGACGAGGTCTGGGACCCGAACTGGTTCGGCTCGACGAAGACGCTTGACGTGCACGTGAGCGGTATCCGCCGCAAGCTCGGCGACGACCCCGCCGAGCCGCGCTACCTGCATACCGTGCGTGGAGTCGGCTTCCGCTTCTCGTCGCCCGACGAGGCGGGATGAGCCTCCGCCTCCGGCTCCTGGGGGCGTTCGCCTACGTCCTGCTGCTGATCCTCGTCGCGCTGGAGCTGCCGCTGGCCCTCAACCTCGCGCGCCGGATCGATGCGGAGGTGAAGAACGAGGCCGCAGCGCAAGCGGTGATCGTCGCCGCCAACGCTTCAGGACAGATGGACCGGGCTACCGCGCTGGAGCGGCTCTCCCGCCAGTCCGGCCGTGACCTCGGCGGACGCGTGATCATCGTCGACGGGCGAGGCCGCCTGCTCGCCGACTCCACGGCTGCCGGCATCCCAGGCCCCCTGCCATACGCCTCCCGGCCCGAAATCCGCACGGCCCTGAACGCCGGTCGGGCCCAGGGCGAGCGGCACAGCGACACTCTCGGCCAGGACCTGCTCTACACGGCGGTTCCCGTCACCAACAACGGCCGAGTGGTGGGAGCCGTGCGCGTGACGCAGAGCATCGACGCCGTGCATTCGCGGATCCGGCGAGGTGTGCTCGCGCTCGCCGCGATCGGGGCGTTCGCCTTGCTCGTGGGGCTCGTGGTGGCGTGGCTGCTCGCCAGCTCGCTCTCGAAGCCGCTGCGAAGCCTCGCCTTGACGGCTCGGCGGGTGGAAGCGGGCGACCTCGAGGCGAGGGCCGAGGTGACCGGCCCGAGCGAACAGCGGGAGGTGGCCGCGGCCTTCAACGACATGACCGATCGTCTCGCAACCGTCCTCGCCGCCCAGCGCGAGTTCGTGGCCAACGCCTCGCATCAGCTGCGCACGCCCTTGACCGGGCTGCGCCTTCGGCTCGAGTCGACCCGCGCGAAGCTCGGCCGCGAGGCAGACGCGGAGCAGGAGATCGAGGCGGCCGAGCGAGAGGTCGAGCGGCTCGCCCGGCTCCTGACGTCGCTGCTGACGCTCGCGCGCGAAGGAGACAAGCCCGGGCCCAGCCGTCCGGTCTCGCTCGCGCGTGCGGCCGAGCGGGCCCACGAGCGCTGGGCGGTCACGGCCGAGCAGGACGGGCGCTCGCTCGAGCTCGTCGGCAACGGCGAGGCGACTATCGCGGCCTCGGAGGAAGACCTCGCGATCCTGCTCGACAACCTGATCGAGAATGCCCTCCGCTACTCGCCCTCCCGAGTCGAGATCGACTGGGGCCGGGAGGGCGGCGAGACCTGGCTCGCAGTGCTCGACGAGGGGCCGGGGCTGGCCGCAGGTGAGGAGACGCAGCTCTTCGAGCGCTTCGCCCGCGGCTCGGCGGGGAGCCAGCGCGCGGGCACCGGGCTCGGCCTGGCGATCGTGGACACGCTGGCCCGGCGCTGGAACGGGCGAGCGGCGCTCGCGAACCGGCTCGAGGGAGGAACGCGCGCCGAGGTGCGTTTCCCGGCCGCGGCTACGCTCAAGGAGGAAGCATGGGTCGAAGCCTCGTCGTAGCCGTCCTCGCCGTCGTCGGGCTCCTCTGCGCCGCGGGGATCGGGTTCGCCGCCTACTACGTCTCGCGAGACTCGGTCGCCGTGCCGGTGACGCGCCTGCAGCTCAAGCCGCAGGGCCTGGCCCCGGCTCGGGTCGAGACGACAACGGTGACGACTCGCACGACGCGGACGACGCCGACGACGACTCGCGCAACGACGACTCGCGCGACGACGACCGACGACCACGGGGGCCGCAGCGGAGGGGGCGGCGGTAGCGACCACTCGGGCCGCGGTGGTGGTGGCGGTGGCGACGATTAGCTAGAGCTTGTTCTTCAGCTCGGCGAGCGCCGACCAGCGTGAGTCCGGCTCCGGCTCTCCGTGGTCGTGGGGCTCGACGTTCAGGTCCTTGCCGCAGACAGGGCAGAGGCCGGCGCAGTCGGGCTTGCAGAGGATCTTGTCGGGGAGCTCGAGCGCGAGCGCATCGCGGGCCCACGCCGAGAGGTCGAGCCGGTCGTTCTCCAGGTAGGGCGTGCGCATCTCGTCGGACTCCGGGTTCGTCGCCTGGTACTCGCGGGCGGAGATCGGAACCTCGAGCATGGCGTCCTCGAGGCAGCGGTAGCAGGGCCCGTGCAGGCGCACCCGGAAGGCCAGCTCGAAGACGGTCCCGGTCGACGCGCGGGTGATCGTCAGCTCAGCCGGCACCTCCTGCGGCACGGGCAGGTAGCGCTGGCCGCCGAGCTCGAGGGGCTCGAGCTGGATCTCCTGCTCCTCGCGGAACTGCTCGCCCGAGCGAAGCTTGATCGTGCGCAGGTTCAGCGTGGTCATCGCGACCACGGTAGCAACGCTCAAATGCGCCGAACGAGCTCCTCGAGAGGCTTGCGGTTCGCCTCTCCGATCCACTCCTCGGCGCTCTTCGACTCGGGCTCGAGCGGGCGCTTCGGGTAGCCGAAGCTCGGGATGCTCACAGGCAGGAAACCGTCCTCCAGCCCGAGCGCCCGGGCGGCCGCGTCCGGCTCCGGCATCCCGTTCGGGCACGAGACGACACCGTCGTTCCAGGCGGCCAGGAACATGTTCTGCATCGCCCGGCCGACGTCGAGCGTGGACGCTCCGCCGGGGGTGGCGATCGCGATCACGAGCGCCGCGCTGCGCACGTTGTCCTGCGCATAGACCGTCTGCGCGACCCGCTCCCTCGCCTCGGGCGACTCGACCACGACGAAGTCCCAGGGCTGTCGGTTCATCGCGCTCCCGGCGACCCGCCCCGCGTCGAGGATGCGCCGCTCGACCTCCGGCGGGACCGGCCGGTCGGCATAGCTGCGCCAGTCGCGTTTGCTCGCGACGGCCAGATAGGTGTCCACCGCTGACCTACCGCGGCGTCGCTTGCGACGCCGTCCTTAGGACGCGCAGGCTCTGCCTGTGCGTCCGTCTGAACCGACCGGTCGATCCGAGCCGCACCGCCACGACCACCTAGTGAGGGTAGTCGTCGTTCGAGCTCTCGACCGCGACGCCGGTGACCCCCGCCACGACCGTCTCCTGAGAGCGCTCGTGCAGCCGCTCGCGCCCCCGCTTGACCGCGGTCAGGAACTTGTCGAGGTTGACCTCGAGCGTCGAGAGGATCGAGTCGGCCCAGTCCTCCATCTCGAGCCGTGTCTCTCGCGCCTGCCGCCGCGCGTCGTCGACGATGTCCCCGGCCTGGCGCTCGGCGAGCTTGACGATCTCGGTCTGGGAGGCCTCGCGCACGGCCTGCTCACGCGCCTCGCCGAGAATACGGTCGCACTCGCGCTTGGCCTCGGCGAGCATCTCCTGGCGCTCCTTCACGATCCAGCGCGCCTGCTTGATCTCCTCGGGGATCGTCGCCCGCATCTGGTCGAGGATGTCGTAGATCTCCTCGCGGTCGATGCGCACCTGGTCGGTAAGCGGAACGGCCTTCGCGTTGTGCACGAGGTCGTCGAGCTTGTCGATCAGAACCAGTACGTCCATGGGTTTCCGAAGTTTACAGGCGCGTATCGGCTGCTAGCGCCGCCAGAGCCTGCGAAACGGGCCGGGACGCTCGGGTTCCGGCTCGGGCCGCCGCTCGGGCTCACGCGTCCGCGGAGCGGCGCGCTCTCGGGGCGCGTCGGTGCCGAAGACCCAGCGCCGGCCGCTGGCGTGGAGCTCCTCGAGAAGCGACTGTGCCTCGGTCGGCTCGAGCACGACCTCGTCGGAGTGCGCCAGCTGGGCCTCGAGCCGGTTCGCCGAATCGCTCGCCGCCCCGCGGGCGCGTAGCTTCTGGAGCACGTCCTGCGCCTCGCGGTGGGAGAGGCGCACCTCGCCCCCGGCGCCCAGCAGCGTCTCGAGTTTGTCGGTGTCGGTCATTCCTGCGGATTCTCCGGCGTTCCGGGCCGCCCGTCGGGGAAGAGCTCCTTGAAGCGGCGTGCGACGGCCTCCGGCACGAGCTCGTCCACCTTTCCGCCGAACGAGGCGATCTCCTTCACTCCGCTCGAGGAGACGAAGCTCACCTGGGGGCTCGCCATCACGTACACGGTTTCGACGTCGGGCGCGAGCGTCCGGTTGAGCTGGTTCATCTGGAACTCCCACTCGAAGTCCGAGATCACACGAAGACCTTTGACGATCACCTTTGCGTCCCACTTGTGCGCGAAATCGACCACGAGCTCCGAGAACACGTCCACCTCGACGTTGTCGATCGAGGCCAGGGTCTCGCGCAAGAACGCGACGCGCTCGTCGAGGGTGAACATCGGCTCCTTGTGCTGGGGGTTGCCGACGACACCGACGACCACCCGGTCGAAGATCTCGGCCGCGCGCTCGATCACGTCGACGTGGCCGTTCGTGACCGGGTCGTACGTGCCGGGGTAGATCGCGGTGATCACGAGAGCTCGTGCTCGAAGAGCGTGAGGCGCGCCGAGCCGTAGCGGCGGCTTGTTCGCTTGGCCAGCGGCAGCTCGGGTTCCTCATCCGCTGCGGTCTCGACGAGGAGCAGTCCACCTCGCCCCAGGATCTCGGGCAGGTACTGAATCAGGGCGTTTTGCAGGGAAGAAAACCTCCGGTAGGGCGGGTCAACCAGCACGAGATCGTAGCGCCTACCCGCGCGGGCGTCGGCCCGGAGCGCAGTGAGAGCGTCCTGGCAGAGGACGGTTGCACCCTCGAGACCGAGCTTGTCCAGGTTGCGGTTGATGGTGCGACAGGCGTCGCGGTCTGACTCGACGAAGGTCGCGCGCTCGGCGCCGCGCGAAAGCGCCTCGAGGCCCATCGCGCCCGAGCCCGCGAAGAGGTCGAGCACGGTCGCGCCCTCGACCGCGCCCGGCCCGAGCAGGTTGAAGGCTGCCTCTCGGACACGGTCGCCGGTCGGACGGGTGTCGGTGCCTTTCGGCGCGAAGATGCGTGCGCCCCTGTGCGAGCCCGCGATGATCCGCATCCGTCAGGCGGCGAGGTCGCGCTCGCCGAACATTCGCTTAACCTCGTCGGCAAGCGGGCCCTCGTAGTCGACGAGGCCCTCGGCGGCTGCCCTGGCCCGCTCTAGGAGCGGCCGGTCTGCCCGCAGCCTCGTGAAGCGGAACTCCGACAGCCCGGCCTGCCGCGTTCCCATCAGCTGGCCCTCGCCACGCAGCTCGAGATCCTTCTCCGCGAGCTCGAACCCGTCCCCCGAGTCGACGAGCGCCTGCAGACGCTCCTGGGCATTGTCGGTCAGCTCCTCGCGCTGCCGCGAGATGAGCAGGCAGTAGGACTGCTCGCCGCCCCTCCCTACACGGCCTCGGAGCTGGTGCAGTTGGGCCAGCCCGAAGCGATCGGCCTCCTGCACGATCATTATGGTCGCGTTCGGGACGTCGACGCCGACCTCGATCACGGTCGTCGCGACCAGAACGTCGAGCTCGCCCGCCTTGAAGCGTCCCATCAGCTCACGCCGCTCCGCCGGGCGCAGCCGGCCGTGCAACAGCCCGACCCGGTAGCCCTTCAGCTCCACGCGGCGCAGCCGCTCGGCCTCACCCTCTGCCGCGCGTGCCTGGGAGGTCTCGGACTCCTCGATCAACGGGCAGACCACGTAGGCCTGGCGCCCCGCGTCGAGGTGCTTGCGCAGCCGCGTGTACGCCTCCGAGCTCCGCTCGGCGGTCACCCAGGAGGTGACGATCGGCTTGCGGCTCGCGGGCGGCTTTGCGATCTCGGTCACGTGCAGGTCGCCGTAGACGGTCAGCGCCAGCGTGCGCGGGATCGGCGTCGCCGTCATGTGCAGGACGTGCGGCGCGCGGCCCTCGGTCAGGGCCCGGCGCTGTTCGACGCCGAATCGATGCTGTTCGTCGACGACGGCGAGGGCGAGCTCCTCGAGCTCGACCCCTTCCTGGATCAGCGCGTGGGTGCCGACCACGATCCGGGCCTCCTCGACGTCCGACTTGACCGATCCGGTGAGCAGCGCGACCCGTACGCCGAGTTGCTCGCACAGCGGCTCGATCGTCAGAAAGTGCTGCTCAGCAAGGGTTTCCGTAGGCGCCATGAGCGCACCTCGCCGCCCCGCCTCGACCGCGCGCAGGAGCGCGTACAGCGCCACGACGGTCTTGCCGGAGCCGACGTCGCCCTGGAGGAGCCGCTGCATCGGAGCGGTGCGAGCCAGGTCGGCGTCGATCTCCGCGATCGCCTGCTCCTGATCCTTCGTCAGCGCGAACGGCAGCAGCGCTCGATAGCGCGCCGTCAGGTCGCCCGGCTCGCCCAGCCCGGTCGCGACCGCGGCCTCGCGCCCGGAGCGGGCGCGGGCAAGCCCGACCTGAAGCACGAGCAGCTCGTCGAAGGCGAGCCGCCGCCGGCCCCGCTCGGCCTCGTCCTCCGAGCGCGGCTGGTGTAAGGCGACGAGCGCGTCGGCGTGCAGCGGCAGCCGCTCGCTCACCTTCAGCGGCGCCGGCAGCGCGTCGGGGAAGTCGCGCACATGCGGGAGGGCCCGCTCCACGAGGGCTCGCAGCCGCTTGGGCGGAACCTCCTCGCTGGCGGGGTAGACGGGCGCGAAGTCCGCTGTCGCGGAGACGCCGTTCAGGTCGTAGGAGCGGACGGCGAACTCGTTTCGCTTCAGCTGCCCGCGCAGCCGCACCCGCGTGCCCGGCCGCAGCTTCTCGACCAGCCAGGCCTGGTTGAACCAGACCGCGGTGATCTCGTCGCTGCCGTCGGCGACCCGGGCCTGGACGATCGCCAGTCGGCGCGAGGGCCGCCGCACCGAGACGCGGACGACCTCGCCGGCGATAGCCGCCTCCTCCCCCGCCAGCAGGTCGGCGATCGGCCGCTCCGGCACCGCCTGCTCGTAGCGGTGCGGCCGGTGCTCGAGCAGGTCGCGGATCGTGCGCAGGCCGAGCTTGGCGAGCTTTTCGGTCAACGCCGGCCCCACCCCTGCGAGCGAGCTCAGCGGTCGCTCCAAGGCCTCTGAGCGCGGCCGGAGACGCGGCGGAGGCCACGTGTCTGGCCGGTCCAGCCCGGCGAAAGCCGCCGGCAGGGTCGCTGATCGCCGTGCTCTCAGGGCGTGACGAGTATAGGAACGGCCGGAGATACCGCCGCAGCCCGCCCTACTTCGAACCTTAACGGCGACCTTTCCAACCTTTACCAAGCGTTGGCCGGGCCTTTCCCGGCCTGCGCCTACCGTGGTTCCCAGATCGAATCAATGGAGGAATCATGGCCCGCAAACACGTTCTCCTCATTTCCCTGCTGCTCGGCCTCGCCGTCGCGGTCGGAACGCTCGCGGCCGTCCACACGACCCGGGCCGCGCAGCCTTCGGCGACGACCGCGAACGTGTCCTCCGGCTCGCTCGCGCAGCGGAGCCGGGCGCTCGACCGAGTCCAGGCTTCGCTCCACAAGGCGCTGAGCCGTCGCCCGCCGAAATTGCCGCGCGTCCCGTCGTACGCCTCCACCGGAAACGGCCCGGCCGTAGCTGCTCCACCGCGGATCCAGTACGTTCGTCCTGCTCCCATCGTCGTGACCACGCACCGCAGCCATGGTGACGACGGAGCAGCGGAGCACGAGAGCGAGGGACGCGATGACTAACCACGTCGTACGGCTGTACGCCCTCGCGGCGTCGCTGCTTGTCCTCTTCCTGACCTGGGCGGCAATCGCATCGCACCCCTGGTCGAGCGGAAGCCGGAGCGCGACCGCGGACCCGCGCGTGGCCGCGATTCACGCCCGCGAGCAGCGGCTGCGCCAGGAGGCGGTCGTCGTTCGCCGCGTCGTCGCCGGACGATGGCACCACTATCGCGTGGCGCTCGCTGCCCGGCAGCGCCAGATCGCAACCGCGCAGCGCCGCCAGCAGCAGGCCGCCGCCTCGCTCGCGACCTCCTCGGCGCCGTCGGTCCAGGTGGTCACCCTGCCCCCGCTCACGGTCACGAGGACGTCGTGATGCAGCGCCGGAAATTCCGCGCGATGGGCACGACGGTCGAGCTGTTTCTCGCCCGAGAGCCGGAAGGCGGCTCGAAGGAGGTCTTCGACGGCGCCGAGCGCGAGTTCGAGCGGCTGGAAGCGCTCCTCTCGCGCTTCCGGCCCGAGTCCGAGCTCTCGCGGTTGAACGCCGCGGGACGGCTCGCCGCCGGCGAGGACCTGCTCGCCGTCGTCGAGCTCGCGGTGGAGGCGCGGGAGCGGACCTCGGGGCGCTTCGATCCGACGGTGCACGACGCGCTCGTGCAGGCCGGCTACGACCGCACCTTCGAAGAGGTCGCGCCGAACGGCCGCACAGCGGCCACGCTCCCGGCCCGCTGCGGAGGGGGCGTCACCGTCGACCGAGCGCGCGGCCGCATCGAGCTCGAGCCCGGTGTCCGCCTCGACCTGGGCGGGATCGGCAAGGGCTACGCGGCCGACCGCGCGGCTGCCATCCTCTCCGAGGCCGGCCCCGCGCTCGTCGACGCGGGCGGCGACATCGCTGCCGTCGGCCGGCCCGACTCGCTCGGCTGGCGAATCGGCGTCGAGACCCCCGCCGTGACGATGACGCTCGCGCTCGGCGACGGTGCCGTGGCGACCTCCGGGCGGGACCGCCGCCGCTGGCGCCGCAACGGCGTCGAGCAACACCATCTGATCGACCCGGCGACCGGCCGTCCGGCCGTGGGCGACCTCCTGCGAGCCACCGTCGTCGCTCGAACCGCGGTCGAGGCAGAGACCCTCGCGAAGGCCCTCTTCCTCGCGGGCGAGCACGACGCCGTCGTCGAGGCGGAGGCCGCGGGAGTCCCGTGCGTCCTCGTCACGGAGGACGAGCGCACCGTCGTCGCGGGGGGATTGTCGTGAGGGATCCGACGTTCTGGATCCTGGCGCGCGCGGCGGGTCTGACCGCCTACGTGCTCCTGACGCTCTCCGTCCTCGCCGGCCTGACCGTGAAGTCGAAGCCGTTTGGCAAGGCCGTCCGCCAGCCCACGGTCATCGACCTGCACCGCTTTCTAGCCCTGCTCGGCCTCGGCGCGATCGCGCTCCACGGGCTCGCGCTCGTGCTCGACTCGACGGTGAAGATCTCGCCGGCGGCGCTCGTCGTACCGGGGCTGGCGCCGTACCGGCCGCTCTGGACCGCGCTCGGCGTCCTGGCGGCCGAGCTGATGGTCGTCGTCTACGCCTCGTTTGCGCTGCGCCGGCACATCGGCGCGCGCAACTGGCGCCGCCTGCACTGGGTCACCTACGGGATCTTCGCCGCGGCCACGATCCACGGCCTGGCCGCCGGGACGGACTCGAGCCGCCCCTGGGCGCTCTGGCTCTACGTCGGAGCCGTCGGCGCCGTCGCTTCAGCCACGGCCTGGCGCGCTCTGACCTCCGCCCCGGCTCCACGTCCGGCGCCCCGCGTCACCGCCAAGCCCGCAATACAGACCACTCAACCTGGAGGTTCCCAACGATGAGCACGTTTCGCATTCACATCGACCGCACGCTCTGCAGCGGCTTCGGCTCGTGCGCGGAGCTCGCTCCGCAGGCCTTCGAAGTTGGAGCCGACGGGATCGCCACCGTCCTCGTCGGCGAGACGGACGACCCGGCCGTCCTAGACGCCGTCGGCTCCTGCCCGATGGCGGCGATCACCGTCGAGGCCGTCGAGGAGGCGGCATGATCTCGCCGCGCTGTGTCCTGATCGTCGGCGCGGGGCTCGCCGGAGCCCGCTGCGCGGAGACGCTCCGCGCCGGCGGCTTCGACGGCGAGGTCGTGCTCGCCGGGGCCGAGCCGGTCCCTCCGTACGAGCGGCCCGCCCTCTCGAAGGAGCACCTCGCCGGCGACAAGGACGCTTCCGCCGTCGAGTTGCGGCCGCGCTCCTTCTGGCCGGAGAACGGCATCGAGCTCCTGCTCGGCCGGCGCGTCACCGCAGTCGACCTCGGCGCCCACACCGCACAGACCGACACCGGCCAGGTGCTCGGCTGGGACGCGCTCGTGCTGGCAACCGGATCGCGCCCGCAGATGCTCCCCGGCTGGACCGGCCCGGGTGTGCACACGCTGAGGACGCTCGCCGATGCCGCCGGGCTGCGAGCGGAGCTCGGGGCAGGCGTCCGCCTCGCGATCGTAGGCGCCGGCTTCGTCGGGACGGAGGTCGCGTCCACGGCGCTCTCGCTCGGCGCGTCGGTCACGCTCGTCGACATGACGACGACGCCGCTGGAACGCGTGCTCGGCACCGAGGTCGGAACGCAGCTCGCCTCGCGTTACCGCGAGAACCGCGTCGACCTGCAGCTCGGCGTGGGCGTGGAGCGTCTCGAGCGGGCCTCCGACGGCCGGCCGCGCGCGCTCGTCCTCGCGGACGAATCCGAGATCGCGGCCGACGTGGTCGTCGTCGCCGTCGGTGTACGCCCCGAGGTCGAGAGGCTGGCGGCGTTCGGGCCGGCCGGCATCGCGACCGACGCCTGCGGGCGCACCGGGATCCCCGGCGTCTACGCCGCGGGAGACGTCGCCTGCTCCTGGCATCCTCGGCTCGGTCGCGCCCTGCGAGTCGAGCACTGGACGAGCGCAGCCGGCCAGGGTGCGGCGGTCGCGCACGCCGTTCTGGGCGAGGAGCGGCCGTTCGAGGCGCTGCCCTACTTCTGGTCGGACCAGTTCGGGTTGCGACTGCAGTACGTCGGCCATACCGAGTCCTGGGCAGCCGTCGAGCTCGACGGCGAACCGGGCTCGTTCGTCGCCCGCTACCTCGACGGCCAGGGGCAGCCGCTGGCGGCGCTCGCGGTGAACCGCTCTGCCGAGGTCGGCCGGCTGCGCGCAGAGCTCGCGGACGCGCTCACGGAGCGGACGGCGCTCGCCGCCTAGCCCGCGTCGTCGAACCAGAAGAAGCCGATCGTTCCCGGCCCGGCGTGAGCGCCGACCACGGGGCCGAGCTTCGTGACCAGCTCGAGCTGCGCCGCCGGCCGGGTGCGCCGCACCATCTCTACGAGTGCCTCCGCCCGCTCGGGCGCGTCCGCATGCGCGATCCCGACCCGCAGCGTCGGCGTGTCGCGGGTCGAGCCGGTGAAGGCCGACTCGAACTCGAGGAAGGCCTTGCGGTTCCCGCGCACCCGCTTGACCGGCACGACCTCGCCCTCCTTGATGGTCAGAATCGGCTTGATGTTGAGCAGCTCGCCCGCCCAGGCCCGCGCCCGCCCGATCCGCCCTCCGCGGGCGAGGTACTCGAGCGTGTCGACGGTGAAGAGCAGTCCCGCCTCGCGCCTGTAGCGCTCGACGAGCGCGTCCACCTCCTCGTCGCTCGTGCCGCCCTCGAGCCTGCGCTGGACCGCCAGGCCGAGCATCGCGATCGCGGCCGACGCGCTCTGGGAGTCCAGGACCCGGATCCGGTCCTCGCCCAGCTGCCGCACCGCGGCCCGCGCGCTCTCGATGGTGCCGGAGAGCTTCCCGGCGATGTGCAGCGACAGGATCCGCTCGAATCCCTCGAGCTCCTCGTAGACGACGAGGAAGTCGCCGGGCGTCGGCTGCGAGGTCGAGGGCGTCTGCGCGGCCGCGCGGAGGCGGGCATAGAACTCGTCCGGGCCGAGCTCGACGTAATCCTTGTAGCTCTCGTCGCCGAAGCGCACGTACAGCGGCACAACGCGCCAGCCGGCGAAGCGCTGGGGTGCCTCCGGGAAGTCGGCGGTCGAGTCGACCACGATCGCGGTGTTCTTCGCGCTGAGCTCCATCAGGCGGCCGGCGCCTGAGCAGCGGCGCGAATCGCCTGTACGATCGCCTCCAGACCCTGGTCCTTGCGCAGACAATCGACCGCACCAGCCTCGATCAGGGCGTCGCGCTCGCGCAGGTTGGCCGAGGCCGTCAGGCAGACGACAGCGGTCTGCGGAGAGGCCTGCCGGACCGCCCGCGTCGCCTGGACGCCGTCGAGCCCGGGAAGCCGGTAGTCCATCAGCACGACGTCGGGCTCGAGCTCGGTTGCGACCGCGGCGGCATCGGTGCCGTCCGGGACCGAGGCCACGACGGCAATGTCGTCACGGAGGCCGAGCAGCAGCTCGAGCGCCTCCCGGAAGACCTCGTTGTCCTCGACCAGGACCACGCGAATCGGTTCGCTCACACAGCCGACTGTAGCCCGGTAGGCCACCTAGTCGTGCCGTCCATTGAGTCGGCCTTCCGACCGGTCAATTCAGACGGGCCCGCGGGCAAGCCCGCGCGCCCTGATGACGGCATCGCGAGCGACGCCTCACTCGACCGAGAGCAGGAGCGGGTAGTGCGGCTGGCCGCCCTCGTGCACATCGAACTCGAGCTCGGGGTGGGTCCGGGCCAGCTCGTCGAGGACTCCGTTCAGTGACGGGGCGCCCTCGCCGGTGAGGACCGTGAGCACGTCGCGCGGCTCGGCCAGGAGCCGATCGAGCAGCGAGCGCGCCACCTCCTCGAAGCTCGGGCCCGAAGCGACCGCGTCGCCGTCGAGCAGGGCCAGGTAGTCGCCCGCTCGCACGACGAGCCCGTCGACGCTCGAGTCGCGAGAGGCGACGGTCACCTCGCCGGTCGCCACCTGCCGCAGGGCCTCGAGCATCGCGGCCGCGTTCTCTTCGGCCGAGCGCTCGCCGTGGAAGGCGACCAGCGCGGCGAGACCCGCGGGGATCGATTCCGTCGGGACGACGTGCACAGGCCTCCCGGCCACCCGCGCGGCCTGCTCTGCCGCCATCACGACGTTCTTGTTGTTCGGCAGGAGCACGGCCTCGTCGGCGCCCACCGCCTCGACGGCCTCGAGGAGGTCGGCCGTCGAGGGGTTCATGGTCTGGCCGCCCTCGATCACCTTGCCCGCCCCGAGGTCGGCGAACAGGCGGCGGTTCCCCTCCCCCGCCACCACCGCGACCACGCCGGAGCGCGAGGCCCCTCCGGGGAGCGCGGCCAGCAGCCGCTGCTCACGCTGCTCGGTCTGCCGGTGCATGTCTGCGATCTCCACCGCCTCGATCGTTCCGGCCCGGGTTCCGATCGAGAGCGCCGCGCCGGGATCGTCGGTGTGCACGTGGATCTTCAGCGCATCGGAATCACCCACGACGAGCAGCGAGTCGCCGAGCGTCTCGACCTCCGCCTCCAGCGCCACGACGTCGAGCTGCTCGCCCTCGACCACGAACGTCGTGCAGTAGCGGTACCTCGAGGGCTCCAGGTGCACCGCGTCGAGCGTGGGCTCCTGCCGCTCGGGAGGCGCCGTCTGTGGCCGGCCCGACGCCGTGGCGGCGAGCCCGCGGACGAGCTCGACGAGGCCCACTCCGCCCGCGTCGACGACGCCGGCCTCGCGCAGGACGGCGAGCTGATCCGGAGTGCGGGCAACGGCTTCCTCGCCACGCTCGACCAGCAGCAAGAGCAGCTCCGCCGGCGCGAGGTCGGAGCCTGCGGCTTCCTCGGCAGCGGCAGCGAGCTCCCGGATGACGGTCAGCATCGTCCCTTCGACGGGCTTCCGCACCGCCCGGTAGGCCTCGTCGCTGGCGCCGCGGAAGGCGCGCGCAACGGTGGCCGAGTCCGTCGTCCCCACCGCGCCCAGCACCTCGGCCGCCCCCCGGACGATCTGCGACAGGATCACGCCGGAGTTCCCGCGGGCCGACATCAGCGCCGCGCGGGTCGCCTCGCGGGCGAGCGTCGGACGGTCGGTCGCAGCCGACGAGTCGAGCGCTTCAACGATCCCGCGGGTCGTGAGCGCGATGTTCGTCCCGGTGTCCCCGTCCGGAACCGGATAGACGTTGAGGTCGTCGATCCGTTGCCGGCTCAGCTCGAGCGAGTCGAGTGCGCCACGAGCGAGCTCGCGGAGAGTCTCGACCTCGCTCACGCCGAGCGCTTCACGTCCTGGATGTGCACGTCCACCGACGCCACACGCAGGGCCGTCAGTCGCTCCACCTCGTACGTGACCCGCGATCGAACCGTCCCCGCCACCTCCGCCAGGTTGAGGCCATAGGCCACCACCACGTACAGCTCAAGCGCGACCGCGCCCTCCTCGTTTCGGACGACGATCCCGCGCAGCTGTCTCCCCTTCGGTAGGAGCCGGGTCACCCGGTCGCGCGGCGGGCCCGGCGCTCGCAGCGACATGCCGACGACGCCGTAGCACTCCGCCGCCACACGCCCGACGATCTGCGCGATCGCCTCCGGCGAGATCGTCACCGTCCCGAGCCCGGACGGCACCGTCAGAGCCACCTCCGCCACATTCGTTAGACGAGCCGCCACCGGTCGCGGGTTGCGAGACCGCCACACGCTGTGGTCAGATCGATCGTTCCGCCGAGAGGAGGAGGCACTGTGTCCATCATCATGACGTTGCGCGTGCAGGGGGACGCCGAGAAGCTGGAGCGGCTCGCTGCTGAGAATCCGGGGGTGATGCGATCGATCACCGACAGCGCCAAGGAGCACGGGCTGATCGCACACCGGTTCTACGGGTCGGAGGGTCAGATCATGGTCGTGGACGAGTGGCCCGACCCCGAGAGCTTCCAGCGCTTCTTCGAGAGCGCGAGCTCCGAGATCGAGCCCATGATGCAAGAGGTCACCGGTGGCAAGCAGCCCGAGGTCACCTTCTGGCGCAAGCTCGAGACCTTCGACGACGTCGGCTGGGATTCGTAGCGGCCCGCCGCCGCGCATCAGCTACGAGACGGACACGTTCCTGCCGCCGCATTGAGGCGGCGACGGGCTAGACGGCCTTCTGAACCTTCCCGCCCTTGAGGCAGCGCGTGCAGACGTAGGCGCGGGTGGCCTTGCCGCCGAGGAACACCCTCACGCGCTGGAGGTTCGGGTCGAAGCGCCGCTTCGTCGCCACCATCGAGTGGCTCCGGTTGTGGCCGAACCCGGGCTTCTTCCCGCAGATTGCGCAGACCTTGGACACGGCGGCGGAGTGTAGCGGTAAAGCCCACCCCTGGAAACGTCACGCCGCCTAAGGCGTCGCTTGCCGACGCCGACCAAAGAGGGCGGGCCGGCTTTGCCGGCTCGGCCGGCTCAAGGCGTCGCTTGCCGACGCCGACCAAAGAGGGCGGGCCGGCTTTGCCGGCCCGGCCGTCTCAAGGCGCTGCGGCGCCAGCCGCAGCGCGCAGCTGCGAGAACACGTCCGCCATCTCGAGCGCGGTGCGCACGGCCTCCGCGCCCTTTTCGAGCCGCTCGCGGGCCTGCTCCTCGGTATCGGTGGTCAGGACGCCGAACGAGACGGGCACGCCCGTCTCCAGCCCCGCCAGCTGCAGGCCGCTCGCCGCCTCCCCGGCGACGTACTCGAAATGAGGCGTCTCGCCTCGCACCACGGCCCCGAGGGCGACGATGCACGAGTAGCGCCGCGTCTTCGCAAGCGCCATGGCCGCGAGCGGCAGCTCGAATGCACCAGGCACCGGGATCACGGTGACCGCCTCGCGCCCGACCCCGGCCCGCTCGAGCTCGTCCAGCGCCCGCGTCAGGAGCTCGCTCGTCAGCTGGCCGTTGAACCGGGCGACGACGATGCCGACCGCCCGCCGCGAGCCGCTCGGCGAGCCCTCGATCACGCCGTAGCCGTCCGGGATCTGCAGCTCGCCGGGCGCGTGCTCCGGGGCGCGGAGCCGCGGGAGCTCGTCCTCCTCGGCCGGGGCCTCCTCGTCCTTCTTCGGCTCCGGCTCCCAGGAGGGCTCGGGTACCGACTCGGCCTCGGGCTCCTCGACCCCGGGTTCCTCGACCTCCGGCTCGGCTTCGGCGGTCGCCTCGGGCTCAGGCGATGCCTCGGGCTCGTCCGCGAGCTCGGTCACGTCCTCCCGACGCTCCTCGTCCGGATCCTGGCCGAGCCGCAGCCGGGGCTGGTCGAGACCGTCGCTCACGCTCTCGGCTCCGCGTCGAAGCGCAGATCCTGGTGGTGGAGCCGGTGGCCGAGCTTCTCGCGCTTGGCGGCGAGGTAGCGCCGGTTCTCGGCGTTCGGCGGCGTCTCGATCGGCACCTGCTCGACCACGGTCAGGCCGAACCCTTCGAGGCCGCTGATCTTCTTCGGGTTGTTCGTCAAGATCCGGATCGTCGAAAGGCCGAGGTCGGCGAGGATCTGGTTCCCGATCCCCCAGTCGCGCGCGTCCGCCGGGAAGCCGAGCTCGAGGTTCGCCTCGACGGTGTCGAGTCCGTGCTCCTGCAACTCGTAGGCGCGCAGCTTGTTCAGGAGGCCGATCCCGCGCCCCTCCTGGGCCATGTAGAGGAGCACGCCACGGTCCTCGCGCCCGATCTGGAGCAGCGCCTGGTCGAGCTGCTCCCCGCAGTCGCAGCGAAGCGAGTGGAAGACGTCCCCGGTCAGGCATTCAGAGTGAACGCGCACCAGGACGTCGTCGTGCCTGGCGACCTCGCCTTTCACGAGCGCGAGGTGGTGCTTGCCCGTCAGCGTCTCGCGGAAGGCGACGGCGGTGAACTCGCCGAAGGCGGTCGGCAGGCGCACCGAGGTCGTCCGCTCGACCAGCTTCTCGTGCCGGCGGCGGTACTCGATCAGGTCGGCGACCGTGATCAGCTTCAGCCCGTGCTCGGCGCAGTACGGGATCAGGTCGGGCACCCGCGCCATCGTCCCGTCGTCGTTCATCACCTCGCAGACGACGCCTGCCGGGTTGAGGCCGGCGAGGCGTGCGAGATCGACCGCGGCCTCCGTCTGCCCGCCGCGGCGGAGGACTCCGCCGGCCTTGGCGCGCAACGGGAACACGTGGCCCGGCTGGACTAGGTCGCCCGGCCCCTTGCTCGGATCGATCGCGACCTGGATCGTGCGCGAGCGATCGGGTGCCGAGATGCCCGTGGTGATGCCTTCCCGCGCCTCGATCGAGATCGTGAAAGCGGTACCGAACGGCGTCTCGTTCCGCTCGGTCATCGGCTTCAGCCGTAGCTCGTCGCAGCGCTCTTCGGTCAGGCAGAGGCAGATCAGGCCGCGGCCGTGCGTGGCCATGAAGTTGATCGCCTCCGGCGTCGCGAACTGCGCGGCGATGGTTAGATCGCCCTCGTTCTCGCGGTCGGCGTCGTCGACCACGACGACGACCTTGCCCTGGCGGGTGTCCTCGATCGCCTCTTCGATCGTGGCGAAGGCGGTTGAGCGGTCGGTGGCGTCCATGTCGGCGCTGATCGTACCCCTCAGGTGGTCGCAAGCCGCTCGGCGTACTTCGCGAGGAGGTCGACCTCGACGTTGACCTCGTCGCCGCTTCGCAGCCCCGACAGGGTGGTCTCCTGGAGCGTGAACGGGACGAGGGCGATCTCGACGCCGTCGTCTTCGAGGGCGGCGACGGTGAGGGCGACGCCCTCGACGGTCAGCGACCCCTTCTGGACGCAGTAGCGCAGCAGCTCGGGGTCGAGCTCCAGGCCGATGCGCGCGCCCTCGCCCTCGGGCTCCAGCGAGCGGACGCGTCCGACGCCGTCGACGTGGCCCTGGACGAAGTGGCCGCCGAGCGGCTCACCGGCGCGCAACGCAGGCTCGAGGTTCACCTCTGCCCCCTCGGCAAGCCGACCGAGATTCGTGCGCTCGATTGTCTCCGGAACGGCGTCGAACTCGAGGCTGCTGTCCTCGACGGCGGTCGCGGTCAGGCAGCACCCTGCTACAGCGATCGAGTCGCCGGGCTTCGCGGCGGCGGCGGTCTCGCGAGCCTCGACGCGCAGGTGAAGCCCGCCGCCGTTCGCCTCGGCGGCGACCACGCGACCCCGTTCGCGCACGATTCCCGTGAACACGCCGCAGAGGGTACTCAGCCGCCGAGCGCGAGCGCCTCGAGCGTCTCGCGCGCGACCATGTCGAGCTCGGCGCCGCCACGGCCCGCGGCGAGCTCGGCGCGGAGTTCCTCGACGGCCTGCGCCTGATCCGCAGTCAGCTCGCCGTCTCCGGCCTGCTCCAGCTCTCGCAGCAGCTCCTCGTCGGAGAGATGCCGTGCCAGCCAGCGCGAGATCACGGTGACGAGGCGATCGTCGGCGGCAGGAGCTGTCTCACGGCTCGTGGACATAGGCCTCCAGAAGCACATCGTGACCGATCGGCTCGGCCGACAGGCGGGAGAGCGCCTTCGGCTCGGGTAGCGCTGCGACCGGGCCTGTCGCCCCGCCGGCGAGCGTCGGGGCGACGAACACGAGCAGCTTGTCGACCAGGTCGGCCGCGAGGAAAGCGCCGGCCAGCGTCGGCCCGCCTTCCAGGAGGAGCGTCTGCACTCCTTCTCCGCCGAGCGCGGCCAGTTCGTCCTCGAGCGAGCCCGAGCGAAGCTCGAGCTCCGAGCCCTCCGGCAGCGGTCCGCCCCCGAAGGCGAGGCGCCGCGGCTGCCTCACGGCGCCGACGTCACGCGCGGTCAGCGCCGGATCGTCCGCCCGAACCGTCCCCATGCCGACCGCGACGGCATCCGAGGCCGCGCGCAGCTCGTGCACCCGCCTCCGGCTCTCCTCGCCGGAGACCCAGCGCGAGCCGGGCACCGCCACCCGCCCGTCGAGCGTGGTCGCGACCTTGTAGGTGACGAACGGCCGCCCGTGGGCGATCCAGACCCGCCAGGCCGCGTTCTGGAGCCGGGCCTCCCACGAATCGACGACCTCGACCTCGACCCCGCCCTCGCGCAGTCGCTCGAGGCCCCTGCCGTCCACCTTCGGGTTCGGGTCCACGGCCGCGGCGAGCACCTGGGCCACCCCCGCGGCGACGATCGCGTCCGCGCACGGAGGCGTGGCGCCGTGGTGCGAGCACGGTTCCAGCGTCACGTACAGCGTCGCCCCCCGCGCCCGTTCCCCTGCCTGCTCGAGGGCAACGATCTCGGCGTGCGGCGATCCCCCTCCCGCGTACCAACCTTCACCCACGACGTCCGGTCCGTGCACGAGCACCGCCCCGACCAGCGGATGCGTGTGCTCGACCTGCCCTCGCCCCCGCTCGGCGAGCTCGAGCGCCCGCTCGAGGCTCATGCCAGCGCCTGGACGAGCCGCCGGTACGCGCGCGGGAGATCCTCGCGCCCGAAGATCGCCGTGCCCGCCACGAACAGGTTCGCTCCGGCCTCGTAGGCGTCGCGGATGGTGTCCGGCCCGACCCCGCCGTCCACCTGGATCGGCATCTTCTCGGGCAGGAGCCCGCGCAGTGTGCGGATCCGATCAAGCGCCTCGGGCATGAACTCCTGCCCGGAGAAGCCCGGATGGATGCTCATGCAGAGAACCAGGTCCACTCCCGTCGCAAGCGCAGCTTCGGCGGCCACTTCCGGGCTCGTCTCGGGATTGAACGCGAGCCCGACCTCTAGCCCTTGCTCTCGCGCCAGCGCAACGACGCTCCTCAGGTCGGGACAGGCCTCGTAGTGGACGGTGACGCTGTCGGCGCCCGCCTCGCGGAGCTGCTCGATATGGCGCTCCGGCGTCTCGATCATCAGGTGGCAGTCGAGCACGCCGCCGACGCGGTGGACGATCGGAGAGATGGACTGGAGCACGATCGGGCCGATCGTGATCGGCGGGACGAAGTGGCCGTCGCCGACATCGAACTGGAACACACGCGCCTCGGCTCGGAGCAGCACCTCGATCTGCTCGCCGAGGCGCGAGAAGTCGGCGGCGTACAGCGAGGGCTCAACCTCGATCGTCCGGATCCAGTCCTGCCAGCTCACGTCGCTGATCTTAGGCGGGCGATGAAGAACCCCGAGGTGCGATCGCGGTGCGGCAGCGTGAGCAGGAACTCGGGCCGCTGCCGGTGAGCGAACTGCGGCCACCACTCGTTCAGCGGCTGGGCCCCGAGCCACGAGGCGTCGACCACATCTTCGTTCTCCTCGGCGTTCAGGGTGCAGACCGAATAGAGGACAGTGCCCCCCGGCTTGACCCGCTCGGCGGCTGCGCGCACGAGGTCGCGCTGGAGTTCTGGAAGGGGCGTCGCGCGCCAGCGCAGGTCGGGGCGCGAGGCGAGCACGCCGAGACCCGAGCATGGCGCATCGACGAGCGCGCGGTCGAAGTCGCGCAGGTCGTCGGGAAGCTCGAGTGCGTCGGCGTTCACGACCCGCACATTCGCCGCGCCGAGCCGTCGGCAATTCGCCTCGAGCTCGCGCGCGCGCCCGGGATGCTTCTCCACCGCGACCACCTCGGCGGCTCGCTCGGCGAGCTGGGTCGCCTTGCCGCCCGGCGCGGCGCACAGGTCGAGGACCCGTTCGCCTTCCTCCACCCCGACGCAGAGCCCGGCCAGCTGCGAGCCGCGGCTCTGCGGCCAGATCAGCCCGCCGGCCAGCGCCTGCTGGTCGACCTGCTCCACTCGGAGCGCTCCCGGGATCTCGGGATCGGGCTCTCCCGCCGCGTCGCCCGGCCTGAGCGCGTTACGACGCACCACGGTCTCCGGCGGCTCGTTCTGCGCCCGCATCAGGGCGAGCGCCTCGTCTGCCCCGAAGTCGCGCCACCACGTCTCCGCGACCCAGTCCGGGTACGAATGCCGCAGCGCTGCCTCGACGGGCGTCGCCTCCGGAAGGCCCTCGACGAGCTCGCGCAGCCCCAGCGCGAGCCTCCGCAGGACGGCGTTCGTGAACGAGACCGCGCGCTCGAGCCCCGCGCCGCGGACGAGCTCCACCGATTCGTTGACGGCCGCGTGCATCGCCACCCCGGAGAAAGCGAGCTGGTACGCGCCCAGCCGCAGCGCCGCCTGCACGGGCGGGTCGAGCTTCCGGACGGGGCGCCGCCCCAGCGCCTCGATTCCGTGGTCGAGGGTGCGGACCCGCTGGATCGTCCCGTAGGCGAGCCGCTGGGCGAGCGCGCGCTCGCGTGCGTCGAGGCCGGCCGCGGCAGCCGGAAACGCCCGGTCGGCGTAGGCGTCTTGCTCGAAGACGCGCTGCACGGTCTCGAACGCCGCCCGCCGCGCTGGCGAAGCGCTCAACGCAAGCCGCGCAGGAAGTCGTCGTAGCTCATGCGGCGGCGCCCCTCGGCCTGCACCTCGACCGGAGCGAGCTCGCCATCCTCGATCCGCGCCCGCCAGACGGTCACCGGCCTACCGTGCAGCTCCCCGCGGGCGCCGATGTGCGGCGAGAGCGCCCGGATGCGATTGAGCAGCTCCTCGGGCGGGCGGCTCCAGTCCAGCTCGCGATCCTCGGGGCCGATCTTGGCGGCGTAGGTGACGCCCTCTTCTGGCTGTGGGGTGAGCTCCGGCTCCGGCAGCGCCTCCTCCAGAAGCTCGGCGGCGAGCTCCCCGGCCCGGGCCGAGACCGAGCCGAAATCGTCCTCTTCTGCGAGGGAAAACGCCCGCTGCGCCGCGATCGGTCCCGCGTCGAGCTCGGGAACCAGCTTGATGATCGAGACGCCGGTCTCGGTGTCGCCCGCCATCAGCGCCCGCTCGATCGGCGCCGCCCCGCGCCAGCGCGGCAGGAGGGACGGGTGGACGTTCAGCCAGAGCGCGCGCCCCAGCACCGGCTCCGGGATCAGCAGCCCGTAGGCCGCAACGACGACCGTGTCCACCTCGGGCTCGAAGGCGTCGTCGAGGCGCTCCGGCTGGCGCACCTCGATCCCGAGCCGCTCCGCCGCCTCCCTGGCTGGGGGCGCCGTCACACGCTGCCCGCGCCCGCGAGGCCGGTCGGGCCGGGTCAGGAGGTAGGCGATGTCGTGGCTCCGCGCGAGTCGCTCGAGCACGTCCGCGCCGAGCGGAGCCGTCGCGACGACGGCGAGGCGCACTAACGAACGAGAACCGGCGGCGGGCGCAGGACCGCGAGCGCCTCCCGGCGGCCCTCGGGGGTCGTCCGGTCGAGAATCAGCACGCCGTCGAGGTGGTCGAGCTCGTGCTGGGCGATCCGGGCTGGCAGGCCTTCGAGCTCGAACGCGACCTCGTTGCCCTCCGGGTCGCTCGCCTCGACCGTCACCCGCTCGTGCCGCTCGACCGGGACCACCACGCCCTGGAGCGAAAGACAGCCCTCGTCGTCGCCCACCCGCTCGTCGGAGCTCTCCACGATCCGCGGGTTGACGAGCGCCACCGGCTCTTGCTCCGGGTCGGGCAGGAACAGGAAGACCCGGCGCAACACGCCCACCTGCGTCGCGGCGAGCCCGATGCCGTTCGCGTCACGGAGCAGGTGCTGCATGCGCGCGACGAGCGAGGCGAGATCGTCGTCGAAGCTCTCCACCTCGCGTGCCTGCATCCGCAGGACGGGGTCGGGGTACTGCCGGATCTGGGTGAGCGCGAGCTGACGCCGTGCCTCGGCCTCGGGCTCGAGCTTGGTGTTTCGGACCTCGCCGGTTTCGTCCGCCACTGCCTCCATCTTAGGTCTCAGAGGGCCTGCGGGTCCACGTCCACGACCGCGGCCAGCTTCGCCCTACGCATCGCGGGAGCCGCCGCGGCGAGAAGCTGCGCCGCGCGCCCGGCGAAGCGCCGTGGCTCGTTCGTCTTGGCGACGAGCTGTGCCCGGTGGCGGCCGCGCAGGCGGAGTAGCGGCGCAGGGCCGAGCAGCTCGCCGCCGGCTCCCTCGAGCCCCGACCGCATCTCCTCGAGCAGCGTCCGCGGGCCGTCCTCGGCGGGGCCCGAGACGAGGATTCGAACGAGGTGGCGGAACGGCGGATAGCCGAGCTCCTCGCGGCGCGCCAGCTCGTCCGCCAGGAACCGCGGCACGTCGTGGCGCGCGGCGAGCTCCAGTGGTCGCGCGTCCGGCTGGAAGCTCTGGACGACCACCTTTCCCGGTGCGTCGCGGCCGCTGCGCCCTGCGAGCTGCGTGACGAGTTGGAAGGTGCGCTCTTCGGCGCGGAAGTCGGGCAGGCCGAGGCCCGTGTCGGCGTCCACCACCGCCGCCAGCGCAACCCCCGCGAAGTGGTGGCCCTTCGCCACCATCTGCGTACCGAGGAGCACTGCCCGGTCGCTCTCGCGGAAGCGCCGCAGCGCCGTCGCCAGCTCCTCGGGGCGCTCGACCGTGTCCGCGTCGAGGCGGATCCGCTCCAGCTCCGGCACCTTCTCCGCGAGCTCGCGCTCGAGGCGCTGCGTCCCGGCTCCGATCCTGGCCAGATCGGTCGAGCGGCAGACGGGGCACTCCTCCGGCGCGGGCTCCGAGTGCCCGCAGTGATGGCAGCGCAGCGACCCGTCGCGGTGGAGCACGAGCGCCACGTCACAGTCCGGGCAGCGAAAGGTCGTGCCGCAGGCGCGGCAGTGCAGCGCGGGCGCGATCCCGCGCCGGTTCAGGAGCAGAATCGCCTTGCCGCCGTTGTCGGCCAGCTTCCCGAGCTCCGCGAGCAGCGGCGCCGAGAGCGGGTAGCCAGCCTCGCGGCGCAGATCGACGATCCGCACCGGTGGCAAGCGCCCCCCGAGCCGCTCGCCGAGCTCGAGCCGCTCGAGCCGCGCCCAGCTCTCGGGCCTCGGCGTCGCGCTCCCGTACAGCGCCACCGCGCTTTCGAGCGCCGCCCGCTTGGCCGCCACGGTGCGGGCGTCGTAGCGCGGATCGGACTCCTGCTTGTACGAGGCGTCGTGCTCCTCGTCGACGCAGATCAGCCCGACGCCGCGCATCGGGGCGAAGATCGCCGAACGGGCGCCGACGACCACGCGCGCCCGGCCGTCGGCGATGCGCTCGCGCTCGTCGCGACGCTCCGCCTCGGTCAGCCCGGAATGCACGACCGCGACCGAGTCGCCGAAGCGAGCCCGGAAGCGGCCGACGGTCTGCGGGGCGAGCGCGATCTCCGGCACGAGCACGATCGTCCCGAGCCCGCGCTCGAGCGCTGCCGCGGCGGCCTGGAGGTAGACCTCGGTCTTGCCGCTCCCAGTGGCGCCGTAGAGGAGGAAGTGGCCACCGCCGGCGTCGATCGCGCCAACGACCCTCGACACCGCCTCCTCCTGCCCAGCGCTCAGCCGCTCGGGAGGCGCCTCCCCCTCGAGCGACTGCCGCTCCCCCGGCGGCGCCTGCTCTTTCCGTCGCGTCCGGCGAACGGGCGCCACCAGCTCCAGCGCCCGCGCCGGCGTGGAGCCGTAGTACTCCGCCAGCCAGAGGGCGAGGTCGACCAGCGTGGCCGGCAGCTCGTGGACGACCTTCTCCACCGGCAGCGGCCGCACGCCCTCGGGCGGCGCGTTCACGACCTCGACCACAACGCCTCGCGCTCGCGAGCGTCCGAACGGCACCGAGACGACCGCGCCCTTGCCCGCGCCGTCCGGGAGCTCGTAAGTGAACTCCCGCCCGCCCAGGGCGCGCGCGGTGACGAGCGGGACTACGGTGCCGAAACGCACATCGCCGACGTTAACGCTGGAAGCGGCGCTAAACGCCGGCGGCGACGAGCACGAAGTCCGTGGCGAAGCCGAGGGTGAGCCCGAGGATCAGGCCCCAGGCCGTCACGGTCTTGCTCGAGAAGAGGCGACAGACGTTGAGCAGCTCCATCACGACATAGAGGATCGAGCCCGCGGCGAGCGTGAGGAACAGCACCGAAACCGCAGTCGACGTCCACGCTTGGCCGACGACGGTGCCGAAGAAGGTCGGCGCCCCGCCGATCACGCCCAGGAGGGCCAGGAAGCGCCAGCTCGGCTTGTCGGCGTCTCCGGAGAGCGGGGCGACGATGCCGAAGCCCTCGGTCGCGTTGTGCAGGCCGAAGCCGATCACGAGCACGTAGGCGAGGCTGATCTTGTCCAGTGCCGCCGCCTGGCCGATCGCGAGGCCCTCCGAGAAGTTGTGCAGCCCGATTCCGGTGGCGATGAAGAGCGCGAGCCAGCGCGCGGGCGTCAGCCCGGTGAAGTGCGAGCGCTCGAGCTCGGTCGCAGAGGCTGCGCCTGGGCCGAGGAAGGCCTTCCGCCGGCGCGCCTTCATCCAGCTGTCGTAGTAGACGAGGCTGAGCAGGCCGAGTGCGAATCCCGCGAAGGCCAGGGCCGAGAGCCACGAGAAGCGGCTCCAGTCCTTGGCGTTCAGCGCATTCTCGACCGGCTCGATCGCCTCGACGAGGACGTCCCAGAGGATGAAGAGCAGGATCCCGGTCGCCGTGGCGCTCAGGAACGCCTTGACGCTCTGGCCGACCTTGGTGAGCCGCCCCATCGGCAGACCGATGAAGATCGTCAGCCCGGCGAGTGCCCCGAGGGCGAGAATCTGTCCGGTCGACATGCGGGGGCGAGCCTAGCAGTTATGTAAGGGTGCCCTTACAAGACCGCGCCAGTAGAGTTTCGAGACCGTGGCGCAGGGTCATTCCGTCGACGAGTACCTAGAGACGATCTACTTCCTCGCCTTCCCGATCGGCGAGTACCGGCCTCAGACGCAGGGCTCTCCAACCCTCGCCTCGCGGGTCGCCGAGATGCTCGGGGTCTCGCGCGCGTCGGCCGGCGAGATGCTGAAGCGGCTGGAGGCCGACGGGCTCGTGGAGCGCGGCGAGCACAAGGAGGCGATCCTGACGCCCTCGGGCCGGGAGCGCGCCGAGCGCGTGGTGCGCAAGCACCGGCTCGTCGAGCGGCTCCTGACGGACTTCATGGGCTACACGCCGGCCGAGGCCCACGTGCACGCCGACGAGATCGGCGAGAGCTTCAGCGACGAGATGATCGAGCGCGTCAGCGAGCGGCTCGGCCACCCCGACCGGTGTCCCCACGGCTGGCCCGTCGACACGGACTTCGAGCAGGCCGAGAACCGCGAGCTCGCCCCGCTGTCCGAGCTCGAGCCCGGCTCGCGCGCCACGATCGTCCGCCTGGCCGAGCACGACGGCGAGCTCCTGCACTGGTTCTACGACCAGGGCTTCGTCCCGGGCACCGACGTCGAGGTACGCAAGGCTCAGCCGGCGGCCGAGCAGCTGACGGTGCGTCTCGACGGCGACGAGAAGACGATCGCCGAGAAGGCCGCGTCCGGCCTGTTCGTGCGGCCCGTCTAGGCCGAGGCGGAGGCGGCGGTGAGGCCGGCCGCAGACCGGAGCGCCTCGGCCTTGTCCGTCCGCTCCCAGGTGAAGTCGTGGTCGTCGCGGCCGAAGTGGCCGTACGCCGCGGTCTTCGCGTAGATCGGCCGCTTCAGGTCGAGGTCGCGCAGGATCGCCCCCGGGCGGAGGTCGAAGTGCTCGCCGATCAGCTCCTCGATCCGCGGAACCGGGATCCGCTCGGAGCCGAAGGTGCGCAAGGCGATCGAGACGGGCTTCGCGACGCCGATCGCGTAGGCGACGTTCACCTCGCAGCGGTCGGCGAGCTCGGCCGCGACCACGTTCTTGGCCACGTAGCGGGCCGCGTAGGCCGCGGAGCGGTCGACCTTCGTCGGGTCCTTGCCTGAGAAGGCGCCCCCGCCGTGGCGCGCCGCGCCGCCGTAGGTGTCGACGATGATCTTGCGGCCGGTGAGGCCGGTGTCGCCCATCGGGCCGCCGATCACGAACTTGCCCGTCGGGTTGACGTAGACGAAGTCGCGCTCCTGCAGCCGCTTCTCGTCGTACAGGTGCGACGGGAGGATCGGATGGAGCACCCGCTCGATCAGGTCGGGCTTGATCAGCGTCTCGGCGTCGCAGCCCTCGGCGTGCTGGGTGGAGACGAGGATGCGCTCGATCTCGACCGGAGACTGGCGGCCCTCGTCGTCGACCTCGTACCGCACCGTCACCTGCGCCTTGCCGTCGGGGCGCAGGTAGGGCAGGTCGCCGACCTTGCGCACCTCGGCAAGCCGCTTGCAGATCTTGTGCGCGAGCATGATCGGAAGCGGCATCAGCTCGGGGGTCTCGCGCGTCGCGTAGCCGAACATCATCCCCTGGTCGCCGGCGCCGACCTGGTCCAGCGGATCGTCGTCGGCCGGGTCGTGCTGCGTCTCGTACGAGGAGTCGACACCCTGCGCGATGTCCGGCGACTGCTCGTCGATCGCCGCGACGACGCCGCAGGTATGGGCGTCGAAGCCCCACTCCGAATGCGTGTAGCCGATCTCCGCGATCCGCTTGCGCACGATCGCGGGGATGTCCACGTACGTCTCGGTCGTGATCTCGCCGGCGACGACGACGAGGCCGGTCGTGATCAGGGTCTCGCAGGCGACGCGACCGCTCGGGTCGTCGGCGAGCACCGCGTCGAGCACGGTGTCAGACACCTGATCGGCGATCTTGTCCGGATGGCCCTCGGTGACCGACTCCGAGGTGAAAAGGAATTCACGTGCCGACACGGGCGGCAGGCTACTTGATCTCTAGAAACGCGTCGAAGCTTCGCGTGTCACCGGAACCTTCGACCCAGGCCAGGAAGGAGCGCAGTGGCCGGAGGTTCTCGGTCACCTCCTGCGGCGGGCTCTTGCCGGCCAGCCCGGCGAGGCCTTCGATCAGCGGGATCGAGTTCTTGAGGTCGAGGTAGATGAAGCCGCCGGTCGAGTCGGGCATCCCGGCCGCGTCCTGCGCCTGCTTGAAGTCGGCGCTGTCAGGCAGGTGGTCTCCGGGTGCGCCGTAGTCGGCGATCCCGTTCAGAGCGCTCGTGAGCACGACCGTGTCCCCGATGTTGCCGTAGTGGATCGAGAACCGGCCGAGGTCGAGCGTCTTCACGTCGTGGCCGCCCTGAGTTCCCGAATGCAGCTGGGCTCCCGTCGCCGCAGCCAGCCGGGCAGCGAGCTTGTCGAGCGTCGAGAGCGCCTTGGTCGGATCCTTCGACTCGAGCGCCAGCGTCACCTCGGGGATGCCGGCTCCCGGGCGCACGTAGAGCGCGACCTCGTTGTGGAGCAGGTCGAGGATGTCGTCGTAGGAGACGCCGAGGCCCGCCTCGATCTGGCGTAGCGCCTGGGCGACCGACGGGTTCGCCTCGAGTTTCTCCAGCTGGTCGGTCGTGCCGGCGCCCCGGAAGTCGAGGAGCGCGAGCGCGTCGCCGGGGACGGCGTCCAGGAGCTTCGAGGAGAAATCGCCGCTTCCCAGGACGGCGCCGCTGCTCGCGCCGTGAATCCGGACGCCGTCGTCCTCGGCAGTGGCCGAGGCGGCGATGTAGTCGAGCTTGTCGAGCCCGAGCGTCGAGGCGTCGAGGGCCGAAGGCTGTCGCTCCGAGGACTGCTCGATGGCGGCGTTCAGCTCGTGACCGTCGAGGAAGGCCTTGATCAACGCGTCTCCCGGCAGCTCCGCGAAGGCGGCCTTGAAGGTGGAGTCGTCGGCGAGCGACTGGCCGCCGCTCGCGGCGAGCACCCGGTCGATCGTCGTCTGCTTGTCGGAGAGCGCGTACCACCCGTCCTCGAGAGCCCGATAGACCGCCGGCTCGCCGGACGGGTCGTCCGCCTTCAGCTTCGCGACGAGCGCCTTGATCTTCGCCGGGTCGTCCGGCTTCGTCAGCGCGACGACCGCGTCTCCGGGGCTGCCGGGCCCGTTGGCGAAGACGAAGTCCACTTCCGGGCCGAGCGCCGGCTTGATGTCGTCCTCGTAGTCGACGCCGTGCTTGGCGAGCTCCTGCTTGATCCGGCCGAGCGCCTTGTCGCGGCCCGGGAACTTGTTCGCCAGGTCGTCGAGCTGCTGCCACTGGCCGGAGCCGAAGTCGCTGTCCAGGGCGACGAAGGCAAGCGCGCCGGCGCGGACGAGTTTCGCGCCGGATTCAGTGGACGAGGAGGTCTGCGCGGTCCCGCCGCCGCAGCCCGCGACGGCCACGGCGAGCGTGGCAAGAAGCGCTATCGGGAGGACGCGGAGGGTGCGGATCATTCGCGGGTCGGTTGACGGCCCATCAAGCTTCCAGCTAAGTCGTTGAGGTCCTCCCCGTCAAGAACCCGGCAGACGCCCTCGGTGATGGGCAGTTCGATCCCGAGACGGAGGGAAAGATCGCGGAGGACGGGGGCGGTGGTCAGCCCCTCGACGGTGCCGATCTGGTCAGCCGCTTCTTCCGGCGAGGCACCCCTGGCGATCAGCTCACCCGCCTGGCGGTTGCGGCCGTGACGGCTCCAGCAGGTGACGCTCAGGTCACCCATCCCGGCGAGGCCGGAGAAGGTCTCGCTGCGCGCGCCGCAGGCCTCTCCGAGCCGCGCCATCTCGGCAAGCCCGCGCGCGATCAGGGCCGCCTTCGCGTTGTCGCCGAGCCCGAGCCCGTCCACCCCTCCGGCGGCGAGCGCCATCACGTTCTTCGCCGCCGCGCAGAGCTCGACCCCGACGAGGTCCTCGTTGACGTAGACCCGGAAGGTGAGCGAGTTGACGGCCTCCTGGAGCTCGAGCGCCAGGCCGTGGTCCTTGCTCGCGATCACGGCGGCTGCCGGGAGGCCGTCGGCGATTTCCTCGGCGAAGGTCGGTCCGGAGAGCACGGCGGCCCCGCGGCGCTCGACGAGCTCCGAGAGGCGGTTGCCGGTCTCGGGGTCGAGCCCCTTCGTCAGGCTCAGCACCGGAGCCGCCCCCGGCAACCCGCGGACGACCTGGCCGAAGGCCCGGCTCGGCACGGCGACCACGTGCAAGTCGACGCCGGCCAGCGACGGGTCGTCGACCGTCGTGGCCGAGACACCGCTCAGGTCGGCGTTCGGGAGGTGGCGCGGGTTGTGGCCCGTCTCCTCGATCGCGCGCGCCTGCCCCGGGTCGCGACAGACGAGCGTGACGTCGTGCCCGCGGGTGGCAAGCAGGCCGCCGAACGCCGTCCCCCACGCCCCTGCTCCCACCACGGCCGCCCTCACGACTTCCTCACGAAGTCGATCGAGACCGGAACGCCCTGGAGGTCGAAGCGGTCACGCAGCTGGTTCTCGACCCAGTAGCCGTAGTCGCGGGTGATCAGCCCGGGGTCGTTGACGAAGAAGCGCAGGCGCGGCGGGCGCGTCTGCACCTGCGTCCCGTAGAGGAGGTTGAGGCGCTTTCCGCTCTTCGAAGGGGGCTCCCGCGCCTCGCGTAGCTCGCCGAGGAAGCGATTCAGCTCCGCGGTCGGGATGCGAGCGGTGTGTTTCTCGAACAGCTGCTCGACGCGGTCGAGTAGCCGGCCGATCCCGCGGCCGGTCTTGGCGGAGACGGTCACGATCGGCGGCCGCTGTCGCAGGCGCGAGAGGATTCGCTCGCGTACCTCCTCGAGCTTGATGCGCCCGATGTCCCACTTGGAGAGAACGACAATGGTCGAGTTCTGCGCCTTGCGTGCGATGTCGGCGACGGTGAGGTCGTGGTCGACCAGGCCCTCGCTCGAGTCGACCAGCACGAGCGCCACGTCAGCGCGCTCCGCGGCGGCGAGGGCCCGCAGCTCCGAGTAGTACTCGATCCCCTGGCGCTGCCGGCGCTTGCGCCGGATCCCGGCGGTGTCGACGAGGACGAAGATGCGTCCGTCGCGTTCGAGGACGGTGTCGATCGAGTCCCGCGTGGTGCCGGGCACCTCCGAGACGATCACCCGCTCCTCGCCGAGGAGCGCGTTCAGGAGGCTCGACTTGCCGACGTTGGGACGACCGAGGATTGCGACGCGGATCGCATCCTCCCCCACCTCCTGCGGGCCGGCGCCCGGGAGCATGTTCACGACGGCATCCAGCAGATCGCCGGTGCCGTGGCCGTGGTGAGCCGAGACGGGAACGGGGTCGCCGAGGCCGAGCCGGTGGAACTCGAGCGCGAGCACGTCCTGGGCGGGGTCGTCGATCTTGTTCGCCAGCAGCAGGACGGGCTTGCGCGCGTGGCGCAGGATCCCGGCGAGCTCCTCGTCACCCGGCGTGACCCCGGCGCGGGCGTCGACGACGAACAGGACGAGATCCGCCTCGGTGATCGCGGCTCGCGCCTGCTCGACGATCGAGCGCGTGATCGGGGAGGGATCCGCGATGTCGACGCCGCCGGTGTCGATCAGGCGGAAGCGCAGGCCGTTCCAGTCGGCGACGAGCTCCTTGCGGTCACGGGTGACGCCCGGAGTCTCGTGCACGACCGCCGCCCGCGACTCAGTCAATCGGTTGACGAGAGTGGACTTCCCGACGTTCGGGAAGCCGACCACCGCGACGGTCCCAATCATGGGGGAACCCAGGGTTCCCCCATAAGCCCCCTTCTGCTCTGTCTCTGACGAGTTCAATGTGAGGCTCCCGCCGAGCAAAGCCCGGCTCCGCCGGCCGGCCTGAGCTGACCCGGAAACGAACGGCGATGTTACTGGGCATGCGCGGCACCACGATGAGAACGATGCGCCTAGTTGGACCGAACGGCGACCGGGTCGAGCTCGATATCGCGGGATACCGATTCCCCGACATTGCAGACGAACAGTGGGACTCGAATTGGCTCAACATCACAACCACGGCGACACTTGATCACCAACGAGCTGCCATCCGTCACTGCTCCCGATCGAAGTCGAGGAACTCGACCTTGCGGTGACCCTTTCGCTCGTGCCAACCCAGCTTAGGCAGGCTGCGGTCGACCTCCGTCCCCAGCTGGCGAGGTTTCCAACCCGCGTGCCCTTCCAGAGCGAGCCCTAGGCCGGCTGGCGCGCCCGGACCAGCTCCTCGATCTGCGAGACCACGTCCTCGACGTCGAGATCGGTCGTGTCGATCTGGATCGCGTCCTCGGCCGGACGCATCCGCGCGGCGTCGCTCTCGTCGCGGAGGCGGAGGTCGGTCGCGAGGGCGTCGGCTCCGATCTCCGGCCGCTCCGCGAGCCGCCGGCCGGCGCGAACGCTGCGATCGGCGTTGAGGTAGACCTTGACCTCTGCCTGCGGGGCGACGACGGTGCCGATGTCGCGGCCCTCGATGACCACGTCGCCGTCGTCGGCGAGCTCCTGCTGGCGCGCACGCATGACCGCCCGCACCGCCGGGTGGCGCGCGACGACGGGGACGAGGCTGTCGATGTCGGCCCTCCGGATCGACGAGGTGACGTCGGTCTCGGCGATCCAGACGCGCCGCTGCTCGTCGAAGCTGACCGGGTTGTCGGCGGCGAGCTCGCCGAGCTGCTCGCCCTGCGCCAGCGGGACGCTCCGCTGCCGCGCCAGCCAGGTGAGCGCCCGGTACATCGCGCCGGTGTCGAGGTAGCGGAAGCCCAGCCGCTCGGCGAGGCGCCGGGCAACCGTGCTCTTACCGGCCCCGGCGGGCCCGTCTATGGCGACGATCATCGTTGTGTGACCGAGTCCAGCAGCTCGAAAAACCCGGGGAAGCTTACAGCGACGGCCTGCGGGTCTTCGAGCTCGACGCCCTGTCGTGAAACGAGCCCAGCGACGGCACCAAGCATCGCAATCCGATGATCTCCGTGAGAGCTCATTCCCCCACCCTTGGGGCGGGAAGGTACCCCTCTCACCCCGAAGCCATCGTCTCGCGCCGTGATGCGGATGCCAAGGGCGTGTAGCGAAGTCGACACGGTTTCGATCCGGTCCGTTTCCTTCACACGCAGCTCACGTGCGCCTTGGACGACGCTTTCCCCGCGCGCGCACGCGGCGGCGAGAGCAAACACCGGGAGCTCGTCGACGAGCCGCGGGATCTCCTCGGCCTTCACCGTGGTGGCGGTCAACTCCGCGGATCGCACCTCGAGGTCGCCGATGGGCTCGCCGGCGCTCCGCTGGCGGTGGAAGGCCGTGATCCGGGCCCCCATGCGCTCGAGCACATCCAGGAGGCCCGTCCGCGTCGGGTTCAGGCCGACGTCGTGGATCGTCAGCTCCGATCCCTGCAGGAGCGTGGCGGCGACGATGAACGGAGCCGCCGCCGAGAAGTCGCCAGGCACGGAAACCTCAGCGAGCTCCAGGTGCTCGGCCCGCCCGACCGAGATGCGGCCCTGACGCCTGGTCACCGTCGCGCCCGCCGCGGCCAACATTCGCTCGGTGTGGTCTCGGGTCGGCACGGGCTCGACCACTGTCGTGCGGCCGTCGGCGTAGAGCCCGGCGAGAAGCACGCACGACTTCACCTGGGCGCTTGCCACGGGCAGCTCGTAGCGGATGCCCTGGAGACCTCCGCCGCCGACCGCGAGCGGCGGTCTCCCGTCGTCGGTCTCGACGCGAGCGCCCATCTGGGCGAGCGGTTCGGCCACGCGATCGACCGGCCGCCGCCGAAGCGACTCGTCCCCGGTCAGCTCGAAGCGGCCTTCCTGCCCGGCGAGGATCCCCGCGAGCAGCCGCAGCGTGGTGCCTGAGTTCCCACAGTCGATCGGCTCCGACGCTTCGTGCAGTCCGCGCAGGCCGGCGCCCTCGACCCGCAGCGCATCGACCTCGTCGTCGTGGACAGTGACGCCGAGCGCGCGGACGGCTGCGATCGTGGACTCGGTGTCGGCCGAGCGGCCGAAGCCCTCGACCCTCGTCTCCCCCTCTGCGATAGCACCGACGAGGAGGGCACGGTGCGAGATCGACTTGTCGCCCGGCACCGCGATGTGCCCGCGAATCGCCTTCGCGGGCTCGAGCTTCATTCGCCCAGCACCGGGGAGACGACGACGCCGTAGCCTTGCGACTCCAGCAGCGCCGCCGCGCGCCGGGCCTCGTCCTCGCCGGTCACGAGCAGGATGAGCGTGCCGCCGCGATCCGGCGAGACGTGGTGGAGCTCGAAGTCCTCGATGTTGATCCGCTCCGCGCCGAGCGCCTGCGTGATTCCGGCGAGCACGCCCGGTCGGTCCGGCACGTGCACCCGCAGCTGCTGGAGCTCGCCCGGGTCCGGGAACGCATCCGCGAGCATCCGGCGCCGGTTGCCGGCGGCCTCGCCGATCCAACGGGCGACGAAGCCGGCGTCGCCCGCGCCGAGCGCCGCCTCGAGCTGCTCTACCCGCCGCCGGTGCTCGGCCAGCGAGTCGCGGAGCGAGGCGGCGTTCTCGACGAAGATGTCGACCCAGATGCGCGGGTTCGCCCCTGCGACCCGGGTCATGTCCCGTAGCGAGCCGCCGGCCGCCGCGAGCGGCTCGTGGCCCTCGACGCGGGTTGCGCCGGCCTGGTTGACGAGCAGGTTGGCGAGCGCGTGAGGGAGGTGGCTCGTCAGCGCCACGAGCCGGTCGTGCGCCTGCGGGTCGACGGCCACCGGCGTCGCGCCGAGCGCGGAGACGAAGCCGTGAACGAGCCGGTAGCGGTCGGGGTCGGTCTCGGTCAGCGGGGTCAGAAACCAGGTCGCGCCCTCGAAGATCTCCGTGCTCGCATGCTCGGCGCCCCGCGCCTCCGAGCCGCAGACGGGGTGCCCGCCCACGAAGCGCGCCGAGCCTGCCGCGGCCGCGCAGACGCCGGCCTTGGTCGAGCCGACGTCTGTGACCGTCGTTTGATCGGCGCTTGCCTCGAGCGCCGCGCGCACCTGTGCGGCCAGTTGCGCCACGGGCGCTGCGACGACGGCGAGCTCGGCGCCGGTGAGGGCATCCTCGAGCGAGCCTGCGGCCTCGTCGATCGCGCCGCGTGCGTGCGCCGCTTCGAGGGCCGCCGGGTCGGGATCGTGACCGACGACCTGGGCGACCGCTCCGGCCCGTTTCGCGGCGAGCGCAACCGAGGCCCCGATCAGACCCGTGCCGATCACCGCCAGCCTTCCCACCTCCACGGGCGAGAGGCTATCCCCGCGAGCCCGACCGGCCCCATCCCAAACCCCCGCCCACCCAGGGGAAAATCGAGGCTAGCTGTGGTCGTGTGGGGGCGTGTGAGACGGCTTTGCGCCGAGGGTGCGCCGGTTCGTCCACGCCTCCGAGCCGCTAGCCGATGCGCTTGCCGAGCAGCTCCGCGACCTCGCGCACCTCGCGCGCGAACTCGCCGAACTCGGCCGTCGGGATCTGCTGCGGCCCGTCGCACAGCGCCTCCTCGGGCGACGGGTGCGACTCCACGATGATCCCGTCCGCGCCGACCGCGGCGGCGGCCCTGGCCAGCGGCAGAACGAGGTCTCGCCGGCCGGCAGCGTGCGACGGATCCACGATCACGGGCAGGTGCGTCTCGCGCTTCAGCACCGCCACCGAGCCCAGGTCGAGCGTGTACCGCGTCGTCTGCTCGAAGGTCTTGATCCCGCGCTCGCAGAGGATGATTCGCTCGTTACCCTCTCGGGCCACGTACTCGGCGGCCATCAGCAGCTCCTCGACCGACGCCGAGGCCCCGCGCTTGATCAGCACCGGCTTGTCCGCGCGCCCGACCTCCGCGAGCAGCATGAAGTTCTGCATGTTGCGCGCCCCGATCTGGATCACGTCCGCGGCCGCGAGCACCGCCTCCACGTGCCGGGGATCCATCAGCTCCGTCACGACGGGGAGACCGGTCTCGTCGCGCGCCTCGCGCAAGATCGTCAGGGCCTCGTCGCCCAGACCCTGGAAGGTGTACGGCGAGGTGCGCGGCTTGAAGGCACCGCCGCGGAGCATCGTCGCGCCAGCCTCGGCCACCGCCCGGGCCGTCTTCAGCGTCTGCTCGCGGTACTCGACGGTGCACGGCCCCGCGATCAGCCCGAAGTAGCCGTCGCCGATTCGCCGGCCGTCGACGTCGATCACCGTCGGATCCGGCGAGACCTCGCGCGAGACCAGCTTGTAGGGCTTCAGGATCGGCAGTACCTGCTCGACACCGGGGTAGCCCTCCAGCGGCAGGGTCGCGAGCAGCTCCCGCTCTCCGATCGCGCCGATCACCGTCGACGCGCGCCCGTGGGTCACGCGCGCATCGACCCCGGCCTCCTGCAGTCGCGCGAGCACGTGCTCGGTCTGGTCGGGAGTCGCGCCGCCGGCCATCACGATCAGGAGCTCGGGTGATCCGTTTGCGGCCACGATCCGGTTGAGTGTAGTTGCGATACCTTGGCCGAATGCGGATCTTCTCGGGCATCCAGCCGACCGGCGCGAAGCACCTCGGCAACTACATCGGCGCGATTCGAAACTACGTCGCAACCCAGGAGAAGGGCGACGCGTTCTTCTGCATCGTCGACCTGCACTCGATCACGAGCGACTACGACCCGGACGACCTGCGTGAGTCGACGCTCTCGCTCGCGGCGCTCCTGTTCGCGGCCGGCCTCGATCCCGAGCGCTCGACCGTCTTCGCCCAGAGCCACGTGCCCGCCCACCCGGAAGCCGCCTGGCTGCTCGGCTCGGTCACGAGCTTCGGCGAGTTGCGCCGGATGACCCAGTTCAAGGACAAGGGCGAGCGGCAGGAGTTCGTCTCGGCCGGGCTCTTCAGCTACCCCGTCCTTCAGGCGGCCGACATCCTGCTCTACCAGACCGACCTGGTGCCGATCGGTGAGGACCAGCGCCAGCACCTCGAGCTCTCGCGGAACGCGGCCGAGCGCTTCAACTCGCGCTTCGGCGAGACCTTCCGCCTGCCGGACGCGATGATCCCCGAGGTCGGCGGCCGGATCATGGACCTGCAGGAGCCGGAGCGGAAGATGTCCACGACCGGGGGAACCGCGCAAGGAACGGTCGGCGTGCTCGAAGCGCCGGAGACGATCCGCAAGAAGTTCAAGAGCGCCGTCACCGATTCCGGCACCGACGTGCGCTACGACCCGGAGCAGAAGGCGGGCGTCTCGAACCTGATCGAGATCATGGCGATCGCGACGGGCCAGGAGATCTCGGAGGTCGAGGCCCGCTTCGACGGCGGCGGCTACGGCGCGTTCAAGCAGGAGGTCGGAGAGGCCGTGGTCGCCCTTTTCGATCCCATCAGGCAGCGCTACGAGGAGCTGCGCTCCGACCCGGCCGAGCTCGAGCGGCTGCTCCGCGTCGGCGCCGAGAAGGCGAGCGCGGTCTCGACGCCGACGCTCGAGCAGATGTACGACCGCATGGGCTTCGTCAGGCGCTAGAACGACCGCGGCCCCTCCGAAGAGAGGCCGCAGCCACTTGGAGTGTGCGTTCGGCCCTAGTGGGCGTCGAACACGTTCGCGAGTGTGTTCATCGCGGCATCGCGCGTCCCGAGCGGCGCCAAGCCGTAGCGCTGCTCGATCGTCGAGAGCACCGTCGTCGTGTCGTACTCGGTGTGGTCGACGACGAACGGGCCCTTCAGGTGCGGCCCGAGCACGAGCGCCGGAATCCGGGTTCCGGGGCCCCACTCGTCGTGCGGTCCGTTGTTGTTGCCCTGTCCGGGCGGCGGGACGTGATCCCACTGGCCGCCGAACTCGTCGTAGGTGACGAGGACGAGGGTGTTGTTCTTGCAGTTGCTGTTCTCGATCGACTGGAGGAGGTCGACGAGGTGGTCGCTCCCGTCCGGCTCGCTCGCGTAGCCGGGATGCTCGTTCTCCTCGCCGATCGGCTTGATGAAGCTGACCGGCTT
>DATAOV010000039.1:0-3947 GCA_036265535.1 Gaiellaceae bacterium | reverse complement strand
GTCCTAGCTGCCAGTGGCGGTTCGGCTCTTCCTCGGAGTCTGGCTGGCAGTCGTCGCGACAGCCGCGGCGACGCACGCGGGCACGCAGGCGACGCCACCGCCCAAGGGCTTCAAGGTGATCGGCCACGTGAACCCCGGCGGTGGCTACAGCGCGGACGTGGTCGGGGAGCGACATTACGCCTACCTCTCCAGCCGCAGGGGGGCGCAGGACTGCCCGGCACAGGGGGTTCGCGTCTACGACCTCGCCAACCCGCGCCACCCGCGGCACACCGCCACCTTCGCGCGCCTGGCGGGGACGTGGACCGAGAAGACGATCGTCAGGCGAGTGAAGACGCCCGGGTTCAACGGCGTGCTCGCGGTGACGAGCTTCCAGGCCTGCAAGGACGGCTTCGGCGGCTTCGGCCTGTTCGACGTGACGAAGCCGGCGCATCCGCGCAAGCTGGCGCTCGTTCGCACCCAACCCCGCGGCTCACACGAGATCTGGCTCGCCACTGCGCGAGGGCACGCGTGGGTCTACACGGCCGAGGCCGCGGCGGAGTTCGCGCTCACGCGCGAGTCGTTCGGATTCCACATCTACGACGTCACGCACCCGCGCTCGCCGGACGAGGTCGGCGGGTGGAGTGCCTGCCGCGACCAGGGCGACTGCACCCCGCTGACGTCGCCGCCCGGGACCGACCACCGTCGGCTGGTGCACTCCGTGATCACGAACGCCAGCGCGACCCGCGCGTACCTCTCGTACTGGTGGCTCGGCACCGTGATCCTCGACATCTCCGATCCTTCGAAGCCCCGTTACCTCGGCCGCACGGCGAGCGGCCAGGGCAACGCGCACTCGGCCTGGCTGATGAACGGCGAGCGGATCCTGCTCGAGACGCACGAGACGATCCGCGGGCGGCCCGTGGTGTGGAACATCGCCGACCCCGCCCACCCGGTGCGGCTCGCGACGGTGCGGCTCCCGGCACGGCTTTCTCCCGACGGCGTCTTCACCGGGCTTCCGCTGGAGGACAGCGTCCACGACCCGAAGGCCGTCGGCCGCTACGCCTACTTCTCCTGGTACGGCCAGGGCGCCGCGCTCTTCGACCTCAAGAACCCCCGCAAGCCCAAGTTCCTGATGCGCTTCCAGCCGCTCCCCGGCCGCGACCGGCACGGCCTGCTCTGCCCGGGCGACACCTGCACCGCGGTCTGGGGCGTGTATGTGATGCCGCACTACGTGCTGGTGTCGGACCTGAACTCGGGCCTCTGGGTCGTCAGTCGTCCAAGGTGACGACCTCGCGCTCGACCAGCCCGAGCTCGAACGCCTGGCCCGCGAGGTAGCGCTCCGCCCCGTCCAGCAGCTCCTCGACCTCGCGGTGGCCGCGGGCGACGCACGAGAGCGTCAGCCGCGCACGTTGCCACAGCTCGTGGTGGTCGACCTCCGCGACCGACGCGCCGAATCGCCGCTGCAGCTGCGCCTTCACCGACAGCAGCTCCTTGCGCTTGCCTTTCAGCGAGCGGTTCTCGGGGAAGTGCAGCTCGGCGGAGAGGATGCCGACGTAGCCGGCCGACGACACCAGACCGCTAGGTTTAGGCGGCGGTGGTCGGCGCGGGAGTCTCGAGGTCGGTGCGCTCGACCTGGCGCGTCTCGTAGACCTCGAGTACGTCGCCTTCCTTGATGTCGTTGAAGCCCTCGAGCAGGATGCCGCACTCGAAGCCCTCCTCGACCTCGCGCACGTCGTCCTTGAAGCGCTTCAGCTGCGCGATCCGCGTCTCGTAGATCACGGTGCCGTCGCGGACGACTCGTACGCTCGCGTTGCGCCTGACCTGACCGCTCGTGACGTACGAGCCGGCGATCGTGCCGAGTCGCGAGACGCGGAACAGCTGCCGCACCTCGACCTCGCCGAGCGTCCGCTCCTCCGTGAGCGGCTTCAGCATCCCGACCAGTGCCTGCTCGATGTCCTCGGTCAGCTGGTAGATGACGCGGTAGGTGCGGATCTCGACGCCCTCGCGGTCGGCCAGCTGCCGCGCCTCGGCATTCGGGCGGACGTTGAAGCCGACGACCATCGCGTTCGAGGCGGAGGCGAGCATGATGTCGTTCTCGGTGATCCCGCCGACGCCCTGGTGGATCACGGTGACGCGCACCTCGGGGTGCTGGATCTTCGCGAGCTCGGAGATCGCCGCTTCGACCGAGCCGACGACGTCGCCCTTGAGCACGAGGTTCAGGTCCTGAACCGCGCCTTCCTGCAGTGCGTCGAAGAGGGTCTCCAGGGTCACGCCCGACGAGCGCTGGGTCGCGAACTGCTCGCGGCGTAGCCGCTCGCCGCGGGTCTGCGCGAAGCCGCGCGCGGCGCGCTCGTTCTCGACCACCTTCGCGTACTCGCCGCCGGGGGGCGGATGATCGAAGCCGAGGATTTCGACCGGGTCGCCCGGCGTGGCGTCCTTGACCTTCTCGCCCTTGAAGTTGTAGAGCGCGCGGACCTTGCCCCACGCGTCGCCGGCGACGATCGCGTCGCCGACGCGGAGCGTGCCGCGGTGGACGAGCATCGTCGCCACGGGGCCGCGGCCGACGTCCAGGCGCGACTCGACGATCGGCCCCGAGGCCTCCGCCTTGGGGTTGGCCGTCAGCTCGAGCTCGGCGTCGGCGACCAGCAGCACCTTCTCCAGCAGGTCGTCCAGGCCCTCGCCCTGCTTGGCCGAGACGAGCGCGAACTGGGTCGAGCCGCCCCACTCCTCGGGCTGCAGGTCCTCGGCCGCGAGCTCGGTGCGCACGCGGTCGGCGTTCGCGTCGGGGAGGTCGATCTTGTTGACCGCGACCACGATCGGAACCTCGGCAGCGCGCGCGTGGGCGATCGACTCCTTCGTCTGCGGCATCACCCCGTCGTCTGCGGCGACGACCAGTACGGCGATGTCGGTCACCTTCGCGCCGCGGGCGCGCATGGCGGTGAAGGCCTCGTGGCCGGGGGTGTCGAGGAAGGTGATCTCCCGGTCGCCGTGGACAACCTGGTAGGCGCCGATGTGCTGTGTGATGCCGCCGGCCTCGGTCTCGACCACCGCCGTCTGGCGGATCGCGTCGAGCAGCGTCGTCTTGCCGTGGTCGACGTGGCCCATGATCGTGACCACAGGCGGCCGCGCTGTCAGGTCGGCCTCGTCGTCCTCGTAGACCTCCGGCTCGAGCTCCTCGTCGGCCGCATGCTTGATGTTGACCTCGCGCCCGACCTCGGTCCCGATCAGCTGGACCTCCTCGTCGGCGAGCGACTGTGTCACTGTCTTCGCCGCCCCGAGGCCCATCAGGATCGTGATCAGCTTCGGAACGGGGACGCCAAGGGCCTGCGAGAGATCCTTGACGGTGACGCCGGACTCGACGGTCACCGGCCCGGTGAGCGGTGCGACCGGGGTCTTCTCCTTCGGCTTCTGCTCCTGCTGATCGCGGCGCTGCCTGCCGTCCTGGCGCGGCCGGGCGGCGCCGGTGTCGATCACGACACGACGCTTGCGGCGGCCCGCCGGAGCCCCCTGGCGGGGCCGGATCGGGCGGTTGGGCTTGTTCGGACGGTCAGCCATTCGGGCTCAAGTGTAGAGACGCGTCAGTTCCGGATCGACCTGCACCGTCTGCCTCAGGGTGCGGTTGAACGCTCGCCGGTCCAGCGCCCGCTCGAAGCACGAGCGCCTGCGACAGGTGTAGACGCCGCGGCCAGGGCCTTTCGGCGCGTGCGTCAGCGTGCCTCCGATCGCGACGAACCGCAGCAGCTCGGCCTGCCGCGCCTTGCGTCCGCAGCCCGCGCAGGTTCTGATCGGCTCGCTCACGCAGCGCTGTCGGCCCCTTCCTCGGCCGGCTTGGCCTCGTCGAGCGGCTCGACCGGGATCGACTCCTTCTCGGGCGGTGCCTGTTGCGGATGCGGGGCGTCGAACTCGATCTCGCCCTCGTCCTTCAGCACTGCCGTTGCGCTCGGATCTTCCGTCGCAACCGCGTCCGCGGG
>DATAOV010000038.1:0-40628 GCA_036265535.1 Gaiellaceae bacterium | reverse complement strand
GGCCTTCCTCTCCTAACCGGGCGTAGGGCTATCCTTCGCCGTCGGCCCCCGTCGACTAGCGGCCTAGGTCACGGCCCTTTCAAGGCCGTAGCACGGGTTCGAATCCCGTCGGGGGCACTTTCGAACGGTCGCCGCGCGAGTTGGCTGCGGCGGAGTGTGGCACCCTTGTCGAAGCGGGCGGTTAGCTCAGTTGGGAGAGCGCCTGGTTTACACCCAGGAGGTCGCTGGTTCGAGCCCGGCACCGCCCATCATGGTTGGCAGGCGCATAGCGATCGCAGGGGTCCTGCTCGTCTGTCTCGCGCCCGTCGTAAGCCGCGGCATCGCCGCGACGCCCCCGCCGACGCGGATGCAGTTCGAGGTGACCCTGACCGCCAGCCTCACCGAGAACCGACACCTGGAGACGACGCAGGCCGGGGCCGGGTGCACGGTGAAGACGACGTTGGACACTTCCGTGTCGGTAGCTCTTCGCACCGTCAAGCCGACGCTGGTTTCTCTCCAGGGACATGCGAACGGTGCGTCGTGGCTTCGCCGAGCCATCCGTCACATCGCCGCGTCCGCGGCGGAAGCTGCCGGCGGCCGCCGGGAGGACTCGTGCACGGGCACAGACCTCCTGTTCGATTGCCCGAGGGGCGCGTCACACGTCCGAGACGCCACGACCGCGCTGCTGGGCCGCGCAGGAGGTCCGGTTCGGCTGCGCCGGCTCACGCCTGCCCTGCCCAGCGTGCAGAAGTGCCTGCTCAGCCTTCCCGCCGTGCCGCGGCTCGACCTCGTCCCGCCCAGGGGCCGTCTCAGCCGCGCCAAGCTCTTCGACCCGACCGTCTCGGTGATCAGGACGGACGCTCACAGCAGGGTTCGGATCCCGCTGCAGGCCGAGAACGGCACGGGTGAAGCGTTCCAGCGCGTGGACTGGCGCCTGACCCTGAGGCGCGTTAGCCACTAGCCGCGACGATCGCCTCGATCTGGGCTGCGTCCAGGCCGGCCTCGAGCAAGACCTCGCGGGTGTGCTGGCCGAGCAGCGGCGGAGGAGCCGGAACGGGCTCGGCGCCCTCGAACCGAGGCGCCGTGCGGACTAGCTCGAGAGGCCCGATTGACGGGTGCTCGACGCTGAAGGTGGCCGGCTCTCCCGCGGCTGACGCGGCCTCGAGCGCTTCCTTGACCCCGCGGATCTTTCCCGCCGGAACGCCAGCTGCGTGGAACCGTTCGATCCAGTCCTCCGCGGGAGCGCCGGCCAGCGCCGCCTCGAGCTGCTGCTCGAGCTCCCCGCGGTGCTCGACCCGGCTGGCGTTTGTGGCGAAGCGCGGGTCGGCGGGCAAGTCCTCCCGACCGAGGGCGCGGCAGAGCTTCTCGAAGAGCCCGTCATTCGCCGCGGCGACGGCGACCGAGCCGTGTTGAGCTCTGAGCGGCTCGTAGGGAGCGATGCTCCTGTGCGCGTTGCCGTATCTCCCGGCCTCCTCGCCGGTGACGAGGACGTTCTGCGCCACGTTCACGAGCCCGCTCAGCGAGCTGTCGAGTAGCGACACGGCGACGTGTCCACCCTCTCCGGTCCGATCGCGACGGTGGACCGCGGCGAGAACGGCTACGGCCGCGTTCACCCCTGCCAGGACGTCGGCCACGGCGACGCCTGCCTTCGTCGGTTCGCCGCCCGGCTCGCCGGTCACGCTCATCAGGCCCGCCTCGGCCTGGACGACGAAGTCGTATGCGGCGCGGCCGGCGGGCTCGCGCGAGCCGAACCCGGTGATCGAGCAATAGACGACGTTCGGATTGAGGGCTCGAACGTGCTCGTAGTCCACGCCGAGCGCGTCGGCGCCGCCCGGTCGGAAGTTCTCGACGACCACATCGGCGGTCCGTGCGAGCCGTAGGAACGCCTCGTGCCCCAGCTCGTCGCTCAGGTCGAGCGCGACGCTCCGTTTGCTCCGGTTGAGGGCGAGGAAGTACGCCGACTCGCCCGCCACGAACGGCGGCCCCCAGGTGCGGGTCTCGTCGCCGATCCCGGGCCGCTCGACCTTGACGACGTCGGCGCCGAGATCGGCGAGCAACATCGTGCAGTACGGCCCCGCGAGAACGCGGGAGAGGTCGAGCACCCGCAGCCCCTGGAGCGGAAGCTCGCTCAATTCGACGGTTCCCAGGCGGCCTCCACGACGTAGCCGTCCGGGTCGCGGCACTTCACGCTGACGTACTCGGGCTCGTCCCACTCCTCGGCGATCGGGATGCCGTCCGCGGCGAGCCGCTTGCGGAACTCGCGGACGGCCTCCGGGCTCGGCAGGCGCACGCCGAAATGGAGGAACGCAGGCAGCCGGATCGGCTCGTCGGTCGGACCGAGCGCGAGCGAGAACCCGTCCCGGTTGTAGAGCATCAGCACGCCGTCGTCGTACCGTCGCGGCGGGTGGGCATCGAAGCCGAAGTAGGTTTCGTAGAAGCGGCGCGACCGCTTCTGGTCGGAGACTGCGAGCGCGAGGTGCTCCATCGGCGCGAACCTAGCCCGTGCCGGAGCGCCGATCAACATTGACTTCTGCCGGATCACGACGACGCTGAGTAGGGAGCAGCTCGCCGCCCGGGTGCTCCTGGGGAACATGGGGAAACCGGGCAGGAACAAGGCGGTCGTTTCCGACCGCAAGCGGAACGGCCGGTCGCCGGAGAGCGTGCGCTGCATTGGCTGTGGGGAGCAACTGGCAGACGTGCTCGCACGGCTCGGATCTCTTCATTGCCACGACTGCCGGGAGGCGAACGCATTTCACCCTTTTGGGCGCGATAGTTTCGGCCGATAAGACAACGGCTGTGGAAGCTGCGGAGAACATCTGGCGACCCCTGGGTGAGCTGCTCGTCTCGAAGAGCCTCGTCACGGAGGACGAGCTCGAGCTGGCGCTCACCGAGCAGGCGGACACCGGACGGCTACTGGGCGCGATCCTCGTCGAGCGCGGCTACGTCTCGGGCCCGGCGCTTGCAGTTGCCCTCGCCGAGCAGTACGGCGTCGAGTTGAAGACGGAACGCGGTTTCGGCACCGGCCTCTGGGCCGAGATCGACCGTCGCCACCGCCAGGGGCGCGGTGTCGCCGAGGACGAGGCGGAGGAGCCGCGCGTGGCGGGCGACGAGCAGGACAACGTCTTCCAGCTCGAGCCGGCGAAGCTCGCGGCGCTCGTGCCTGTTCCCGACCCCGAGCCAGACCTGCAGGTCGACCGGCTCCGTGCCGAGAACAGCCGCCTCCAGGACGAGATCGAGCGTCTCCAGGGCGAGTTCTCGAAGCTGAAGCTCGTCGAGGCACCGGAGGAGCCGGAGCCTCCGAGCTCACACTTGCTGTTCGTCCCGACCCCGGCCCGATATCTGCTCGTGGAGCGTGACGGCGCCCCGCCCGAGCCTGGCCAGCGCCTCGAGGTGCCGGACGTCCGGGGCCTCTTCCTCGTGCAGAAGGTCAGCCGCGCGCCGGTGCCCGACGAGACTCGGCCCTGCGCCTTCCTGCTGCGCGGCTGAGCTGCGCTAGTCGGGCCTACGCGGGCTGAAGCACGACGACCTGGCCGAAGTTGCTCGCGTTGGCGAGCCCCAGGTAGCGGTAGAGCTTGTCACCGGTGAGGGTGTCGACGGTCGCCCTCTCCTTGGCGGAGATCTGGCCCGGGAGCGGCGGCTCGCTCTGCGGGAGCGTCCTCGCGAGCGGGCGGCCGAGCTCGGACGAGAGCTCGTCTCGCTTGAAGAAGAAGGCGTTCGAGAGCTTCGTCTCCCCGGGGCCCGGTGGGACGAACACGACCACGTTGTCGATCGAGCTCGTGTACTTGAGCGTGTAGAGCGCCAGCTCGAGCGCCTCCCGGCGCAGAACGGTGCCTCGGGCGACGCTGGCCTTGCCCTCGGTGATCTTGCACCCCTTGCCGGCGCCGCAGAGCACGTACATGACGCTCTTGTTCTGATCGTAGAGGTCGAAGTCGTTCAGGCTCTTCGGCTGCAGCGTCTTCTGGATGCCGATCGCGCGCACCGTGTTCTGCGACTGGCCCGGCGCGCCGATCACGATGCGGTTGAGCGGGCGGCCGCTTGCGAGGCGGTAGCCGCTGCCGACGTGCGTCGCGATCTGCTTCGTGCGCAGGACTGTGCTCGTGGCGGGCGGCTTCCAGCTCGACCACGGCGGCGGCGGGGTCGGGCCCGGGCGTTCGAGCATGACGATGAAGCCGCCGATACCGATGCCGACTGCGGCCCCGAGGACGAGGTAGGCCACGAGGAACTGGCCGCGGGTGCTCAGACGGCGGGCCACGCCTTCTCCTGGGTCAGGTCGATCTTCGGGATCTCCAGGTTCGCCTTCTCGAGGATCGCGACCAGTTCATCGCCGAAGAGCTCGCGCTTCTCGATCAGCGCGTCGGCGATCTTCTCGACCGCCCGCTTGTTGTGGGCGATCAGAGCGTAGGCGGTGACGTATGCCTGGCCGAGCAGCTGGGCGGCGAGCGCGCGCTTGTCGTGGTCGCCGAGGACGCCTGCCAGCGGGTCGTGGCCGAGCGCGTCGCCGCTGCCCGTCCGGTTCATGATCTGGAGCCCGATCTGCTCGAAGCGCTGCATGATCTCGTCCCGCTTGGTCTCGGCCGCCTTCGTCGCCCGCCGGACCGTCCCGTTCGAGCGGCCGTTTAGCTCGGGCCGCTCGGGCGCCATCCCGCAAGCGCCGACCATCCAGGCGGCCCGGGCGGTCGCGCTCTGCACGTCGCCGCCGACGCCGGTCGAGTTCTCGCCGTAGAAAACCCGCTCGGCGGCCATCGCGCCGAGCGCCCAGATCAGCTGCGCAATCTCCTCCGTGCGCCAGGAGCTGAAGCGCTCCTCCTTCTCGCGCGCCTGGTGATGGCCGAGGGCGGCGCCGCGCCGGCGGATGGAGAGCCGCGTCGACTCCGCGCCCTTCATGTAGACGTGGGCGGTGGCGGCGTGGCCGGCCTCGTGCAGTGCCACGGCACGCGTCTCCTCGGGGACGTACTCGGTCCCGACCGCGGTCCCCGACTCGACGGTGGTCATCGCCTCGACGATGTCGTCCCAGCCGAACTGAAGCCGCCCGTCGTGGTGGGCGAAGGTGAGCGCCATCGAGCACACCTGCTCGATCATCGCCGGCGAGTACCCGTTGGTCACGCGCGCGAGCTCGTCACGCCGCTTCTCGCTGTCGAGGTCCTCCGCGTGCGCGACCTTCGCCAGGTAGAGGTCGAAGATGTCGAGCCGGTCGGTCTTGGTCGGAGTGCGGAACCAGACGTGGCGGCCCATCCGCCCCGCGCGCGTCAGAGCCGGGTCGAGCATCTCCATGGGAACGTTCGTGGCCCCGATGAAGTAGATCTGGTTGCCACTCGGCTTCGACTGCGGGATCCGCATCGAACGGCCGCGGATCCGGCGGGGGATGACGTAGGTCGCGTCCAGGAAGGTGTTGAGGCGGTTCACCCACATCCGCTTGAAGAACGGCGGGTTGTCGATTCCGTCCATCACGACGAGGAGCTGGTTCAGAGCCAGCTGCCCCCCGCCGCCGAACATCCCCGGTATCGCCTGGTTGACGAGCCCGCCGAGGCGCGTCACCAGCGTGTGGGGAGCCGGCGGCTCGTCCGCCCGCTGCGCGAAGACGCGCTCGCGCCAGGCGCGTGACTCGAGGATCAGGTCCTCGCTCGGGTTGAGCGCGCCGTTCGGGCCGTAGAAGCAGAGGTCGTGGAAGCTCATCGGCCTGGGCGTGCTCATCCCGCCGACGCCGCCGCCGCCGAGCGCCTGCCGGCGCATCCCGACCGCGTCGATCTCGTCGATGAAGACGATGCACTGGCCGCCCCACTTGCGCGCGAGCTTCTTGGCCTTGTGCGCGAGCCAGCGCACGATCACCGCGTCCATGCCCATGAAGGTCTGGGCGAAGCCGGAGCCGGGGATGGTCACGATCGGCGAGTTGAAGCCGGTCGCGATCGCCTTCGCCAGCATCGTCTTGCCGGTGCCCGGTGCGCCCAGGAAGAGCAGCCCGCGCTCGCGCTTGCCGCCAGCGCGCTCGAACGCTTCGCCTGATTGCCACAGCGAAACGACGCGCCGCACCTCCTCCTTCGCCTCCGCCTGGCCGCGCACGTCGTCGAGCTTCACGCCCCAGTCCGCGTCGCCCGGCTCGAAGCCGCGGATCTGGGTGATCCCCATCAGCATCAGCGGGCCCATCAGGATCAGGAAGTTGAAGATGAAGAACATGAAGAAGTAGAGCCCGATCGGTACGAAGGCCGGGATCTTCTGAATCGCGTGGACGATCCCGTGGTAGACGTCCCCCGCGGTGCCCAGCAGGCTGGCGTCGGCGAAGCCGTACTTGAGGACGCGCACGAAGTAGATCGCGACGATCACCAGCACGACGGCCCAGGCAAGGCGGTACCAGAAGCGCCAGAACCAGACGCGGCGGCGAGCGACGACGTCTTCCTCGCGCAGCTCCGGGCTGTCGATCCCGAACAGGCTCGGCCACTGGATGAAGCGGCGGAAGAGCAGGTCGAGCCCGCCGCGGAAGGCGAACACCGCCAGGGCGGTCGCGAGCAGGGACCAGCCCACCGACCAGCCTTCGTGCTTGTGGAGCCAGACGAAGAGGGCGGGACTGGAGAGGACGGCGACCGCGGTTGCCGCGCGCCTGAGAGCGCGCCACTGCTCGGAGAGCTCCCGTGACTGCTCGCTCGAGGCGAGCGCAGGGGCGACCGGCCCAGCCGTCATTTTCGCAGTGTAGATGTCACTAAGCTCACGTACTTCGACGTGAACGCTTCGGATCTGTTTGCCGCCGACGACATCGAGCGGGCGCGCCGGTACCACCGTCCGCTCTACGTGGCGCTCGGAGTCGATCTGGCGCTCCAGCTCGCGGTGCTCGGCGCGATCGCGTTCGCGGCCCCCGGAGATTGGCTCTGGGAGGCGACTTCGGGGCCCTGGTGGGCTTGCACGCTCGAGCTGACGGCGCTCGTGCTCGCGGCGGGCGCGCTCGTCCGGCTGCCCCTCTCGGCCTGGCGCGGCTGGGCCTACGAGCGTCGCTGGGGCTTCTCGACCCAATCGCTGCGAAGCTGGCTCTGGGACGTGGTCAAGGGCCTGGCGGTCGGTGCGGCCGTCACCGGGATCGGACTCGTCGCGCTGATCGGCTCGGCCCGCGCGTGGCCGGGCTGGTGGCCGCTCGTGGCCGCTCCCGGCGCGGCGCTGCTGGCGCTCGTGCTCAGCCTGTTCGCGCCGCTCCTCTTCGAGCGGCTCTTCAACCGCTTCTGGCCCCTGCCCGACGCCGAGCTGGCCCGCGAGCTGCACGACCTCTCAGTGCGGGCGGGCGTGCCTGTTCGGACGATGCTGGTCTCCGACGCGAGCCGCCGGACGCGGAAGCACAACGCGTACGTCTCGGGCCTCGGACCCACCCGGCGCCTCGTCCTCTACGACACGCTGCTCGAGGGCGCTCCCGCGGGTGAGCTCCGAGGCGTGGTCGCACACGAGCTCGGCCACCGGCGCTTCCGGCACGTCGCCGCAGGGACCGCGCTCGGCATGGCCGGCGCGGCGGCTTCGGTCCTGGTTCTGTGGGGCCTCCTCTCCTGGCCCTGGCTGCTCTCGCAGACCGGCGCCTCGGGAGCGGGTGATCCTCGCGTGGTACCTCTCGTCCTGCTCGTTCTCTGGCTGCTCGAGCTCGGCGCCCTTCCGTTCGAGACCTGGATCTCACGTCGTTGGGAGCGGACCGCGGATCGCTTCGCTCTCGAGTTGACCGGCGACGGCGAGGCGCTCGAGCAGATGCACCGCCGTCTCGCGCTCGCCAACCTCGCCGACCTCGACCCCCCGCCGCTCCTCTACGCGCTGCTCTTCACCCATCCGACGCCGCCGGAGCGGATCGCGGCAGCCAGAATGAGCAGATGAGCCATTCCCACGAGCACACGACCGCGCGCCGCCCTCTGGCGATCGCGCTCGGTCTGATCCTGGGCCTGATGGTGGCGGAGATCGTCGCGGCCATCTTCGCCGGTTCCCTCGCGCTCCTCGCCGATGCCGGGCACATGCTCACCGACGCGGCTGCGCTGGCGCTGGCGCTCGGAGCCGCCACCTATGCGGGCCGGCCGGCCCGCGGCCGCTGGACGTTCGGCTTCCGCCGGCTCGAGATCCTGGCGGCGCACGTGAACGGGATCACGCTGCTCGTCGTCGGCGTGGTGATCGTCTTCAGCGCGATCCGCCGGCTCGTAGATCCACCCGAGGTGCGAGGCGGCCTCGTGCTCGTGGTGGCCCTGGCGGGGATCGCGGTCAACATCCTCGCGACCGCGCTGCTCGCCCGGCCGAGCCGCCACAGCCTGAACGTTCGCGGAGCCTTCCTCCACCTGGCCACCGATCTAGCCGCCTTCACCGGCACCGCCATCGCAGGCGGCGTGATCCTCGCGACCGGCTGGTTTCGCGCAGACCCGATAGCGAGCCTCGTGGTCGCGGCGCTGATCTTCTGGTCGAGCTGGAGCCTGCTCCGTGAGTCCACCCGCATCCTGCTCGACGTCGCGCCCGGGGAGCCTCGTGAGGTGGCCGAGGCGATGCTCGCCGTGCCCGAGGTGGTCGAAGTGCACGACCTGCACGTCTGGACGGTCGGCAGCGGTTTTCCATCCGTCTCGGCGCACGTGCTCGTCGCGCCCGGCTCGGACTGCCACGCCATTCGCCTCCAACTCGCGAGCGTTCTCCGCGAGCGGTTCGACCTCGGCCACTCGACCCTCCAGGTCGAGCACGGGCCGGTCAAGGTGCCGGAAGGCAAACTGCCGCTCGCGTCCCGTTAGAGTCCAACCCGTGGCGGGGCTCGAGGGCAAGACCGCGGTCGTCACCGGCGCCTCGAGCGGGATCGGTGCCGCCGTCGCGCGCGCCCTGGCCGCGGAGGGAGCGCGGGTCGCCGGAGGGGCCAGGCGGACCGACCAGCTCGAGACGGAGGTCGCGCTGGAACTCGACGTGACCGATCCCGCGAGCTGCGAGCGGTTCGTCGAAGAGGCCGTCGGGGAGCTCGGCGGGCTCGACATCCTCGTCAACAACGCCGGCCTCAGCCTCGGCCGCGATCCTTTCGACGCGGGCACCGAAGAGGACGAGGAGGTCGTGCTGGAGACGAACGTGCACGGCCTGCTCCGCATGACGCGTCTCTGCCTGCCGCACCTGCGTGACGGCGGCCACATCGTCAACATGGGCTCGATCGCCGGCAGGCAGGCGTACGAGAACGCAGCCGTCTACGTCGCCTCCAAATACGCGGTGCGTGGGTTCACCTACGCGCTGCGAGAGGATCTGCTTGGGCGCCCGATCCACCTCACCACCGTCGACCCGGGCCTCGTCGAGTCGAACTTCTCCCGCGTCCGCTTCCGCGGCGACGAGGAGAAGGCCGGCGCGGTCTACGCCGATGTCGAGCCGCTGCGGCCGGAGGACGTGGGCGAGTGTGTCGTGTTCGCGGTCACACGGCCGCCGCACGTCAACATCGACGAGATCGTGGTCAAGGCGCTGGCCCAGTCCAGCCCGGTTCGCATCGTCCGGGACGGCTAGTTTCGTGGCGATCACGATCCTCGAGGGCTCGACTTTCTGCATCTGCGACGAGCGCGGAGACATCGACGGCGAGACCCAGGGCCTGTTCGCGGACGACACGCGCTTTCTCTCGCTGCTGCGGCTCACCGTCAACGGGCACAAGCCGCTGCTCCTCTCGTTCGGCAAGGTCGAGTACTTCTCGGCGGCGGTCTACCTGCGCAATCCGCTCGCCGGCGGGCTGCCGCCGGACTCGGTCTCGATCATCCGGCACCGCTTCGTGGGCGAGGGTATGCAGGACCGGATCGTCGTCCAGAACCAGTCGATGGAGCCGCTCTCGTTCGAGCTCGCGCTCGAGCTGGCCACCGATTTCGCGGACATCCTCTCGGTCAAGGAGCACGATTTCGCACTGGGCGACCCGGAGCGCGCGAGGCCGCTGCCGCCGCCGGTCCAGGGCCGCTACGACGAGGAGCACAATCAGTTCGTGCTCGAAGAAACGGACGGGGAAGGGAGTGCGGGCACCCAGGTGATCCTGACCCAGCGCGGTGGGGTCGAGGACGGCAAGGTCGTCTACCGACTGGATCTGGGACCGCGCGAGAGCTGGGAGCTCCGGCTCGACATCCTCGCCTCGATCGACGGTGACGTGATCGCGCCGCGGATCGCCGAGCGACGCTTCGGCGAGGAGCTCACGCGCGTGCGCGAGTCGCTCGCGTCGTGGCAGCTGCGGGTGCCCCAGATCCGCGCCGACTGGGAGCTGATCGGCCGCTCGTTCTTCCAGTCCGTCTCCGACCTCGCGTCGCTGCGGATGCGGGGCGCCGGGCGCACGGGGCGCATGCCCGCGGCCGGAATGCCGTGGTTCATGACCGTCTTTGGGCGGGACACGATCATCACCTGCCTCCAAACGCTGATCTTCGGCCCGGAGCTGGCGCGCACGGCGCTGGAGGTGCTCGCGGAGCTGCAGGCCCACGAGGACAACCCCGACGTCGACGCCGAGCCGGGCAAGATCGTCCACGAGCTCCGCGCCGGCAAGGCCGCGAAGAACTGGTTCCGGACCTATTACGGCACCGCCGACGCGACGCCGCTCTACCTCGTCCTCCTCTCCGAGGTCTGGCGTTGGACCGACGACTCCTCGTTCGTGCGCTCGCTGAAGGACCCGGCGCTGAACGCGCTGGCCTGGATCGACGAGTACGGCGACCGCGACGGCGATGGCTTCGTCGAGTACGAGCGCCGGACCCCGCGCGGGCTCGAGAACCAGTCGTGGAAGGACTCCGGCGACTCCCAGCGCTTCCACGACGGCTCGATCGCCCGGGCGCCGGTCGCGCCCGTGGAAATCCAGGGCTACGTCTACGACGCGAAGCTGCGCACGGCCGAGCTCGCGCGCGAGGTCTGGCGCGACCGTCCGCTCGCCGAGCGGCTCGAGCGGGAGGCCGGGGAGCTCAAGCGGGCCTTCAACGAGCAGTTCTGGACCGAGGCCCGCGGGGGCTATTACGTCCTCGCCCTCGACGGCGAGAAGCGGCAGGTGGACTCGCTCTGCTCGAACATCGGCCACCTGCTCTGGAGCGGGATCGTCCCGGACGAGCGGGTGGACGCCGTCGTGGACGCGCTGATGGGCGAGGAGCTCTGGTCGGGCTGGGGCGTGCGGACGATGTCGACCGGCGACGCCGGCTACAACCCGCTCTCGTACCACAACGGCACCGTCTGGCCCCACGACAACTCCCTGATCGCGCACGGCCTCGCGTGCCAGGCCCGCTGGCCCGAGGCCCTCCGGATCGTCCGCCGGATGCTCGGCGCCTCGCAGCACTTCGACTTCCAGCTGCCCGAGGTCTTCGCGGGCCTCCCGCGCGCGGAGACGCCGTTCCCGATCGCCTACCCGACCGCGGCCCGGCCGCAGGCGTGGGCGGCGGGCACGCCCGTGCTCCTGCTCCAGGTGCTGCTCGGGCTCGAGCCGGAGCGCAGGCGCCACCGGCTCGAGACCCGGGCGGAGGAGGAGCTGCCGTCGTGGGCCGGGCGCTCGCTGCGGCTGACCGGCCTGCGCGCCTTCGACCGCCAGTGGGACGTGCGCGTCGACCACGGGCGTGTGACAGTGGACGAGGCATGAGCGAGCAGCCCCTCCGCATCGCGATCCTGAGCCCGCCCTGGTTCCCCGTCCCGCCGACGGGCTACGGCGGGATCGAGTGGATCGTCTCGCTGCTCGCCGATGGGCTGACCGACCAGGGCCACGAGGTGACGATCTTCGCCTCCGGCGACTCGCGCTCCAAGGCGACGCTCGCCTGGGTCTACGAGCACGCGCCAAGCGAGCTGATCGGCCGGACGATGCCGGAGATGCGCCACACGCTGGCAGCCCTGGAGCGGGCAAGCGATTTCGATGTCATCAACGACCACACCGGCCCCCTGGGCGCGGTGCTCGGCGGGCTCGTGGACACGCCCGTCCTGCACACCGTTCACGGTCCGCTCGACGGCGAGCCCGGCCAGGTCTACGAGTCGATCGGACGGCTCGCGCCGGAAGTCGGGCTGATCTCGGTCTCGCTGAACCAGCGCCGGCCGAAGCCGGACCTGAACTGGGTTGCGAACGTCCCCAACGCGCTCGACCTGGAGCACTATCCCTGCAAGCCGCACCGTGGTGACTACCTGCTCTTCGTCGGGCGCATGAACCACGAGAAAGGCGCGCACCGCGCGATCGCGGTCGCGATGGAGCTCGGGCTGCCGCTGAAGCTGGCCGGAAAGGTGCGCGAGCCGAAGGAACAGGAGTACTTTGCAGAATTCGTGGAGCCGCATCTCGGCAGGAACGGCATCGAGTACCTCGGCGAGGTCAACCACGGCATGAAGGTGGAGCTGCTCCAGGACGCCCGCGCAACGCTCTTCCCGATCGAGTGGGAGGAGCCGTTCGGTCTCGTCATGATCGAGTCGATGGCGTGCGGCACACCGGTGATCGCCACTCGCCACGGCGCCGTGCCCGAGGTGATCGACCAGGGCCAGGGCGGCGTGATCGTCGAGCACTACCGGCAGATCCCCGAGGCGCTCGAGCAGGCGGACGCGATCGATCCGCTCGACTGCCGGCGCTCCGCCGAGGAGCGCTTCGCGCCCGAACGGATGGTCGGCGACTACGTGCGTGCGTACCGGGAGGCTGTCGGCGGGTGAGAATCGCGGCCGGCCTCGTCGCGGCACTGGCGCTCGGCGCCGGGGGAGCCGCGGCGCGGATTTCGCCGCCGAGCTACGCTCTCCCCACGTGGTCGCCGGACGGGCAGCGGCTCGTCTTCGCCTCGGCGAGCGGCCCGCGGGGCGCGGTCGTCACTGCCGCCGCCGTCGGCGGCTCGCTCCGCAGCTTGTCCCGCACCGACGCGCTCTCGCAGGTCGTCTGGTCGCCTCGCGGCCTGCGGATCGCGTATGTCTCGCACGGCCGCGTTTTCGTGATCCGCAGCGACGGGAAGCAGCGCCATACGGTCGGGACCGGGGTGGAGGTCGGCTGGTCTCCGGACGGCGCCAGGCTCGCGTTCGTCCAGAGCGCGCTGGGAGGGCCGATCGTCGGCGTGGACGTGAGCGGGGCCAACCGGAAAAGGATCACCGGCGGGGGCTACGACCACGGGCCGGCCTGGTCGCCTGACGGGAGCTGGATCGCCTTCTCCCGCGCGACCACGATCGGCGGGGTGGAGAACATCTACCTCGTCGGCGCCGACGGAACCGGCCTGCGAGTGCTCGGCCCGCAGGGATCGTCGCCTTCGTGGTCGCCCGACGGGCGCTCGCTCGCGTTCTGGCAGCGAAACGCGGAGGGAGTCATGCTCGCCGTGTACCGCTTCGCCGACGCGCAGGTGAGGAGGGTGACGAGGACGTTCGCCGCCTTCAGCCGAGCGCCGCGTTGGTCGCCCGACGGGTCGAGCCTGCTCGTGACCGTCTGCGGGGCCTTCGGTGCCTGCCGCCTCGACGTTGCCGCGGCGGACGGCAGCTCGGTCACCCGGCTCGGACCAGGCAGCGACCCGGCCTGGTCGCCGGACGGCTCCCGGATCGCGTTCGTTCAGCGCCGTTCGTGCAGGGCGTCGAGCGTGTTCGTGGCCCGGGTCGACGGAACCGGCCTGCGCCGGATCACTCCGTGCCGCTAGGCGACGAGACGTAGTTCGCCCGCACGTAGTCGAGCTCGAACCCGGCCCGGAGGATGTTGCGGTACGAGTTCGACGCCCTGCCCTCGACGAGCTCGCCGGTCTCGGTCACGACGACCTCGCAGCTGGCTTCCGCGGCCGCCCGGATCCTGGCCGCGAGCAGCGCGCTCTGTGCCCCGCGCCGCCGGTGCTCTGGCAGGGTTGCCGCGATTCCGAGCTAGCCCAGGCCGTCGCTGACGTAGATCGCCCCTGTCGCCGCAGGCGCCTCTCCGTCGTAGGCGACGAAGCAGTGCCAGCCGTGGCGCGAGGGAAGGCGCGCCAGCCAGTCCAGCATGAGCGGCGGGAGGCCGTAGCCGCGGATGAAGACATCGGCGAAGACCCGGCCCTCGCGCTCACCGGCACGCTCCACGCGCAGCTCGCTCGTGCTCGCCGCTGCCTCGCCGACGCCGCGCCGGAACTTGGCCCAGCCGTAGCCCGGTTCGAACCCGAGTTCGCCCAGCCACGGAACGAGCTCCGCGGGCTCTGCCTGAGGCGCGACCGCCGCGCACCACTCCGCGCCGAGCTCGCCGAAGAAGCCGGCGATCTCGTCGACCTCAGGGCGGCTCGCGGCCCGCTCGAGCCCGAGCCCGAGCGCCCGGTTGAACATCGCCGAGCGCGGCACCGCCGTCAGCGCGAAGCAGGCGGCGCCGCCGATACGTTCGACCCGCGCTCCGAGCTCCTCGGGCGCCGTCTCGTAGAGGTCGACGAAGGCCTCGCGCTCGCCGAGCTCGGCCGCCGGCATCGTCAAGGCACGGCCTCCAGCATCCGCTCGGCCACCGCTGGCGCCTCCTCGTCCCGCCGGCGCAAGTCGCGGACGTCCCGGACGCAGAGAGCCGCCAGAGTAGCGGCGGTGCCGAGCGCCGCGGCCAGCCAGAGAGCCTCGGTCAGTCCGATCGCGTCGGCCACCGGTCCGGCGAGCGAGAGCCCGAGCGGGACGAAGACGATCGAACCCAGGGCGTCGTAGGCCGACACGCGCGAGAGTTTCTCGAGTGGCACCTGCTGCTGGAGGGCCATCGCCCAGGTGATGCTGAAGACCTCCAGCGACACCCCGGCGACGAAGTAGCCCGCCGCGATCACCGGCGTCGAGCGCAGGCTCGCGAGGAAGACGATCGGCAGCGCCGCCACCGAGAACGCGCCCATCCCGACGAGCAGCAGCCGCTGCGGCCGGTAGCGCAGGAGCAGCAGGCCGCCGGCGAGGAGCCCGACGCCCTGCGAGGCCATGATCAGACCCCAGGACGCGGCACCGCCGAGGTACTGCTTCGCCACGAGCGGGCCCAGGACCATCGAGGCTCCCATCCAGACGGTGTTGCCAACGGCGGCGGAGGCGACCACGACCCAGAGCCACGTGCGCGACGCGAACTCGCTCCAGCCCTCGGCCAGCTCGCGCAACACGCTCGGCGTCTCCAGTCGGTCACGCCGCTGCAGCCGCATCGCGGCCAGGACCGCTGCGCTCGCGATGTAGGTGGCGCCGTCGAAGGCGAGCGCCCAGCCCGGGCCCGCCGTGGCCACGAGCACACCACCGAGCGCTGCGCCAACGATGTTCGCCCCGTTCTTGGTCATTCCGAGCAACGCATTCGCCTGCTGGAGCAGGCCGGGTCGCACCGTCTCCGGGATCAGCCCCTGCGAGGCCGGGAAGAAGAAGGCCATCGCGATTCCTCGGGCGACCTGAAGCACGATCAGCTGCCAGAGCTGCGCGTGATGGGTCAGCAGCAGCACTGCGACCGTCACCTGGGCAGCGCCGCTCAGCAGGTTCGAGCCCACCATCACCAGGGGGCGCGGGAGCCGGTCGGCGAAGACGCCGCCGAAGAGGATGAGCAGGAGCTGCGGGATCCAGGTCGCCGTCAGCACGAGGCCGAGGTCGGTCTTCGAGCCGGTCAGGTCGAGGACCGCGAACGCGAGCGCGATCGGTGCCACCGCCGTCCCCAGCAAGGAGACGAGCTGACCGGTGAAGAGAAGCCGGAACTCGCGCTCCGCGAGCGGCCCGAGCGGCCCGGCGTCACGCAGCTTCAGCGCGCTTCTCCCAGTAGCGTTTCAGGCCGGCATACGACTGCCAGAAGGGCATCGCGTGCTCGTAGGCGTCGCGGTCGGAGCCGAGGTCGGCCCGTGCGAGCTGCTCGAACTCCTCCTTGGCGACGCCGTGCCGAACGCGTGTCGACCAGTCCTCGAGCCGCTGGCGCAGCTGCTGCAGGTGCTCCTCCGGATCGTCGGCTACGCCGAAGTGGATCAGCGCGAGCCGTTCGGGCGCATGCTCCAGGATCGCGTCGATCGTCGAGTCCCAGGCCTCGAGATCGACCTCGGGCGGCGGCGTGGGGGGCAGGACGAACCTGCTCGGCAGGATGCGGACTCCTGCTGCGTCGCCGACGTAGAGGGTTCCGTCGGCGGCGAGGTAGCAGACGTGGTGCGACGCGTGACCGGGGCTGGGAAAACACTCGAGCCCGACGACGTCGCCTTCTGCGATGACGATGTTCTCCTCGGACACCGGCGCCAGCTCGCCCCAGAGCGTGTCGAACTCGTCCCCGTAGAGCCGCCGCGCGCTCGCCTCGAGGCGCGAGGGGTCGATCAGGTGCGGCGCGCCGATCGCGGAGACGTGCACCGTCAGCTCCGGGTGCTCCCGCACGAGCACGCCGGCGGCGCCCGCATGGTCGAGGTGGATGTGCGAGAGGAGCAGGTGCCGCAGGTTGCGCAGCGCGAGCCCGCGCTCGGCCAGGCGCGCCTTCAGCTCGTCGACGCAGGTGGCCGGGCCGCAGTCGAACAGCGCGGGCCCGTCTTCGGTCTCGACCAGGTACGAGCCGATCACGCGCTCGCGGCCGAGATGGCGCAGATCGAGCGGCTCCGGCGGCATTCGAGGATCGTAGCGAGGGGGCGGGGCAGGCCCCGCCCCCTCGCCAGGACCGCGTTACTGGTCGGACCAGTAGGCGGCCGACGAGATCGACGGCCACTCACGTTCCGGGTCGGCTCGGTAGAGCGGGTTCATCCCGTAGACGGTCACCCTCGCCGTGCCGGAGGTGTTCGTGCCGTGCACGATCACCGCCGAGCCCGGGGCCGTCGCCGACTGCCCGTCGAGCAGCCACAGGCCGGCCGCGAAGAAGCCCGAGTTCGGGAACCGGGCGTCCACGCTCAGCGGGCCGGTGGAGGTGAACCAGGTCGGCGGATCCATGATCGCCGTGTCCTGAGCCGGGTACGTCCCGACGATCGGGCTGTTCTCGCCACCGAGGTTGTCCCAGTAGACGATCCCGCTCCTGCCGTTGCCGCCGCGGCTCGCGGCGGTGAGTCCGGCGACCTGGGCCGCGCTGGTCAGGAAGGCCGCGCCGTTCGCGCCGGCGCCGATGTAGCCGCCGTGCCCCGCGAAGAACGCCGTCAGCCGCGCCCTGGCCGTCGTTCCGGCAGGCCAGCCGGCCGTGTTGAACACCACGTCGTAGCCGGCGAGCGGATCGGGGGCGCTCGGGTTGTTGAGCGCGCTCGTTCCGCCCGTCGCGATCGGATCGGCGGTGAAGCCGAGGTCACGCAGGACCCAGATGTCCTGGTTCAGGGCCGCGGTCAGCACGGCGATCCGCGGGACGCGGTCGATCGGGTCGAGCGCCGGCAGCGAGGCCGCCGTGACTCCCCGGAAGACGATCCCGTTGGCTCGTCCGGCCGCGTCGAGCGACGCCGCGGTGGTCGCATCGGCCGGGAAGACCGCAGTCCCGGCCGCGTAGGACGCGCCGCCGCTCGTGAACGAGGCCAGCGCGAGCTGCGCTGCCACGCCGTTTGCGACGAGCTGGTTCAGCGTCCGCACGGCGGTCGGCGAGTCGACCGCGAGGGCGTAGCTGTCTCCCGTGCCCACGACGCCGCCGCCGAGCGCCTGCGGTGCGCTGAGGGCCGTGGTCTTCGCCTGGAAGCTAGCTCCCTGCGGGATCGTGTCCACGCTGGCTCCCCAGAGGTAGCCGTGGCTCCAGGCCCCGGGCGGGGCGTAGAGCACGCTGATCCGGGAGGAGACGTCGTCGCCGATCCCGAGCGCGGTCTCGGCCAGGCCGCGGTGCGGCTGATCCATCCAGACCACGTACGAGCCTGCCGGGAAGGTCTGCGAGCCGAGCGTGGCGTCCTTCTCCAGCCGCGAGACCTCGATCCCGTTCGTCAGCAGCCACCGGACGAGACGGTTCGCCTCGGGATCGCTCCGCTGCGTGGCTCCCAACGGGATCACGTAGGCCGTCGGGTAGTCGCGCATCCAGTTGTTCTCGACGTCGAAGGGCGGCAGGCAGCACGGCGGCCTGGGCTCGCCGGCGACGCCCCGCCGGTAGATCTCGAGCATGTCGTGCATCAGGTCGTCCCGGTTGGCGATGTCGAACGCGAGCGTCGAGGTGGTGACGGTGTACTGCGCCAGCCGTGCCGCGAGCCGTCCGCGTGGGAAGCTCGTCAGCCCGGGCGCACCGCAGACCCGCTGCGTCGCCGGGTTCGTGTTCAGGCTCGAGCACATCTCGACCGTCGAACCGTCCAGGCCGACGAGCTGGTTGTACATCGGCGTGTAGAACGGGCCCCAGTCGTCCCAGCCCTCGGCGACCGCGGGGCCGGGAGTGCTGCCGTCGGAGCAGGTGATGCTGCCGATCGGCGGCAGGTCGGCGTCCGCGCACCACTCGTTCACAGGGCGCTGCGCGCCGAGGTCGACGCCAGCGAGCGCGACCTTGTTGGCGAGCGTCCGCGGCTGGTTCCACCTCAGCCAGAGGTCGTAGTCGATCCCCGGGTTGTGCGGCTTCGTGGTCGCCTCGATCAGCGTCGGCGTGACGTACCCGTGCTGGTCGAGCATGTCCGGGAACAGCCATTTCTGCATCACCGAGACCGACGCCTGCACCTCGGGCTGCGACTGGGTAAGGAAGTCGCGGTTGAGGTCGAAGCCGTTGCTGTTGGCCCTCGTGCCCGCGGCCCGGCCGTCCGGGTTCTGGTCGGTGTTGAAGACGACGATCGCGTGGTCGAGGATGGTGTCGACTTCCGGATCGGTCCCGTAGGGAGTCGTCGCCAGCCTGTTGATCAGGAGCATCATCGCGTCGACGCCCTCGTACTCGTTTCCGTGGATCGCACTCTGGATGAAGATCGGGATCTTGAAGTCGCTCTCCTTCCCCAGTCGCTTCTGGGCTGTGGCCGGGTCGGTGAGCGCGTCCTCCCGGATCTTCTGCCAGTTCTGGAAGTCCTTCTGTTGGTCGTGTGTCACGAGCTGGTTGATCGTGACGAGGTACATCGGCCTGCCCGCGGCGGAGTGGCCGAAGACCTGGACCGTCATCCGCCCGTCGAGGCTCTCTGCCTGAATCGCATCCAGCGTGCACCCGATCGCGTAGTACGGGATGTGCGCGAAGCTGCCGGGCGGGTCGGTCGGATTGCTCCCGTCCGGCAGCGCGCCGGCCGCGTCGGGCTCGGGCGTTCCGCACCATGGCGGCGCGATCGTGACCGCCTTGGCGGCTCCGGCCCACGCGAACGTGAGCGCGAGCACGCCGAGGCCGAGCAGGATGACCCTGCGGAGTCTGGTGGACAAGAACTACACCTCCTTGGCCGGGAACCGACCGGCAACGGCTCCGACGGCTGGCCAGTGGTAGGAGGGATGCCCGCGTCCCAGCGGGCGTTGCTCTCCCCTCGCACGCCGGTGGCCCATTCATAGACCACCGGCTTGTGAGGGTCAAACGAGAAAGGCCGCTACGAGCGGGAGCGGCGCCTCGCTACGAGCAGCGCGGCACCCGCGAGCGCGAGCGCGCCTGGAATGCCGATTCCGGCGATCAGCGCGATGTTGCTACCCGAGGAGGCCGAGACGCGCGAGACGCGGGGCGCGGCCTTGGGCAGGCCTGCGCGGACGAGCGTCTGCTTCAGCACTCCGCCTGTGTAGTACCAGCCTCCGGGTGTCTTCATATCGAAGATCCGCTGGCCGGGGTTCATGTACGTGAACGGACCGCCCACGGCGTACGGATAGAGATCCTGCGTGATCCGGTAGCGCTCCCCGTAGCCGCCGGGAACGACGTAGTGAATCGTGTAACGCGGCCCGAGCTTCCCGGCCGGGCGCTTGATCATCGGGCTCGGGCTCTGGCCGAAGGCGGCTGGGAAGAAGCCGGCCTGCTCGGTCAAGACGCTCGAGTCGTCCATGTTCTTGAAGGCGATCGCCTTGTCGAGCCCAGGCCCGGTGACCGTGGCCTGAGAGGGGCCCTTGGCGAGCGCGGCCGGCGCAAGCAGCGCGGCGGCCGCGAGCACGAACAGCAGGCGTTTCATCGGCGAGCTCCTTTCGAGAGGTCGCCGTCCCTACACCGGCCGGGCGGCCTAGGTTCCGGCCGTGGCCGCGGAGCGCACGAGGGCAGCCTCGAGGTCGGCGATCAGGTCGTCAGCCGACTCGATCCCGACCGAGAGGCGCACGAGGTTCGCCGGCGCCGCGAATGGCGCGTCGGCCGTGGAGGCGTGCGTCATTCGCGCGGGGTGCTCGATCAGGCTCTCGACGCCGCCGAGGCTCTCCGCGAGCCACCAGATCTTCGTGCGGTTGCAGATTGCCACGGCCTCTTCTTCCGAGCCCGCGAGGAACGAGATCATCCCGCCGAAGTCGCTCATCTGCCGCGCCGCGAGCTCGTGGCCCGGGTGGGACGCGAGCCCCGGGTAGAGCACCTGCTCCACCTTTGGATGCGCGTCGAGGAACTCCGCCACTGCACGTGCGTTCTCGCAGTGCTTCCGCATCCGCACCCCGAGCGTCTTCAGCCCGCGCAGCACGAGCCAGCAGTCGAATGGTCCCGGCACCGCGCCGAGCGACTTCTGCAGGAAGGTGAGCCGCTCGGCCACGGTCGGGTCATTCGTGGCGGTGAAACCTCCGATCAGGTCGGAGTGGCCGCCGAGGTACTTGGTGGTCGAGTGGAGGACGACGTCGGCGCCGAGCTCGAGCGGCCGCTGCAGGTAGGGCGTGGCGAAGGTGTTGTCCACCACCAGCAGTGCGCCGACCCTATGAGCCGCGTCCGCCACCGCCTCGATGTCGACCAGGTTCAGGAGCGGGTTGGTCGGCGTCTCGATCCAGACCAGCCGCGTGCGCTCGTCGATTCGTTCCGGGATCTCGGCGCCCGGGACGAAGTCGAACTCATAGCCCTTTGGCTCGTAGACCTGCGAAAACATCCGGTAGACGCCGCCGTAGACGTCGTTGACGCAGACCACCCGCTCGCCCGGGTTGACGAGGTGCATGACCGTCGTTGTCGCGCCCAGGCCGGACGAGAACGCGATCCCGTGCTCGGCGCCCTCGAGCGACGCGAGGCAGATCTGCAGTGCCGTTCGCGTCGGGTTCGAGACGCGCGAGTAGTCGTAGCCCTTGTGCTCGCCCACCGCTTCCTGCACGAAGGTCGAGGTCTGGTAGATCGGCACCGTGGCGGCACCGGTGGCCGGGTCCGGCTCCTGCCCCTCGTGGATCGCCCGAGTCTCGAAGTCCACGGCTCGATTCTAGTGACAGCCTGTCAAGCCGCTTCCGGAAGAGCCTTGTCGGATGACCGCGACACCGAGAGGACGAGGTCGCGACTGCGGGTATTCCGAGGCTTAGCTGAAGGGCTTGACCACCATGTCGAAGACGATCAGGAACATCAGCGCGACGTCGAAGCGCGTCACGAGCAGGACGCGCCTGAGCCGGACCTGCACCTCCGGGTCCTGAGGGCCCGAGCGCGACCATCGCCTTCGTCAGCTTGTTCGCCTCGAACGTCAGGTAGAGGATCCCCGTCGCAGCCGAGGCTGCCCAGGCCGCGAGGCCGAAGATGATGCAGAACTGGTCGTAGCCGATGTCGCCGTTCATCGTCATCGTGATCCCGAAGCCGAGCACGACGATCGACATGAGCGGGAAGACCTTGGCCGCGACCCGGTCGGCCATCTGGCCGATCATCAGCAGCTGGTCGTCGTAACGCCGTCAGGCGACGGGAACTACCCGCTCCTCGCCCGCGCCGCGGTAGTCGGATCCCAGCTTCTGCTCCAACACCTGCTCGAGCTCTCCGCTCTGCGCCATCTCCTCGACGATGTCGGCCCCGCCGACCAGCTCCCCGCGCACGAAGACCTGCGGGATCGTCGGCCAGCCCGAGACCGCAGAAAGCTCCTGGCGGATCTGCGGGTCGGGGAGGATGTCGACCGCCGTCACCGGCGCACCCGCCGAGCGCAGGGCCTCGAGGGCGCGCTGGGAGTTGCCGCACATGACGAACTGGGGGGTCCCTTTCATGAACAGCGCCACGTCCTCGCTCTCGATGATCTCTTTGATCTGTTCGCCTATTTCCATAACGCTCCCTTCAGCGTGTCGACCGGTCATTTCAGACGGCCGTGCGAGCAAAGCCCGCACGCCTGAGACGTCGCCGCGAGTGGCGTCGTGGCTCGCTCACCCTGCTGCTCTCGTCTTGATCCTCAACTCGTGAATGGTGCCATCGGCGAGGGGGGCTGCGAGGGCGTCGTAGACGAGCCGGTGCTGCTCGACTAGCGAGAGCCCGTCGAAGCGCCGGCTCGCGAGGGTCACCTGGAAGTGGTCGCCGCCGCCGGTTCGGTCGGCGACCGAGAGCTCCTCGGCGTCGGGGAACGCGTCGCGGAGAAGACTCTCGAGCCGCTCGGTCATCTGGAGTTCCGCCGCCCGTGCGCGAGGTACTCGAGCAGGTCGGAGCGGGTCAGCATCCCGGTGGGCTTCCCCTCCGTCGCGACCACGACGGCCGGGCTGCCGCCGGTCAGGGCGCTGAAGACCTCGTCCACCGACTCGCCCGCCTCGACGGCCGCGAGCGGTGGCTGCATCGCGGCGGCAACCTCCTCGTTGAGCGAGTCGGGGTTGCGGAACATCAGGTCGAGGAGGCCGCGCTCCTGCAGCGAGCCGACCACGTCGGCCAGCGAGCCCGCCGAGCCGTGGCGCATCACGGGCAGTTGCGAGATCGAGTACTGCTGCATCAGGTCGATCGCCTGACCGACCTTCTGGTGCGACTCGATCGTGACGAGCTCCGGGAGCTCGGGGGCGTCCTGATGCTTGAAAAGCAGCACCTCGGCCACCTTGGGCGGCGGTTCGTGCCGTTCGAGGAACCCCAGCTCCATCAGGTAGTTGTCGTCGTAGAACTTCGACAGGTAGGCGCGGCCGCCGTCGGGGAAGAGCGTCACCACGGTCTTGCCCGGCCCGAACTCCTTCGCGATCTCGATCGCCGCCCAGGCCGCGGTCCCGCCGGAGCCGCCGACGAGCAGCCCCTCCTCGCGCGCCAATCGCCGGGCGGTGAGGAAGGAGTCGCGGTCGGAGACGGTCACCCAGCGGTCGATCACCGAGGGGTCAAAGGTCTCGGGGTAGAAGTCCTCTCCGATGCCCTCGACCAGGTACGGGTGCTGCTTGTCGGCCCCCGAGGTGTAGATCGAGCCTTCGGGGTCGGCGCCGACGATCAGCACATCGGGGCTCTGCTCCTTCAGGTAGCGCGCGGTGCCGGTGACGGTTCCGCCCGTTCCGACGGCGATCACGAGCGCGTCGAGCTCGCCGCCTGTCTGCTCCCAGATCTCGGGCCCAGTTGTCTCGTAGTGGGAGCGCGGGTTGTTCGGGTTGCGGTACTGATCGGGCTTGTAGGCGCCGGGGATCTCCTCGGCCAGCCGGTCGGAGACCGAGTAGTAGCTCTCGGGCGATTCCGGCGCGACGGCGTACGGACAGACGATCACCTCGGCGCCGAAGGCCTTCAGGAGCGAGATCTTCTCGCGGCTCATCTTGTCGGGCATCGTGAAGATGCAGCGGTAGCCCCTGAGCGCGGCCACGATCGCGAGGCCGGTGCCCGTGTTGCCCGAGGTCGGCTCGACGATCGTCCCGCCAGGCTTCAGCCTCCCCTCGCGTTCTGCCGCCTCGACCATCGTGATCGCGATGCGGTCCTTGATCGAGCCGCCTGGGTTGAGGTACTCGAGCTTCCCGAGCACCGTGGCAGCGCCGTCAGGAACCACGTTCTGAAGCCGAACCAAGGGCGTGTGGCCGACCAGCTCGAGCAGCGTCGGGTACTCGCGCGCCATCGGTTGCAAGCGTAATCCCTAGACGGCGGCGTGGGCCGTTTCGGCCTCCTGAGCCGGAGCTTCCGTCCCGCGCAGGAGCACGAACGCCGCGACGGCGCCCGCGAGCGCCACGGCGGCGAGCGCCCAGAAGGCGTACTGGTAGCCCGAGGTGAAGGCCTCGGCAGGCGTGTCGCCGGTCTTCAGCAGATCCGTTGCGCGTGACGTGAAGATCGTCGAGGCGACCGCGACGCCGATTGCGCCGCCGATCTGCTGGTTCGTGTTGATCAGCCCGGATGCGAGCCCCGCCTCGCGGTGCGAGACCTGGGCTAACGCTGCAATCGTCACCGGGACGAAGGCGAACGCGAGCCCGAGCGCGAAGGCGAGGTACGCCGGCAGGAGATCGGGCCAGTAGTGCCCGTCGACGGGGATCTGCGTGTACCAGATCAGCGAGCCCGTGAGCACGAGCATCCCGATCACGATCACGGGCATCGGGCTGTAGCGCGTGGCAAGCGCCTGGGCAACGCCGGCCCAGATGACGGTCGTCCCCGCGGTCGCGAGGAACGTCACCCCCGTCTTCAGCGCCGACCAGCCCAGCACCTGCTGCACATACAGCGTCAGCACGAAGAAGTTGGCGAAGATCACCGCGCCGAGCAGGAATCCCGCGACGTTGGCTCCGAGCAGCGACCGGATCCGGAAGATCGAGAGCGGCACAAGTGGGGCCGACGAGCGCATCTCGATCACGATCGAGGCGAGGAGAAGCACTCCAGAGGCAAGCAGCACGAGAATCGTCTGGGCCGACCCCCAGCCCACGTCGGGCGCCTTCGAAATGGCATAGACGAAGAGGGCGAGGCTGCTCGTGATCGTCACTGCGCCCGCGGCGTCGAAGCGGCGATGGCCGAGATCAGCTGTGCTCTCCGGGACGAAGCGGAACGTGAGCAGCAGCACGAGCACCCCGACGGGGACGTTGACCCAGAAGATCCACTCCCAGCCGAGGTACTTGGTCAGGATCCCACCGAAGAGCACGCCCGCCGCCGCCCCGGAGCCGCCCAGCGCGCCCCAGATGCCGAGCGCCTTGTTCCGCTCGGCGCCCTCACGGAAGGTCGTGGTCACGATCGACAGCGCCGCCGGCGAGATGATCGCCGCGCCGAGGCCCTGGACCGCGCGTGCGCCGATCAGCACGCCTGCGCTGTTGGCGAGGCCGCAGACGAGCGAGGCGACCGTGAAGATGACGAGCCCGACGAGGAAGATCAGCCGCCGCCCGAGGAGATCCGCCATGCGCCCGCCTAGGAGGAGGAAGCCCCCGAAGGTGATCGCGTAAGCGGTGATGACCCACTGCACGGTCTTCTCCTGGATGTGGAGGTCGGTCTGGATCGAGGGGATCGCGACGTTGACGATCGCGACGTCCAGGACGGTCATGAAGAACGCTGCACCCACGATCGCGAGGGTCAGCCAACGGCGGTCGAATCCGGGGCTCATCTGCCTCCTTCGGTCGTTGCGGTGGTGAACGACAGTCCTCGCCGGCGCATTTCCGACGCTCCGGAGGCCGGCGACGGTTCGCGGCAGGGTATCGCGTTCGCATTCGGCACAAAGACGTTTCCCACGCGTGCGCCCGCGCCAAGTAGGCTCGTTGCCGGGGGAAGGACACGGGGTACCCCGGGGGAAAAGCGCCCGCGTGCTGGTCAAACGCCTCTTGGCGTTCCGCGCGATTTCGAACATGATCCGGTTGTGCCGAGCTACCGCGGGGAGGGTGAGATCGACGCGGCGGGACTCTCGCGCTGCCTGGGCCGCGGTTCGGCCGCTCGGACGGCGGTTCGTCTCGGGCTCCTCGTCCTGCTGGTCGCGCTGGCCGGAACAGCCGCGGCCGTGAGGGTCGAAGCTGGCAGCGGCCCGCGCTGCGCGCACGCGAAGGCCGACGCTGCCTACAGGGACCGGGTGAACGACAGCCTCGCCGCGCGCCAGGACGTCTGGGGGAACGAGCTGCTCCGCTCCGCCGAGGGGCCCACGTACTCCGGCGTGCGGCGCCACCTCCATCCCTTGATGCTTGTGGGCCGACCCGCCGGGCTCCGCCCCAGCCGCCTCACCGACTCAGGCGTCTACTACCTCCCGTTCGGCCTGCCGAGCGGGTCGAACGGCGCGAGCGCGGTGCAGCTGCACGTCGCCGACGGGAGCCAGATCGTTTCCCGGATGGCAAGTGGGTCGCGGCTCTCCCTCGACGTCGGCGCGAGTGGGCACGAGCGCTACGGGTGGTGCCTCGCGCGGCTCGCGCTGCCGCATCTCCGCGGCGGCTACCTGCCGATCCTGGAGACGGGCTACGTCGACGCCAACGGTGTTCGCTACCGGCAGGAGTCCTTCGCCACACGCCTCCCGCGGACCCGCGCACTCGTCAGTTTCGTGCGACTGCACATCGACCCGCGCCGCTCGGAGGTGGGGCGGGCATACGTCCGCTTCACGCCCTCCGGCGGCCTCGGACGCGCCGCGCGTGCACGTCTCGTCTTCAGCCCGGGTGGAGAGCTGCGGCGCTCCTCGCTCGTCTACTCGACGAAAGGGAAGGAACCCCGCACGGTCTACGTGGCCTGGCTCGACCGGCCAGTGCGACCGCGACCATTCCAGCTGGGAGGCGCCACCTACAAGCGCGCGAGGCGCTCGGTGAGCGCGTACTGGGCGCGCCGCGTCGCCACCGGCGCGACGTTCCGCGTCCCGGAGAGGCGCGTCATGAACGCCGAGCGCAACCTCCTGATTCAGAACATGCTCATGTCGTGGCGCTACAGCCTTGGGAATTCGTATGAGCGGTTCTCCTGGGAGCTCGTCGACGTCGCCGAGGTAATGGGCGACTACGGCTTCCACGGGATCGAGCGAGCGATCCTCGGCGCCTCACTGCACTCGCACAGCTACTTCCCGAACCGGGCGGCCGGGGAGAGAATGGCCGCCGCCGCCCACTTCTATCGGCGCTTCCGCGACCGCGGCTACGTCAACCGCGTCACGCCTAGCTTCCGCCGCTACCTCACCGCATTCGAGCACCAGCTCGACGCGAGCCCGTACAGCCTCCTTGGCAAGGAGCGCTACGGCGCCGACATCCTCCAGCCGGTCTACGGCCTGCACGCCCAGGCCCTTGCGCTTCAGGGCTTGCGCGCAATGGCGCCCACGTGGGAGCAGACAGGCCACCCCCTGCTCGCCGCCAAGTCGGCGGAGCTCGCCGCGCGGCTTGATGCGGGCCTTCGCGGGGCGGTGCGCTCGTCGGAGATGCAGCTCTCTGACGGGTCGCTCTTCGTCCCGATCGCGCTCCTCGACGGCGGGCAGAAGCCGTACGATGCCCTGACCGCCTCGAAGCAGGGCAGCTACTGGAACCTGGTCATGCCCTACGTGCTGGGCTCGGGGTTCTTCCGGCCCGGGAGCCCGGAGGCCGTGGGCGTGCTCCAGTACATGCTGAACCACGGCTCCCGCCTCCTGGGACTCGTCCGCTTCCAGCCGCACACGGGCGTCCGCAACCCCGGCTACCAGCTACCCGGCTCGGACGACGTCTACGGGACGGGCGTCGCCCGCTTCCTGGCCGACAACGACCGGCCGGACCAACTCGATCTCAGCCTCTACGGGAAGCTCGGGGCCGGCATGACCCCGGGCACGTACGTCGCGGGCGAGGGCTCGACGATCGCGTCGGCACCCCGCCAGTACTACCGCTACATGCACCGGCCCCCGAACAGCGGCAGCAACGCCTTCTTCCTCGAGACCCTGCGGCTGACCCTGGTGCACGAGACCACCGACGAGCTCGGCATCCCTCGCGGCCTGGAACTTGCGTACGCGACACCACGCGCCTGGCTGCGCTCGGGCCGGATCGTCGTCCGCCGCGCCCCGACGAGCTTCGGCTTTCTTTCGTACGCGATCGACGCGCGGCAACGCATGATCCGCGCGTGGGTCAAGGTCCCGCGGCGCTCTCCGCCGAGTGTGCTCAGCCTCCGCCTACGGCTCCCGGACGGAGAGCGGATCACCGGCGTCTCCGTCGCGGGCAAGCCCTTCGACCGCTTCGATCCCGCGTCCGGAACCATCGATCTCTCCGGGCTTACCGGCCGGATCGAGCTCGCCGTCGACCGCGGCTAGGCCAGCTGCCAGAACTCGCCGCGCAGGCCCACGCCCTCGAGGATCGCCTGCGACTCCTCGCGGGTCCGCGGTCGCCAGTCGGGCTCGAGGTGGACTGCGTGCCACTCGTGGGCAAGCTCGCACAGCTTCTCCGAGCTGATTGTCGCCCCCGGCGTTCGGCCCGTGGTCTCCAGCCAGCGCGCCACGTGCTCTTCCGACCGGAAGAGGCTCATCGTGCTTCAGGTGAAAACGATGTCATCCCACCAGCTGCGCGCGGGGACGAGCACGTGGAAGACGTCGTTCGCAGGCTCGGGACGCCGGTCGACGACGTCGATCTCGATCGGCTCGCCGCAGTCGGGGCAGGAGCTCGAGATGTGGCCGTCGACGTCGAGCGCGGCCAGGATCCCGAAGGAGTCCCAGGCGCAGTTGGCGAACCACGAGCGCCCGGCGGCCTCCACGCGGTACGGGGTCGGAACCGCCGAGAAGGGGATCACCATCCGGATCTCGGGTCGGTCGGGCTCGAGCACCAGCATGCGCGCCTCGTGCAGCCGCCGCAGCGCGGCCTCGGTCGTGCCGAGCTCCGCCATCGTCGGCGCACGCCCCAGCTCGACGAAGCGCTCGTAGACGAGGTTCCGGAGCTCGACGTCGTCCATCAGTGCCGGAAGTGCCGACGGTTCGTGAAGATCATCGTCGCTCCCGTGCGCTCCACGGCCTCGACCACCTCGGCGTCGCGCTTGGAGCCGCCCGGCTGGATGACGCCCGTAACGCCCGCTCCGAGCGCCAGCTGGGGGCCGTCGGCGAAGGGGAAGAACGCGTCCGAGGCCAGCACCGCCCCGGCGAGGTCGTGACCGTGCTCGCGCGCCTTTTCGAGCGCGAGTCGCACCGCGTCCACCCTGCTCATCTGACCGGCGCCGATCCCGATCGTCCGCAGGTCGTGCGCGAGCACAATCGCGTTCGACGAGGCGTGCTTGCAGACCCGCCACGCGAAGAGGAGATCGCCCCAGGCCATCTCGGTCGGGGCACCGCAGACGACCTGCATGCCCTCGCGGTCGTCGATGTCCCAGTCGCGCTCCTGGACGAGCAGCCCGCCGAGCACGCGCTTGTAGTCGCGCTCGCCGGGGTTCGAGAGCCGGCGCTCGCGGTCCTCGAGGATCCGCGTCGCGGGCTTCTTCTTCAAGAGCTCGAGCGCGGCCTCGTCGTAACCCGGCGCGAACAGCACCTCGACGAACTGGTCGGCCAGCTTCTCTCCGAGGGCCTCGCTGACCGGTCGGTTGAGGACGACGATGCCCCCGTATGCGGACAAGGGGTCGGACGCGAGCGCGCGATCGTACGCCTGCTCGATCGAGCCGGCGACGGCCACGCCGCAGGGGTTGGCGTGCTTGACGATCGCGCAGCAGGGCAGCTCGAACTCGCGGGCGACGAGCCGGGCGGCGGAGAGATCGTTCAGGTTGTTGAACGAGAGCTCCCGTCCGTGGAGCTGCTCGACCATCGAGAGCAGGTGTCGCCGCGCGCCGCGCTCAGAGTAGTACGCCGCGCGCTGGTGCGGGTTCTCGCCGTACGCGAGCTCGAGCTCCTTCGTGAAGCCGGGCATCAAGGCTTCGGGAAACGCCTCGGGGGCCGTGAACCAGTTCGCGATCGCAGCCTCATAGGCGGCCGTGAGCGCGAAGGTCTCCGCCGCCAGCCGCCGCCGTGTCTCGAGCGACAGCTCCCGGCGAGCGCGCAGCTCGACGAGGATTTCCTCGTAGCGCGTGGAGCTCGGCACCGGCGCCACGTGGGCGAAGTTCTTCGCCGCCGCGCGCAGCATCGCCGGCCCGCCGATGTCGATCATCTCGACCGCGTCCTGCTCGCCGACCGCGCGGCGGGAGACGACTTCCTCGAACGGATAGAGGTTGACGCAGACGAGGTCGATCGCCTCGATCGAGTGATCCTCGAGCGCGGCGCGGTCGTCTGCCCGGTCGCGGCGGGCGAGGATCGCCGCGTGGATGCGCGGGTGCAGCGTCTTGACGCGGCCGCCGAGCAGCTCTGGCGTCTCGGTCAAGTCCTCGACCGGCGTGGCCGCGATCCCGACCTTCTGCAGGAAGGCAGCGGTGCCCCCGCTGGCGACGAGCTCCACGCCCAGTTGCACCAGCCCGCGCGCGAACGGCTCTAGGCCCTCCTTGTCGTAGACCGAGATGAGCGCGCGTTCGATCACGAGATCAGCTCGCGGACGACCTGCGGGAGCAGCCGGTGCTCGACGGCCTGGACGCGGGCACGAAGGCTGGAGGCATCGTCGCCCGCAAGCACGGGCACCCGCTCGGCGGCGATCACGGGGCCGCTGTCGACGCCCTCGTCGACGTAGTGCACAGTGGCCGCTGTCTCGGGCACGCCGGCCTCGAGCACGTCCTCGATTGGCCGGGCTCCCGGGAAGTCGGGCAGAGGCGCCGAATGCGTGTTGACGACGCGGCCGGGAAATCGCTCCAGGAAGCAGGGACGCAGCAACTGCATGTAGCCGGCGCAGACCACCAGGCGCACTCCCTGTTGCTCGAGCCAGGACGCCATCGCCTCGTCGCGCTCCTCCCGGTCGGCGTAGTCCTCGGCGGGGAACGCCCCCGTCGGGATTCCCGCCAGCTCGGCTCGCTGCAGGGCCCGCGCGCCCGGCTTGTTGCTGGCGACGCAGGCGATGGGGAGCCCTGAGTCGATCAAGGCCTGGAGATTCGTCCCTTCGCCGCTGACGAGAACGCCGATCAGGTCAGCCTGCCGATCACGGTTCCGCTGCCCGCGTCGCCGGCCGGAACGACGACGCACATGCCGATGCCGAGATTGAAGACCCGGCGCTGTTCCTCCTCCTCGACACCGTGCTCGGTGAGCCAGTCGAAGACCGCCGGCCGAGCCCACGAGCCCCAGTCGAGCTCGACGCCGACGCCGTCGGGCAGGACGCGCGTCAGGTTGCCGAGGATGCCGCCGCCGGTGACGTGGGCGAGCGCCTTCACGTCCGCCCGCGCCCGGAGCCCGCGCACCTCTTCCAGGTAGAGCCGGTGCGGCGCGAGCAGGAGCTCGGCGTCGAAGCTTTCCTCGCCGACCAGGCCGCGCACGAGCGAGTAGCCGTTCGTGTGGAGGCCGGAGGAGGGGAGGCCGAGCACGACGTCGCCGGGCTCGGAACGGGAGCCGTCGATCAGGCGATCGCGCTCGACGATCCCGACGCACGTGCCCGCGAAGTCGAGCTCCTCTTCGCGGTAGACGCCGGGAAGCTCCGCCGTCTCGCCGCCGAGGACGGCGCAGCCTGCGGCCCGGCAAACCTCGGCCGCCCCCTCGACGAGCTCGGCCACCTGCGCCAGGTCGAGCTCGTGAGCGGCGACGTAGTCGAGCAGGAAGAGCGGCTCGGCTCCTGTGGTCAGCACGTCGTCGATGCAGTGCGCAGCCAGGTCTTTGCCCGCATCGCGCAAACGGCCGGCCCGGCGCGAGAGGACGAGCTTCGAGCCCACGCTGTCGGTGGAGGCCGCGAGCAGCCGGTTCTCGTCGAGCGCGTAGAGCCCGGCGAAGCCGCCGAACGAGCCCTCGACGGCGGGCGTGCGCGTCGAGTCGACCGCCGCCCGTAGCCGCTCGACGACTTCCTCCGCGGCCGCGAGCGAGACTCCCGCCGCCTCGTAGGTCCTGCCCCCGGAGCTCACGGCGCGAGTCTACGACCGTGAGCGGCTGCGGCGTGTCTAGGAAAAGACTTCGCCGTAGAGCTCGGGGCGCCCGCGCGGCCCGTTCGGGACGAAGCGGATGCGCGCCTCGCCGATCTCCACCTCGCCGTCGGCGGCTCCGAGCTCGAGCACGGCTGCAAGCGCGTCTGCCTTGGCCTCCGGGTCGTCGGCGCGCAGCTGCAGCTCGGTCAGCCGCAGCTCGCCGGCCGAGGCCAGCAGCTCGTCGATCCAGTCCCGCTGCGGATGCACCTCCAGGCGGTAGCCCGCGCCTGTCGCGATGAAGGTGCGGCGTCCGGGGTATTCCTGGACGCGCAGCCGAAGCTTGGTCGCCCGCTCGAGCACCTCGTGGAACTCGTCGTCGCCGAGCGCGACCCCGACGTGGTCGACCCGCGGCAAGGCCCATTGCCCGGGCTGTACGACCACGTTGACCGCTCCTCGCTCGAGCTCGCTCAGACGGTGCCGGAAGCCCTTCTGCTCGAGGTCGTCCCACGAGACCCCGGCCTCGAAGTGAACCTGGTCCTCGCCCACGCGCCCGTAGCGTGCGATGAGCTCGAAGCCGAGCTTGCCGAGGTAGCGGGCTTCGACCTCTCGCACGTGGCTCGTGACCAGGTGGTAGTGGAAGAGGTCCACTCGGCGGGCGGATTCTAGTGGCGGATATCGGGTAGACCGGAGGAACTTTCGCAGTGACGCGGAAAGATTGCTGCGGTTGCCACAAATGCGGTCCTGCGGCGTCCATCACGTGGACCTGGTCGTCTCGTCGATCGAGCGCAGCCTGCCTTTCTACCGCGACTTGCTCGGCCCGCTCGGCTGGCACGGCGTCAGCGAGGTGCAGGGGGAACGCGGAGAGACGATCTGGTACCTCTGGGGCACCGGCAGCTCCATCGGCTTGCGGCAGGCTCAGACGAAAAGCGACGGGCCGTTCGACCGCTACCGGGTCGGACTGCACCACCTCGCGGTCGAGGCCTCCTCGCGGCAGGCCGTCAACGAGCGCGCCGAGTGGCTGCGGCAGCAGGGCGCCGAGATCGAGAGCGGTCCCGAGGAGTACTGGTACCAGCCCGGCTACTACGCCGTGTTCTTTTACGATCCCGACGGACTGAAGTTGGAGATCGTGCACGTCCCCGGCCTCGCGGCCTGACGAAAGGAGAGTGGCATGGCGACGACTCCTCCGGAGCAGCCCGCCGGATCCCGCCCACCGATGGGGATGCCGAACCTCCCCGCCGGCGCTCGGCTGCCGATCCCGGGCAACGCGGAGTTCGCGTTCTTCGTCGCGATCGAGATCTTCCTCGCGATCCTGCTCTTTGACGACGCCTGGAACGTGAACGACTGGGCGAAGTGGTCGGCGATCCTCGGCGGCGCGTACCTGATCAGCCGCGGCATCGCCAAGGCGAGCCGCGTCCTCGAGCAGTAACTACGCCCGTACTGCCGGCTCGAACCTGAGCTTCGCGCTCTCACGCGGGACTTCCGTCGGATAGTCCCGCGTGAGGCAGGCGCGGCAGAGCTCCGAAGCCGGCCTGCGCGTGGAGTCCTGAAGCCCTTCGAGCGAGATGTACGCAAGCGAGGTGGCGCCGATGTGGTCGCGGACCTGCTCGACAGTGCGCGAGGAGGCGATCAGCTCGTCCTCATCGGCGAAGTCCATTCCGTAGAAGCACTGGCCGATCACCGGCGGCGAGGAGATGCGCAGGTGGACCTCGGCCGCGCCTGCCTCGAACAGCATCTGCACGATCTTGCGCGTCGTGTTGCCACGAACGATCGAGTCGTCAACGACCACGACGCGCTTGCCGGCCACCTCGGCGAGCGGGTTGAACTTCAGCTTCACGCCTTGCTCGCGCAGGCCCTGGTCGGGCTGGATGAACGTGCGGCCGACGTAGCGGTTCTTGATCAGACCCTCCGAGAACGGGATGCCGGTCGCGCGCGAGAAGCCGATCGCCGCAGGCGTGCCCGAGTCGGGGATAGGCAGCACGAGGTCGGCCTCGGCGGGGGCCTCGGCGGCTAGGCGCTCGCCCATGCGCACGCGCGCGCCGTGCACCTCGACGCCCTCGAGCCGGGTGTCGGGGCGGGCGAGGTAGAAGAACTCGAAGATGCAGAGCGCGCCGTGGGCGGCAGGCTCGACGGCCTGGCGGGGGTGCGCACCGGTCTCGTCGATCGAGACGAGCTCGCCCGGGGCGAACTCGCGCTCGAGCTCGGCGCCGACGAGGTCGAGCGAACACGTCTCCGAGGCGATGATCCACTCGCCGTCCTCGCCGCGGCCGAGGCAGAGGGGCCGGAAGCCGTGCCGGTCGCGGAAGCCGACCAGCTTGCCCTCGGAGAGCAGGACGACCGAGAAGGCGCCCTCCAGCCGGGCCATCGCGTGCGCGACCGCGTCCTCGAGGGGCGCGGGATCGTTGGCGATCAGCGCCGCGATCACCTCGGTGTCGGAGGTCGTCCCCAGGGTCACGCCCTCCGCGGCGAGCTCGGCCCGGAGGGCCGCCGCGTTGACCAGGTTGCCGTTGTGCCCGAGCGCGACCGTGCGTCCGCGCCCGCGCTGGATCAGCGGCTGCGCGTTCGCCCATTGCGTCGAGCCCGTGGTCGAGTAGCGCGTGTGCCCGATCGCGACCTCGCCGTGGAGCCCGCGCAGCTTCTGCTCGTCGAAGACCTGGGTCACGAGTCCCATGTCGCGCAGGACAGTCAGGCGGCCGTGGTCGGAGACCGCGATCCCAGCCGACTCCTGCCCGCGGTGCTGGAGCGCGAAGAGCCCGAAGAAGGTGACCCGGGCCACGTCCCGCTCCGGCGCCCGGATCCCGAACACGCCGCACATCAGGCGACCTCTCCCAGCACGCGCAGGTTCGGCCATCCCAACTTCCGCTTGTCCTCCAGAGGGGAGGCGATCACGATCGAGCCGTGGGGCGCCTCGGCGTCCGCCCTGAAGTCACGGCCGCTCCAGGCCGAGGCCTCGGCGAGCGCGAGCGCGAGACCGCCGTCGCTCACGTCATGGGCGAGCGAGAGCCTGGGCGCCGCCCGCCAGACGAAGCGGATCAGCGCCGCGTCGCCTTCGACCGTGCCGTCGCTCTCGGCTAGCAGCACCGCGTCGCCAGGCCTCCAGCCTCGCGGCACCTCGCGCACGTCGGGCACGAGGCCGACGCAGCCCACCACCGGCGTCGGCGGAATCGCCCGCCCATCGGTCTCGTTGTAGAGCGAGACGTTGCCGGAGACGACCGGAACCTGGAGGGCCTCGGCCGCCGCGGCGATGCCGTCAATCGCGCGGCCGAGCTCCCACCCGATCTCCGGCTTCTCGGGGTTGCCGAAGTTGAGGCAGTCCGTCAGCGCGAGCGGCTCGCCGCCCGCACACGCCACATTGCGCGCCGCGTCGAGGACGGCCTGCTGACCCGCCGCGAACGGATCGCGCTCGCCGAGCGGCGGCCCGTCGAGCGAGACCGCGAGCCCGCGCCACGAGGGGCGCAGGCGGAGGACCGCCGCGTCGAGTCCGGGCCGGCGCACCGTGCGCGAGAGGACGAGCTGGTCGTACTGCTCGTAGATCCACTCCTTCGGCTCGGCGTTGACCGGGTCGATGGGCGCGGTCGGGCGGGCGGCGGCGAGGCTATCGACCTCATAGCGGGGACACTCGTCGGTGAGGAGCGCGGCCGGGATCTCCCCGACGACGATGCCGTCGACGAGCGCGCGCAGCTCGCCGGTATCCGTGACCGTGCCGATCGCCGCGTGGTGGAGTTCCCAGCGGTCGAGCACCGCCTCGACCTCGCCGAGCCGCTCGGGCCGGACGACCGCGACCATCCGCTCCTGGCTCTCGGAGATCATGATCTCCCACGGCTCCATCTCGTCCTCCCGCAGCGGGACGCGGTCGAGGTGGACGTCGACGCCGGCCTCGCCGCGCGCCATTTCGGCGAGCGAGGAGGCGAGCCCGGCGGCGCCGCAATCCTGGAGCGACTCGACGAGGCCCGCCTCGACGAGCTCGAGCGAGGCCTCGATGAGCTTCTTCCCGGTGAACGGGTCGCCGACCTGCACCGAGGGCCGCTTCTCCTCCGAGCTCTCTCCGAGCTCCTGGCTCGCAAGCACCGAGGCGCCTCCGATCCCGTCGCGCCCGGTGGTGGCGCCGTAGAGGACGAGCGCGTTGCCGGTGCCGTGCGCCTGCGCCCTCGTCACCTGCTCGGTGGGGAGCAGGCCCACGCACATCGCGTTGACGAGGCAGTTGCCGGCGTAGGCCTTGTCGAAGACCGCCTCGCCGCCGACCGTCGGAACCCCGACGCAGTTCCCGTAGTGGCCGATCCCCGCGACCGCCCGCCCGAAGGCCCAGTCCGGCGAGCCGAAGCGCAGGCCGTCCAGCAGCGCCACCGGGCGGGCGCCCATCGCGACGATGTCGCGCAGGATCCCGCCCACGCCCGTGGCCGCGCCCTGGAACGGCTCGACCGCGCTCGGGTGATTGTGCGACTCGACCTTGAAGGCGACCGCCTCGCCCCCGCCGAGGTCGATCACGCCCGCGTTCTCGCCGGGCCCCTGGAGCACCCGCTCGCCGGAGCTCGGCAGCCGCTTCAGGAGAGGCGCCGAATGCTTGTAGCCGCAATGCTCCGACCAGAGCAGCGAGAAGACCGCGAGCTCGAGGTGGTTCGGCTCGTGCTCCAGCAACTCACAGATGCGGGAGAACTCGGAGTTGGTAAGACCGAGCGCTTGATGCAGCGACTGTTCCGAGACCCTCGTCAGGGAGTCGAGTCTAGCCGCCTCGCTGGACGAGTCCAGGGTCCGTGAACCGCCGCTACCTCCTGATGCTGCTCGGGCTCGCGGCCCTCTGGGGCGCGTCGTTCCTCTTCATCAAGGTGGCCGTACGGGAGCTGACCCCGGCCACGCTCATCGTCGGCCGGCTCGGCCTCGCGGCGCTGACGCTCGCGCTGCTCGTCCCGTTCACGGTCGGGACGGGCGAGACGATGCGCCAGCTGCGCGCGAACGCCGGTTGGCTCGTGGTCGTCGCCCTGGTCAACACCGCGATTCCGTTCTGGCTGCTGTCGTGGGGCGAGACGCGGATCGACTCCGGGCTCGCGTCGATCATCCAGGCCTCCGTCCCGATCTTCAACGCGCTGATCGCGTTCGTCGCATTTCGCGAGGTGCGCGTGACGGGTGCGCGGCTGCTGGGAGTCGCCGTGGGCTTCGTCGGTGTCGCACTGCTCGTCGGAGCTCAGCCCGAAGGCAAGGTGCTCGGGGCGCTCGCTGTGGTCGGTATGGCGTTCTGCTATGGCGTGGGCGGCCTGCTCACGGGCCGCTACCTGAGCAACGCGCGGCCGTTCGTCGTGGCGCTCGCGTCAACTACAGTCGCCACGCTGGTCTGGCTGCCGGTTGGCGTTGCTGAGGCGCCGGCCCATATGCCCGGCTGGAAGACGATCGGCTCCGTGGTGATGCTCGGCGTGCCTGGCACCGCCCTCGCCTACCTGCTGTTCTTCGGCCTGATCACCGGCGCCGGGGCCGCGTACACGTCGCTCGTGACCTACCTCATCCCGCCGATCGCGCTCGCGTACGGCTCGATCTTCCTCGACGAGCGCTTCGGGGCCGCCGCCCTCGGAGGCCTCGCGCTGATTCTCGCCGGGGTAGCGCTCGGCACCGGTGCCGTGCGGGTCGGACGCGCGCGACAGGCGCGCGCAGCGGACGGGTAGCGGCCGGTGTCGACCCGGTGAGGCCTGTTGCTGGGGGGTTACGGGCAGGAGTAGGGTCGCCCACGGGCCAACCGGAGAGGAGGTTCGGCTCGTGAGCTCTGTCGATACCGCTCTTCAGCCCTCCGTCGCGCGCGACCAGGCCCACGCGCTCTTCGGCCAGACGATGGGGCTGGTCGCGGTCACGGCGGGCCTGTTCGCGCTCGGTGCCTACCTCGGGCGCGACCTCTCCTACGGGTGGGGCTTCGTCGCCTACATTGCGAGCTTCGGGCTCCTGATCGGCCTCAACGTCGCCGCCTCCCGCTCCGAGCAGCTCGCGATCGGCCTGCTCTTCGGCTTCGGCGTCCTGGTCGGACTCGGAACCGCGCCGACGATCGCCTACTACGCCTCCACGAACCCCCAGTCGGTCTGGCAGGCAGGCGGGGCGACCGCACTCTTCATCGCCGGCTTCGGCGCCGCCGGCTACGCCACCCGCCGCGACCTCTCAGGGCTCGCCCGAGTGTGCTTCTGGGCGCTCCTCGCCCTGATCGTCTTCGGGATCGTCACCATCTTCGTGCGAATCCCGAACGGCGCGTTGATCTACTCGATCGCCGGCCTGGTGATCTTCGCCGGCTTCACGATGTTCGACTTCCAGCGTCTGAGGCGAACGCAGGACATTCGTGCCGCACCGCTGCTCGCCGCCTCGATCTTCCTCGACGTCCTCAACGTCTTCCTGCTGCTGCTCTCGCTGTTCAATCGAGACTAGGCGCTGACTCCGCTTCCAGGTGTCGGTGCCCGGTTATTCCTTCTTCGACGCGCTGAGCCTGGAAGTAGGTGGAGGTTTCAGGAGAAATGGTGGAGAAGCGGCGGGTTCCACGCTATGTTTCGTGAAGTCTCGTTCGCCTTCAGCGAACGGCCGTCAGCTGCCGATTAGTCAAACATGAAACCGGCGTTCGCCCATCTCGCGCCGACAGTGCCTATCACCTTCGCTGCAGCGATGGGGATAGCGCTCTCGGTCTTCCTGCTCCCCGGCGCGGGCATCCAGGGCGAGCCGACGCCGCTCTTGGCCGTGATCGGCGGGGCTGCCGGGCGCGTCGCCGCGGATCTCCCGGCTACCGTCGACCAGCGCGCTTCAGAGCCGGTCAGGGGAGCTGTCACCCCCGCGCGGCCCGCCGCCACGCGGCCCGAGCGGTTCGCGCCGCAGCGGCGCCCGGCCGGGACCAAGACGCATCGGACACACCGCCGCGCCCGCACTCGGGTCGTGCGGTCCGCCCCGTCCGCTCCGGCGCAGACGGCCGCGCCCGCGCCCACCGCTCCCGCAACGCCGGTCACGACGCGCCGGTCCTTCAGCAATCCGAGGTCGGCAATGAGCAAATCGCGCGGCCACGGCCATGCCCATGCGCCGAAGCCGAGCGCCGGGATACCCGCGCCGCGTGCGCGCGGCCACGGGAAGGCCAAGGCGCTCGGGCACTCGATCGAGCACCACGGGGGACTCCCACCCGGACAGGCAAAGAAGGCGCCGACCGCCCCACCGCCTGCGCCCACTACGCCTCCGAAGGCCAACGGCGGCGGGAACAGGCATGACAGGAGCGGGAAATAAGGCGCGTCGCCAGCGGCCGTCTGCGGCTCGCCGCGGGCCTTCTGCTCCTGGCTCTCCCGCTCGCGGTCGCCGTCTGGGCGTTCGGGGGATTGGCAGCCAAGCGCGAACGGAACAACGCTGATCAGGAGCTGGTCCAAGACCTGAACTTGGGCGTTTCGGCGTACACGAGGCGTCTACATGACGCGCGTCGCACCGCCGACCGGCTCGCACGCTCGAGACGCGTCGGGCGGGCGTTTGCTCGGAGTGATGAGCAGACGCTCCGGGCAATCGAGCGACTACATCCGTGGATCGTGCTCCTTCCCGACGCGTCCGGCGGACTGCACGGAAGGGAGGCCGACGAGCGCGTCGATGTGATCGGCCATCGCGAACGGACGATCGGGCGTGTCTTCGTCGTTCCCCCGTTCCGCCCAGGCCTCGTCCGGGCCATTGCCGATGACCTCGGTCTTTCCGAGGGCCGCCTCGGTTTCTTACTCAACCATCGGCTCGTTCGGGAGAACGGCGTCGAGCGCATCGACTCGCTGCCGACGGGAAAGCCGACCGATGTTCGGATGCAGGCGCTCGAATACCGAGCCGTCGCCGTATCCCTCCGGGGGCAACCGGATGCGCCGGCTCTGATCACGGTACGGAAGCGGTCTGAGATCGCAGCGGCGGCCAACGACCTCCGTTGGCGGGTCGTCGGGATCGGCCTCGGCCTCATCGGCGCCTTCCTCTTGAGCGCGTATGCCCTGGCTCCGGCGATCGCCCGCAGCCGGCTCTCCCGGCTGCAGCGAGACCAGGCCCAGCGTGTGCTCGCGCGCCTCGGTGACGCCGTCTTCGTCGTCGACCATGACGGGGTGGTGCGGCTTTGGAACCAGGCGGCCGAGGCGATCACGGGCCTCCGCGCGGCGGATGTGCGCGGCCGTCGGGCGGAGGACGCCATTCCGGATTGGACGACGATCGCGACGTTCGTGCCCGTGGCGGATCGACCCGGGGAAGCGGACGGTGCCTCGAGCTCCGAGACGGTCCCGGTCGACATTGCGGGCCGCGAGCTCTGGCTCTCGATCGTGGCCGTGGCGCTGGACAACGACACCGTCTACGCCTTCCGAGACGCGACGCATGACCGCCGACTCGAGGACCTCCGCTCGCAATTCGTGGCGACGCTCTCGCACGAGCTCAGGACGCCCCTCGCCTCGCTGCACGGCGCGGCCCTGACGCTCAGGGAGCACGACCTTCCGGCGCAGACCCAGGACGATCTGCTCGAGATGATCGCCGAGCAGTCGAACCGCCTCGCCAACCTCGTCGAGGAGATCCTGGTGGCGGGCCAGCTCGACAGCGGTTCGCTCCGTGTCGTCGCCGACACCTTCGATCCGGATGAACTGGTGCGCGGAGTCGTGACGGTCGGGCGGTCGCGGGTGGGGGAGGAGACGGCGATCGAGGTTGTGGTGCCTCCCGTCGTGCCGAAGGCGCATGGCGACGGCGAGCGCACGCGCCAGGTGCTGCTCAACCTGCTCGACAACGCGATCAAGTACTCGCCGTCAGGGGGGCGAATCGAGGTTGGGCTCGCACCGGTGGGCGACCGGCTCCGCTTCAGCGTCAAGGACCAGGGCCTCGGCATCCCGGTGGGCGAGCACGAACGGATCTTCGACAAGTTCTACCGCCTCGATCCCGACCAGCGGCGCGGCATCGGCGGCACCGGCCTTGGCCTCTACATCTGCCGCGAGCTCGTCAGGTCGATGCACGGGCGCATCTGGGTCGAGTCGGAGCCTGGCAAGGGCACGACCTTCACGTTCGAGTTGCCCGCGGAGCCGCTATCGGCTCCGGTCTAAGGCCCGCCGCAAGGCATCATCCATACGTGGAAACCGCCGCCCGCTATGACGGGATCGCTGCCTGGTACGACGAACAGCTCGCCGAGTTCACGCTGGCCGCCCGCGATGTCATCGAGCGGTTGCTCGGCTCGGGGCCGGGCCGATGCCTCGACCTCTGCTGCGGCACGGGCCTGCATCTACCTCGTCTGCTCGAGCTCGGCTGGGAGGTGACCGGCGTCGATATCTCGGACGACCAGCTCCGCCTGGCGCGAAAACGCATCGGCGCCGGAGCAGCTCTCATCCGGGCGGATGCGACGGAGCTTCCGTTCCCGAGAGAGCACTTCCATGCCGTGGTGTCGATGTTCTCCCACACGGACGTCGACGACTTCGCGGGACTCGTCCGGGAAGCCGCCCGT
>DATAOV010000037.1:0-34200 GCA_036265535.1 Gaiellaceae bacterium | reverse complement strand
GAGCACCTGAGGCCCGGGGGCGCGATCGCGCTGAACGTCGCGGCCACGCCCTCCGACCGAAAGCTCTCGCAGGCGATCGGCACGACGTTGCTGACGGCCTTCCCGCGGGCGTGGCGCTGGCAGGCGCTCCGCTTCAACGACGTGCTCTTCGCGCTCCTCGACCCGGTCTCGCGCGCGGATCTCGAGCGCCGCGCTGCTCTCGCCCCGGGAGTGGTCGCGCGCCTCGTGCCGCTCTTCCGCAATCGGCTCGAGCCGGTGCGACCGGAGGGAGAACCCCTGACCGACGACAGCGCCCCGGTCGAGTGGCTGACCGACCGCATGATCCTCCACCAGGTCGAGCAAGGCGGCGCCTACGACGAGCCCGCCTTGCCCACGGCACCGCCTGCTCCGACCCGCCGCTAGCCTGACCGGACAATGCCCCGCAGGCTGCACAACCGGCCCGTGCTGGCCGCGCTCATTGGCGCCGTCGCGATCTCGTTCTCCGGAATCCTCTTCCGCGTCGCGCACGTGTCGCCCTCGACCGGGGCGGTCTTCCGCTGCCTGTATGCGCTCCCGGCGCTGTGGCTACTCGCCCGCTGGGAGGACGGCCGCTACGGCTCGCGCCCGCGCAAGCAGCGGATGCTTGCCTGGGTTGCCGGTCTCTTCTTCGCCGTCGATCTCGTCGCGTGGCACCAAGGGATCGAGGAGGTCGGCGCCGGTCTCGCGACCGTGCTCGGGAACCTCCAGGTCGTGCTCGTCGGCTTGCTCGCCTGGGCGATCCTGCGCGAGCGCCCGTCCAACCGCTCGCTCGCCGCGATCCCGGTCGCGCTCTTCGGCGTGATCCTGATCTCCGGCGTTCTCGAGCAGGGCGCCTACGGCCGCAACCCCGGGCTCGGCGTCGCCTTCGGGATTCTGACCGCGGTCTCGTACGCCGGCTTCCTCCTCGTGCTACGGGAGGGGAACCGCGATCTCCGCCGCCCGGCGGGGCCGCTGTTCGACGCGACGCTTGCCTCGGCGGTGGGCTGCATCCTGATCGGCCTCGCGCTCGGGAATCTCGACTGGACGCCCGACTGGCCGGCGCAGGGCTACCTGATCCTGCTCGCCCTCAGCTCCCAGGTGGTCGGCTGGCTCCTGATCTCGATCACGCTCCCGCGCCTGCCGGCAGCCCTGACCTCGGTGCTGCTGACCTTCCAGCCGGTGCTGTCGGTGCTGTTCGCCTGGGCGATCCTGAGCGAGTCGCCGTCCCCGCTTCAGCTCGTCGGCGTCGCGTTCGTCCTCGGCGGGTTGCTGATCGTCTCTGCCGGGCGGCGATCGCGACGACGAGTGGCCGAGCCCGCGTACGCGGCAGGCGTCACGGAATAGACACAGTCCCCGTCCGCGGCCGCTCCTACGATAATCGGGTGGCGAAGGCAGCGACCCAGTTCGCGTGCACCGATTGCGGCTACTCGGCCGGGCGCTGGTTCGGCAAGTGCCCGTCCTGCGGCGAGTTCGGGACGCTGGTCGAGGAAGCCCCTCAGGCTGCCAAGGGCGCAACCACGCCCAGAACGACTCTGCGGCTGGTCGACGTCCAGGCGGAGGAGGCCGAGCGGATCCCAACGGGCGTCGCGGAGCTCGACAGGGTGCTCGGCGGCGGCCTCGTCCCGGCCTCGCTCGTGCTCGTCGGCGGCGAGCCGGGAGTGGGCAAGTCGACACTGCTGCTGAGCGCGCTCGCGGCCATGTCCGGCGAGCGCCGGGCGCTGCTCGTCACCGGCGAGGAGTCGGTGGCGCAGGTGAAGCTCCGTGCCGCCCGGCTCGGCGGGGCCGAGCAGGTCGAGATCCTGGCCGAGACGGAGCTCGAGACCGTCTGTGCGACCCTCGAGGCAGAGCGGCCGGCGGTCTGCGTGATCGACTCGGTGCAGACGCTCTACTCGTCGGAGCTCGGCTCCGCGCCGGGGTCGGTCGGCCAGGTGAGGGAGGCCGCAGCGCGGCTCCTTCGTGTCGCCAAGGAGGCCGGCGTGGCCACGATCCTGGTCGGTCACGTGACCAAGGACGGGGCCGTCGCCGGTCCGCGGGTGCTGGAGCACCTGGTCGACTGCGTGCTCCAGTTCGAGGGCGATCGCTACCACGAACACCGCGTCCTGCGCGCGTCCAAGAACCGCTTCGGCTCGACCAACGAGCTCGCCGTCTTCGAGATGACCGGCACCGGCCTGGTCGGCGTTCCCGAGCCGTCGGAGCTCTTCGGCCGCACGGTCGAAGGCGAGATAGGCGCGGCCGTTGCCTGCGCGCTCGAGGGTTCGCGGCCGTTGCTGCTCGAGATTCAGGCGCTCGTCGCGCCGACCGACCTGGCCATGCCGCGGCGAGTCGGCACAGGCGTCGACCCGAAGCGCCTCGCGATGATTGTCGCCGTGCTCTCGCGTCACGCGGGAGTGGCGCTCGGTCAGGCAGATGTGTTCGTCAACGTCGCCGGCGGGGTGCGCATCGACGAGCCCGGAGCCGATCTCGCGATCGCACTCGCGATCGTCTCGGCGGCCAAGGGCTCGCCGGTCAAGCCGGGCCTCGCTGCCTTCGGCGAGATCGGCCTCACCGGCCGTCTCCGGCCGGCGACGCAGGCCGAGCGCCGGCTCGAGGAGTGTGCCAAGCTCGGCCTCTCTGCCGCGGTTGCCCCGGCGGGCACGGCACTTCGTGGCAAACTACGCATTCTCGAAGCCGAGACCCTGAGAGACGCAGCGAAGGCGGCGATCGATGCAGAGCGAGCCGAGGGAGGATAGGGCCGACCCGCGGATCCCACCGCCGCTCGGGATCGTGCGCCAGCCCACCCAGCACGACCCGCGGCTCGACTCGAAGATCCTGTCCGCCGTCGGCCGCATCGCTCCCGGCACGGAGCTGCGGGCGGCGATCGACGACATCATCCGCTCGTCCGAGGGCGCGCTGATCGTGATCGGCGAGCCGAACGAGCTCGCGTTCCTCTTCTCCGGCGGGATCAAGCTGGATGTCCCGTTCAGGCCCCAGTTGCTCTACGAGGTGGCCAAGATGGACGGCGCGATCATCGTCAACTCGCCCGTGACGAAGCTGTCGTACGCGAACGTCCAGCTGATGCCGGACCCGACGATCCCGTCGGCCGAGACCGGCACCCGCCACCGCACCGCGGAGCGCGTGGCCAAGCAGACGAACGCGCTCGTGATCTCGATCTCGCAGCAGCGCGAGACGGTAACGGTGTTCGTCGGGCAGAGCCGGTACCAGCTGGAGCCGATTCCGGACGTCCTCGCGAAGACCAACCAGGCGCTCTCCACGCTCGAGACCTATCGCGCGCGCCTCGAGCAGGTCGTGACGCGGCTGACCGCGCTCGAGTTCCAGAACGCGGTCAAGCTCGACGACGTGCTCGTCACCCTGCAGCGCGCCGAGCTCACCACGCGGATGGCCGAGGAGATCGAGCGGGCCTGCGTCGAGCTCGGCGAGGAGGGCCGGCTCATCCGTATGCAGCTCGAGGAGCTGGTGGCCGACGTGCCCCACGAGAAGGCGGCTCTCGTCTACGACTACCACTCGGAAGGCGGACCGGACCGAACCGGCGAGGGCCTGGACGCGCTCGCCGCGCTGCCGTACGACCAGCTGCTTGAGTTCGAGCTCCTCGCGGTGCTCGGATACCCCGCCACCACCAACCCGATGGACTACTCGGTCGCCCCGCGCGGCTACCGGGTGCTCTCGCACATCCCGCGGCTGCCCGACGGCGTCGTCAAGCGGGTGGTCGCGAACCTGGAAGGGCTGGACGGGATCGTCCGCGCGTCTCAGCGCGAGCTGGAGGCGGTCGAGGGTGTCGGCGCCGTCCGTGCCCGCGAGATTCGAGAAGGGCTCAGGCGGCTGCAGGAGCACAACCTGGTCGACAGGTACCTTCAGTTGTAGCGCTGAGCAGGGCTTTTTTCGAAAAAGTGGCGTTTTCCAGCGATTTTCGCTATACTGCCCTGGCTCGCCGGCGGTAGCAGTACCCCGCCGGCGTCACTGCGGAATCAGCCAACAAATACGGGGAGGCTCGGGTTGTACAGAGTCGGCGACAAGGTGGTGTATCCGCACCACGGTGCGGGGACGATCGTCAAGAAGGAGACGCGTGAGGTGCTCGGCGAGAAGCGCGAATACCTGACGATCAAGATCCTGCACAACGACATGACGGTGAACGTTCCGGCAGACAATGCCGATCGTGTCGGGTTGCGGAAGGTCATCGACGAGCAGATGGTCTCGAAGGTGCTGAAGGCGCTGACGGGCAGCGGCACGACGATGCCGAAGAACTGGAATCGGCGGTTCAAGCACAACCGGGACAAGATGAAGACCGGCGACATCTTCGAGCTCGCCGAGGTCGTGCGGAACCTTTCTCTGCGCGATCACGAGAAGGGCCTCTCCACCGGCGAGAAGCAGATGTTCGTGAAGGCGAAGAAGATTCTCGCCAGCGAGCTCATGTACGCCAAGGAGATGGACGAGGACGAGGCGGCCGAGTGGCTAGACGGCGTCCTCGCTAACGGCGGCAAGCCGAAGAAGAAGAGCTCGGCCAAGGTTCCGGCCACGGCCTAGTTCGTTGAGCGTTTGGGCCGTCCTCGCTGCTGCAGGGAGGGGCGAGCGGCTCGGGTCGGATCGTCCGAAGGCATTCGCGCGCCTCGGAGGTAGGCCTCTTCTCGCGGAAAGCCTCGAGCGTCTCGACGTCTCGGACTGGATCGATCAGATCGTGATCGCGGCGCCGCCCGAATGGGAGGAGCCGGCGATTCTCGTCGCAGAGGAGATCGTCGCGACGAAGGTGCACTCGTCGATCACCGGAGGCGAGACCCGGTCCGAGTCCGTTCGGCTCGCACTGGAGGAGGTGCCCGAGGACGCGGCAGTGGTGCTCGTGCACGACGCGGCCCGTCCGCTCGTGCCCGAGGACGTGATCGAGCGGGTGCTCGCACCCCTCGGCCAGGGCTGGGACGCGGCGGTCCCCGTGCTCTCGCTGACCGACACGATCAAGCGCGTCGAGGGCGATCGGGTCGTCGAGACCCTAGCGCGGGGCGAGCACGTAGCCGTGCAGACACCACAGGCCTTCCTCGCCGATGTGCTGCGGCAGTCTCTGTCCGGCGATGTCTCGAGCGCGACCGACTGCGCCTCGCTCGTCGAAGCGCGGGGCGGCAGGGTGAAAGCGGTTCCCGGCGACCCGCGGCTGCTCAAGGTCACCGACGAGGATGACCTCGCGCTCGTCGAGAGCTGGCTCGAGACCGCCGAACCCTCCGCGGAGTGATCGTCGACTACCACATGCACCTGCGCGACCGGCCGGGCGGCGAGCCCTGTGGCCGCTACGGCGCCGACCGTGCCGAGCAGTACGTCGAGCAGGCACGGGCCTCGGGCGTTCACGAGATCGGCTTCACGGATCACGTCTTCCACTTCAGGCAGTCGCTGGCGCTGTGGGAGATCGAGTGGATGCGCGAGCGGTGCACCGACGACCTCGACGAGTACGTCACGGCGATCGAGGAGGCCAAAGGACGGGGGCTGCCGGTCAAGCTCGGGCTCGAGGTCGACTACTTCCCGGGCATCGAGCGTGAGCTGGCGGAGCTGCTCGCTCCCTATCCGTGGGACTACCTGCTCGGCTCGGTGCACTTCGTGGACGGCTTTCCGGTCGACCAGGAGCCGGGGCTCGTGCAGAAGCTCCCGGTCGGCGAGGCATGGCGCCGCTACTTCGTCTGGTTGAGGAACGCCGCGCGGAGCGGGCTCTTCGACGTGCTCTCGCACCCGGACCTGGTGAAGTTCTTCGGCGTGCGTCCCGACTCCGAGCAGGTTCACTACCTTCACGTCGAGACCGCCGACGCGATCGAGGCCTCCGCCGTCTGCGTCGAGGTCTCCGCAGCCGGGCTGCACAAGCCGGTCGGGGAGGTCTATCCCGACCACGAGCTGCTCGCCGCCTGCCGCGAGCGCGGCGTACCGATCACCCTCGCCTCGGACGCCCACGAGCCTGCACACGTCGGCCGTGACCTCGACCGGGCAGTGGAACATGCTCGCGAGGCCGGCTACGAGACGGTCACGGTCTTCGCGAGCCGCGAGCATCGCCAGGAGCCGCTCGGATGAGAGTCGGTCTCGGCGTAGACGCGCACGAGCTGGTCGAGGGGAGACCGCTCGTGCTCGGCGGAGTCGAGCTCGACTCGCCGCAAGGTCTCGCCGGGCACTCGGATGGCGACGTGATCGCTCACGCGCTGGTCGACGCGATCCTCGGTGCGGCGGCCCTCGGCGACATCGGCGGCCTCTTCCCGTCCGGAGCGGCGGAGTGGGAGGGCGCCTCTTCGCTCGACCTGCTGGCTCGCGCGTACGCACACGTGCGCGAGGCCGGCTGGAGGCTCGTGAACGCCGATTGCGTGCTCGTCGGCGAGGAGCCCCGGATCGCGCCCGTTCGCGACGAGATGCGAGCTCGTCTCGCGGAGGCGCTGGCAGTCGAGCCGGACCTCGTGAACGTTCGAGCAACCACGACGGACAGCCTCGGCTTCACCGGTCGCGGCGAGGGACTCGCGGCCCTTGCGGTCGCGCTGCTCGAGCGCGGCTGAGAACCGAACAGCGGCCGCTCCCGTACCCCCTCTCGATACTCCAAGGGAGAGAGGAGCAACATGACGTTCTCGAAGAAGTCCCTCGTCGGCCTGATGCTCGCCGTGGCCGCCGTCTCGGCGCTTGTGTTCTCGTTGCAGGCCGGGGCCTCGCGCGGGCATCACGAGAAGCACGGCAAGCTCTTCAGGTCGGGGCTGGTGGGCAACGTGCTCGCCGATTCGCCGATCCACGGGGTGAACCGAGCGGGTGCTCCCTGGGTGCTCGACAAGAGCAGCGTGACGCTCAGCCGCAACGGCCGTTTCGACCTGCGGGTCAAGGGCCTCGTTCTCGCCGCGAACGGGACGACCGGCACCGTCAGCATGATCGCTGCTTCGTTCTTCTGCGCGCCCGACTCCAACGCCACCGCGGCGTTCACGGCCGGGCCGGTGCCGCTCGCGACCGACGGCGACGCGCGCATCCAGCAGAAGGTGACGGTTCCGAGCAGGTGCCTGGCACCGGTCGTGCTCGTGCGCATCCAGGGAGTGGCAGGGCCGGGTTCGTTCATTGCAGCGAGCGGCTTCACCGCGTGAGGCACCGCTTGCGGTGCCATTCTCAGGAGGAGCGGGCTACGCCCGTGCCTCCGTCGGAACTGACCGGTCGAACCGGTGGAGGTAGTTTTGGCGAGCGGCTCTAAGTAGGCAGGCGCACGAGCTCGTCCTCGACCAGGACGAGCTCGTCGCGCCGCAGTGACTCGACCGCTTCGAGGTCGACCTCGGCGAGCGGGCGCGGGGCCTCGGCGACCAACCGCAGGGCCCGCGCCCGCCGCTGCCTGAACGAGCCCTCGTACGGGCCCTGCTTGCGGAGCGGCTCGAAGCGCCGCCCGCGCGAGGGACACGCCGAGGCCAACGGGCACTCGCCGCAGCGGGGCACCCGGGCGATGCAGATCGTCGCGCCGAGATCCATCAAGGCCTGGGCGCAGGTGTGGTCGAACGCGGCTCCGGTGCGCTCACGGACTCGGCGCACGTTCACGTCCACCGGAAGAACCGGTTGCCCGAAGGCGAAACAGGCGACGGCATTCGCCGTGTAGCGGCCGACGCCGGGCAGCTCCGTCAGGTCCTCCGGCCAGCCGTGGGCCTCGACATGCCGCGCTGCCCGTTGGAGGTTGAGCGCTCGCCGGTTATAGCCGAGGCCCTGCCACTCCCGAATCACGTCCGCCGTCGAGGCCGATGCGAGCGCGTCGACAGACGGCCAGCGATCGAGCCATGCGCGGTACCGCGGCACGACCCGCGCGGCCTGGGTCTGCTGCAGCATGACCTCGGAGACCAAGATGGCATACGGGTCGCGCGTCCTCCGCCAGGGGAGATCGCGGCCGTTCGTCGCGTACCACTCGAGCAGGGCAGCCCGCACGGCACCGAGCCTAACCGTCGACCAGGAACCCGCTCAGCGGGCCCAGGACGCGAGCCGAGCGGCGCGATCGCTCCGGGAGCTTGACCAGCTTGTGCGTGAGTGCCTCGCCTCGTCGCCGGCGCTCGAGCTGCTCCTCGGCCCCGGGCCGAAAAATCGTGTCGACGATCTTGCCCGGATCGCCTTCGAGCTCTCCCGGATCGCACCCGAGATGTTCCGCCCAGAGCCGAAGGCGTGTCCCGTGCGCCAGCGCCCGGTCCTGCACGACGACGTTCATCTCCGTGTCGTTGAAGAGCGAGTGCTCGTTCAGGTTCGCGGAGCCGACCGTCAACCACCGGTCGTCGACGACCCCGATCTTGGCGTGAACGTACACCGGCTGGCCGCCTTCCCCCCGCTGGTGGAGCGTGCAGGCGAGGAAGCGGCCCTCGCCCTGGTCGGCGTCGACGAGAACACCGATCTGGCCGCGCGTGTCCTCGGCTCCGCTCTTGGGCTTGCCCGGGAGGATCACGAGCAACCGGAAGTCGTCGGTAGGAGGGCTCCGGAGCTTGTGAGCGAGCACGTTCACGATCTCTGGCGACCACAGGAACTGGTTCTCGAGGTAGATGAGGCGCTCGGCAGAGCGGAGCGCGCGGAGGTAGCTCTCGAGGATCCGGAAGTCTCCCCGCGGGAGCGTGTCGTAGATCTTCTCGGGCACGGTGCGGACGACCTGTACCTCGACCTCACCGGCGCGGGCGGGCGGGTCGTCGGACGGAAGGCTCTCGCCGGTGACCTCGTGCCAGCGGAGGCGGAAGTGGTCGGCAACGTCCACGAGCGCCGGCCCGCGCAGGCGTGTGGTTGCGTCGTGCCACCCGAGCCCCGGCCGCTGCTGGTGGTCTGTCGAATCGAAGCGGTCGCCGGCGAGGCTAGTCAGATCGATTCCGCCGACGAACGCGACCTCGCCGTCGACGATCACGAGCTTCTCGTGGTGGCAGTGCAGCGGACGCTCGCGGGCGTCGAGGGCGCAGCGGACGCGAGTGCCTGCCGTGAGCTCGGCACGCACGTCGCGAACCTCGCCTCGGTCTGGATGGAAGAACGGGAGCGGCGCGCCCGCCCAGGCGAGGATGCGGACCTCCACACGCTGAGCGACCTCCGCCAGCAGGTCTCGAAGGGTCGGTCCTGTGCCGCGAAGCCTGAAGTCGGGTGAGAAATGCCAGCCCGCAAGCCAGACGTGGGACCGAGCCCGCTCGATCTCGTCCGCGATCTGCGGCAGAGCGTCCGCGCCGTCCGCGATCACCTCGAGCTCGCTGCCGGGGCGAGGCGGGGGGTCGCCTTCCGCCCAGCCGCCGGGTGGAGCGTCGAGCGCCCGCAGCCAGCCGATCCGTCGCAGGCGGCGTCGGTGGTGGGCGGTCATGAGCCTCTCCAGGCCGCTGCCCACCGCCGAATCGGCCCGTCCCAGGAGGTCTGCCACGGTTAGATTCTGAGGCATGAGACGTGCGCGCTTCGCCCCCAGCCCGACGGGATCCCTTCATGTCGGCAATGCACTGAGCGCAGTTGCCAACCGCACGTTCGCCGACCACCTGCTCCTGCGGATCGACGACACGGACCCGGCGCGGAACCTTCCCGGGGGCGAGGGGGAGCTGATGCGCGACCTCGAGTGGCTCGACATCGGGTGGGACGAGGGCCCCGTGCGCCAGAGCGAGCGGCGCGAGCGGCACATCGAAGCGGCACGAGAGCTCGGTGAGCGCTTCGACGGCGTCACGCTCGTACGCGTGGACGGCATGCCCACCTACCACCTCGCAAGCGTCGTCGACGACGTCGACTTCGGCATCACGCACATCGTGCGCGGGAACGACCACCGCCCGAACGAGCTGCTCCATCGCCGGCTCTTCGAGGCGCTGGGAGCAACGCCGCCGGAGTTCGTCCACCACGGCCTGATCCTCGGCGAGGACGGGAAGAAGCTGGCGAAGCGGGCCGAGGGAGCCACGGTTGCCTCGCTGCGCGACGCGGGGATCCCGGCCGAAGCCGTTCGTCGGTACCTCGACGAGCTCGGCCTGCCCAAGCACGACGTCCACTACGACCTCCCGCGAATCCGACGCCTGGCGATCGAAGCCATCGGGGCACTCCCGGATCGGGAGCTGGCCGAGCGCGTGGGTGCGCCGGTCGAGCTCGTGCCGGCCCTGCGCGGTGCGCGCGACCTCAACGAGGCACGCGAGTACGCGGCTTCGATCCTCGAGGAGCCGGAATCGGTGGCGGTCGACTCGCGCGAGACTCTCGAGCGCTTTCGCGAACTGCTTGCGGGCGCCAACGGCTCAGCCGACCCCAAGGAGCTCCTCCGCGAGCTCAAAGCCGTCGGCGGTGACCTTCGCACGGTGCGGCTCGCCTTGACAGGCCGTGAGCGCGGCCCGGAGCTCTGGGCGGTCGTGGCCGCGCTTCCGCGCGACGAAGCTTTGCGGAGGATCGATGCGGCTCTATGACACCGCGACCCGCGGGTTGCGGGATCTGCCTCCTCCGCCGGGCCCGGTGCGCATGTACTTCTGCGGTCCCACGGTCTACCAGCGCATCCACATCGGAAACGCGCGGCCGTTCGTGCTCTCGATGTGGCTCAAGCGCTGGCTGGAGCGCGGCGGCTACGACGTCACGCTGGTCGAGAACATCACGGACATCAACGACAAGATCTACGCGGCCGCGCCCGGCGCCAGCGGGAAGCTCGCGGCGGAGGCGAGCGAGTGGTACGTCGAGGACACAAGCGGCCTCGGGCTTGGTCGGCCCGACCGAGAACCGAAGGCGACCGAGTCGATCCCGGAGATCGTGGCGATGATCGAGCAGCTCGTCGCGGGCGGGCACGCCTACGCTGCCGAGGGCGACGTCTACTTCCGCGTCGCCAGCTTCCCGGACTACGGCAAGCTCTCCGGCCGCCACGGCGACGAGGAGGCCACGCGCAACCCCTCCGAAGAGGACGAGGCCGGCGAGTTGAAGGAGGATCCCCGCGACTTCGCGCTCTGGAAAGCGCACAAGGAGGGCGAGGACACCTGGTGGGACTCGCCCTGGGGACGCGGCCGCCCGGGCTGGCACATCGAGTGCTCGGCGATGGCCGAGACGCACCTCGGCCCGGTGTTCGAGATCCACGGCGGCGGGATCGATCTCGTCTTCCCCCACCACGAGAACGAGATCGCCCAGTCGCGGTCGCTCGGCCACGGGTTCGCGCAGCTCTGGATGCACAACGGCATGCTGCGGCTCGCCGGCGAGAAGATGTCGAAGTCGCTCGGCAACATCGTCTCGCTGCGCGAGGCGCTCGAGGCGTGGGGGCGCGAGACGCTGCTCGTCTACTTCCTCGGCGGCCACTGGCGCAAGCCGCTCGACTATTCGGACGAAGTGCTCCGCCAGGCCGCGGCCCAGGCCGAGAGCTTCCGCAACGTCTTCCGGCAGCCCTCCGAGCCCGGCGGCGACTGGGAGGGGCTCGCGGGTGCCCTCGACGACGACTTCAACACGCCCGACGCGCTCGCGATCCTGCACGGCTGGCGCGACCACGAGTTGCTGCGGCGCGGCCTGGAGGTCTTCGGGCTCAAGTCTCTCGCCGAGATCACATCGGCCCCGCCTGAGCTCGAAGAGCTGGCGCGGCAGCGTGCAGAAGCCCGCGAGCACCGAGATTTCGACAAGGGTGACCGGCTGCGCGGCGAGATCGAGGCGGCGGGCTGGGAAGTGCGGGACGTGGACGCCGAGCCCGGCTTTCAGCTCGTGCCAAAGCCGTGACGACCGAGCTCGTCTACGGCCGCCGAGCCGTGCGGGAGGCCGTTCGCGGACCGCGGCAGGTGTTCGAGCTCTTCGCCACCGAGCGGGCGCTGAAGGCGGAGCCCTGGCTGGCCGAGAACGATGTGCGGGTGCACGCGGAACCGGAACGAGAGCTAAACGCGCTTGCCGGCACCGCCGATCACCAGGGCGTCGTCGCCCGCGTCGAGCCTTTCCGCTACGCCGACGCGCACGAGGTCGCGGCCGGGCCTGCGCCGCTGCTCGCGGTCCTGGACTCGGTGACCGACCCGCGCAACCTCGGGGCGGTCGCCCGGAGCGCCGAGGGAGCCGGTGCCAGCGGCATCGTCCTGCCTGCACACAACTCGGCGCGCGTGACGGCGGCCGTCTGCCGCGCCTCGGCCGGAGCCGTCGAGCACCTCCCGGTTGCCGTGGTCAAGAACCTCTCGCGCTACCTCGGCGAGATCAAGGGCCCGCGGCTCTGGGTCTGGGCGGCCGCGGGCGACGCGGAGACGACGATGTGGGACGCCGACCTCGCGGGCGGCCTCGCCTTCGTGCTCGGTGCCGAGGGCAAGGGCCTGCGGCCCCTCGTCCGCCGCACCTGCGACGACGCCGTCAGGATCCCGCTCCACGGCAAGGTCGAGTCGCTGAACGTGAGCGTGGCCGCAGCCCTGCTCCTCTACGAGGCGAGGCGGCAGCGCGGTGGCTGAGCCGACGCTCTACCTCTTCGACGGCTACAACCTCCTGCACGCGGGCTCGTTCGACGACCCGCGCGAGCTCGTCGACCGGCTCGCGAGCTTCGTCGCGCTGCACGGCGCCTGCGGGGTCGTGGTCTTCGACGGCGTGGGGGAGGACAGGGCGTACGGGCCGCTCGAGGTGCGGTACGCGGAGCATGCGGACGCGCTCCTGGAGCGGCTGGCCGCGGCGCACCGCGCGAGCGAGACGGTCTGTCTCGTCTCATCCGACGCCGCGGTGCGCGGCACCTCGGGCCAGGAGGTGCAGAAGCGCAGCTCTCGAACATTCCTGGAAGACCTCGACGCGCCGGGGCACGTCGAGGCGAAGCGGTCGCAGCTTCGCGATCGCGTAGACGAAGAGACGCGAAAACGTCTTGAGAAGCTGCGCAGAGGCCAAGGGTCCGGTTAAGAACAACAACTAGCAAGGTCTTGTAAACGTGTTGGGACCTTGCTATCTTGATCCTCAACCTCAGGGTGAGGCTTGTGCAGATCGCCCGTCCTCAGCGAGGGGGAAAGCCGTGCTCGCTCGAACTGCACAGACGATTCACACCCCGCAAAAGCTCCAGCGGGAGCTCGCCGATCTCCAGCTCGTCATGCGCGCGAGGAACGGCGACGGCAAGGCGCTGGACGAGCTCCTGCGCCGCTACCAGGGCTTCGTCCGCCTCAAGGCCAGCTCGTACTTCCTCGCCGGCGGCGACGCCGAGGATCTGATTCAGGAAGGGCTGATCGGGCTCTACAAGGCGGTGCGCGACTTCCGCGCCGACAAGGAGACCTCCTTCCGCAGCTTCGCCGAGCTCTGCGTGACGAGGCAGATCATCACCGCGATCAAGACGGCGACCCGCTTCAAGCACGCGCCCCTGAACACCTACGTCTCCTTCAGCCACACACCCGCCGGCCAGGAGCCGGACGGCGACTGCAACCTCGGCGACGCTCTGCCCGGCCCGAGCGTGGACGACCCTTCCGTCTGCGTGATCTCGACCGAGGAGCTCCAGAGCCTCGTCTTCACGCTGGGAAGCGGACTTTCGAAGCTCGAGGCCGACGCGCTGAAGCTCTACCTCGAGGGCGAGTCCTACGAGGAGATGGCAGAGCGGCTCGGCTGCGACACGAAGACGATCGACAACGCGTTGCAGCGCGTGAAGCGCAAGGTGCTGTCCCACCAGCAGTCGCGGCAAGTGCTGCAGTAGCCGCTTGCGGCTCGAGATATCTGTGTGATATCAAGATATCTCCGATGGCACGTCCGCGAAGCGATCCTGACTACACCGCGCTCTTCGTGCGCATCCCCTCAGCCGAGGCCGAGAAGCTCCACCGGGCCGCCGACGCCCTGCGCACGCCGAAGCGCGAGCTGATCACGAAGCTCGTCGCCCGCTTCGACCCCCAAGACCCCGTTTGGACCGAGGAGGTCGCGGGGCCACCCATGCCGGCAGAGACGGAGTGGGCAGTGGGCCGGCACTCGTTCCGCCCGGCCGAGACCGAGGTCCTGACGCCCGATCAGCTCGCCGAGCTCCTGCAGGTCGAGGAGGAGACGGTGGTCGAGCTTGCCGGGCGCGGCGAGCTCCCAGCGCGCAAGGTCGGCCAGGAGTGGCGTTTCTCCCGCTCGGCGATACTCGCCTGGCTCGGCGAGGAGCAGGCCGAGGAATGAGGATCGGCCGGCTCGAGAGCGTGTGGGCCGCAGAGGCGCTGAGGCCGGCGGTCGGCTGGAAGGTGTGGCGCGTCGAGCACGGCCCGGAGCGCACTCGGCTCCGAAGCGTCCTGTACGGCGACCTCTGGCCCGCCCGCGAGCCTTTGCGCGCCGAGTGCCGCCGCCTGTTGCGGACGCCTCACGACGCGCCGTTCCCCGGCTGCGAGTGCGGTCTCCACGCGGGCCGCGAGCTGGCGGCGTGGGAGCACTACCTGGCTGTCGGCGACGGCGACCGCGTCTTCGGGCGCGTTCTTCTGTGGGGGGCGACGATCGAGGGAAGCGCCGGCTGGCGGGCCGCCCAGGCGCGGCCGGTCGAGATCTTCGTCCCGGCGTCCGTGCCCGACTCCGCCGCGGTCGCGGGCGGCCTGCGCGAGTACGGCGTCCCGGTGCACCGCGTCGGCGAGCTCGTGCCGTCGCGTGAGGCTGTGTTCGCCGGGTGAGCCCGCAGATCCCCATGGTGATCGAGCAGGCCTCACGCGGGGAGCGCTCCTTCGACATCTACTCGCGCCTGCTCAACGACCGCATCGTGATGGTCGGCAGCGCGATCGACGACCAGATCGCAAACGTCGTCGTCGCGCAGCTGCTCCACCTCGAGTCGGAGGATCCCGACAAGGACATCTCGCTCTACGTCAACTCGCCCGGCGGCGACATGTATGCAGGGCTCGCCATCTACGACACGCTCACGTTCGTCAAGCCGGACATCCGCACCATCTGCGTCGGGACCGCGATGTCGATGGGCGCGGTGCTGCTCGCGGCCGGAACGAAGGGCAAGAGAAGCGCGCTACCGAACGCGAAGATCCTCATCCACCAGGTGTGGACCGGCGGCTTCGGCGGCCAGGCGTCCGATGTCGAGATCCGCGCACGGGAGGTGCTCGACCTGAAGCGGCGCGTCGAGGGGATCCTGGCCGACCACACCGGCCAGCCGCTGGAGCGCATTTCGGCCGATACCGACCGCGACCATTTCATGACCGCCGCCGAAGCCAGGGAGTACGGCTTGATCGACGAGGTGATCGAGCACCACTAGGTTCGACCGGCGGTACGCTGGCCCCGTGCCGGAGTAGCTCAGCTGGTCAGAGCAACGCCCTTGTAAGGCGTAGGCCGTGGGTTCGAATCCCACCTCCGGCTCCTTGGCGCATGTGGCTGCTGTGCGATGCCGCGGATGCCAAACCGCCTGGCCGCTCCCTGCGTAGAGCCCTCTGCGCATGAACCTTCGAGTGAAGGAGTGGGAGATGGGAGAGCATCGCTTCGCCCGCCGCCAAACCGTCATGTTGGCGCTGGCGCTCGTCCTCGGCGCAGCCCTGGTCGCGGTATCGCCGCTGACTGCCGCCGAGCGCAACGCATACACCGTCACGCCGCTGGTCTCGGACCAGCCCGGAGTGGCGCCGCACACGGACGGGAATCTCGTCAACGCGTGGGGCCTCACCGCCGGGCCGACGACTCCGTGGTGGGTCTCCGACAACGGCAAGGACAAGTCGACCCTCTACAACGGCGACGGGACGCCGAGGTCGCTGGTCGTCGACGTCGCCGGTGGGCCGACGGGCACCGTGTTCAACGGCACTTCGGCGTTCCTCCTGCCGACCGGAGGCAAGGCGCTGTTCCTGTTCGACGGTGAGGACGGCGTGGTCAGGGGCTGGAACAGCACGCAGGGGACAACGGCCGTCGTCGTCAAGGACCGCTCGGGCGTGGGGGCAATCTACAAGGGACTCGCGATCGCGGGCACCGCAGCCGGGCCTCGCCTCTACGCGGCCGACTTCCACAACGCACGGATCGACGTCTTCGACGGCACCTTCGGGCTCATGCCCAACAGCGGGTTCGTGGACGCGGGCCTGCCGGCCGGGTACGCACCGTTCAACGTCCAGACGATCGGTGACCGGGTCTTCGTCGCCTACGCCAAGCAGGACGAGGCCGCCGAGGACGAGATCGCCGGCCAGGGCCTCGGATTCGTCGACGTCTACGACACGCAGGGGAACCTCCTGGATCGCGTAGCGCAACACGGCCAGCTGAACGCGCCCTGGGGCCTCGTGCTCGCACCGGAGAGCTTCGGCCGCTTCGGCGGCGACCTGTTGGTCGGCAACTTCGGCGACGGGAACATCAACGCCTACGAGGAGCTGCCGAACGGGCACTTCGAGCATCGCGGCGAGCTTCGCGCCGGCGATGGCAAGCCGCTCGCCATCGACGGGCTCTGGGCGCTTCGGTTCGGGAACGACAGTGCGGCCGGATCGTCCAAGACGCTCTTCTTCACGGCCGGGCCCGACGAAGAGAGCCACGGCCTCTTCGGCTCGATCACCGCAGGCTGACGAGGAGGCGGCGGCGCGCGGCCTGCGGCCCGCGCGCCGATCGCTCACCCCAGAGCCTGCTCGAGGTCGTGCCAGAGCTCGGCGACGTCCTCGAGCCCGACGCTGAGACGCAGCAGCCCAGGCGGGACGCGGTCGCCCTCCCAGCGGGAGCGGCTCTCGAGCACGGACTCGACGCCGCCGAGACTCGTCGCGTTCGTGATCTCTCGCAACGACGTCTCGACGCGATGGGCCGCCTCTCCGTCGGCGACGTCGAACGAGAGCAGGCCGCCGAAGCCCGGGTAGCGAACGGTCGAGACGGCCGGGTGTGCCTCGAGCCGTCCCGCCAGCACGGTCGCGCTCGCGGTGTGCCGCTCCATCCGCGCCGAGAGCGTCTTCAGGCTGCGGGACAGCAGCCAGCACGGGTCCGGGGCGGCGACGATCCCGGCTCGGCCGCGGAAGTCGCGCAGCGTCGCCGCGTCGTCGGCCGAGCGACAGGCCACGGCGCCGAGCAAGACGTCGTGGTGGCCGCCCAGGAACTTGGTCGCGCTGTGGAGCGCGAAGTCCGCGCCGCGCTCGAGCGGTCGCACGTAGACCGGGGTGGCGGCGGTCGAGTCGACCAGAACCCGAGCCGGGTGCGCCACGGCCGCCTCCAAGTCCGGCATGGTCAGGAAGGGGTTCGACGGCGCCTCCAGCCAGATGAGGTCGGCATCGTCCGGCGGTGGGCCGGTCTGATCGAACTCGGCGAACCGCAGGCCCCAGCGCTCAAGGCTGCCGAAGAGCACCGAGGTCCCGTAATACGCACCCTCGGCCAGCGCGATCGTCTGGCCCGGCTCCAGGAGACCTAGAACGAGCGCAGCAGCCGCTCCGGTCCCGGACGGGAAGAGCAGCGCCTCGCCACCTTCGAGCTCACCGAGCGCGCGCTCGGCCGCCAGCCCGTTCGGGTGGGCGTAGCGCTGGTAGTACAGCTCCCCCGGCTCGCCATCCCGGTACGGCCAGATCGTCGAGCGGTCGAGCGGCTCCACGGCGCCACTCTAGTCCCGGCAGCGGTTCCCGCTTGACGCCGGCGGGCGCTTTTGCCAATCTCCAGCAATTCCCTGGACAAACTTGAAAGATAAGGAGCCGGAATGAGAGTTATTTGGATTGCTTTCCTTGGGGTCGCGGTGCTGGCCGGCTCTGCCGCCGGCGCGTCGAAGGGTGGGTCGATCGACCTGGTCGCCTACTCGACGCCCAAGGACGCCTACGGCAAGATCATCTCGTCCTTCCAGAAGACGCAGGCAGGCAACGGGGTCGATTTCAGCCAGTCGTACGGCGCCTCGGGCGACCAGGCCCGTGCCGTGGCCGCCGGTCAGGATGCCGATCTCGTCGCGCTCTCGCTCGACCCGGACGTGAGCCTGCTGGTGGGGAAGGGGCTCGTTCCGAAGAAATGGAACTCGAACTCGCACCGGGGGATCGTCTCCGACTCGGTCGTGGTCTTCGTCGTCCGCGACGGCAACCCGAAGAAGATCAGGGGCTGGGGCGATCTCGTCCGCAGCGGCGTGCAGGTCATCACGCCGAACCCATTCACCTCCGGGGGCGCCCGCTGGAACGTGATGGCAGCCTACGGCGCGCAGCGCCGCGCCGGCAAGACCGACAAACAGGCGATCGCGTACCTCTACAGGCTGTTCAAGCACGTGCCGGTGCAGCCCGACAGCGCGCGCGCCGCGCTCCAGATCTTCGCGCAGGGCAAGGGCGACGTGCTGCTCACGTACGAGAACGAGGCCATCTACGCCGAGAAGAAGGGCGTTCACACCGAGTACCGGACGCCGAAGGCAACGCTCCTGATCGAGACGCCGGTCGCGCTGACGAAGTCAGGCCTGAGCAAGCCGGCCGCGAAGGCGTTCTACAAGTACCTCTGGTCGTCCACCGCGCAGAAGGCGTTTGCGGACCAGGGCTACCGCCCGGTGGTAAAGAGCGTCTCGAAGGGCTACCACTTCTTCAGGCCGCCGGGCCTCTTCACCATCGGCTCGGCCAAGTACGGGCTGACCGGTTGGACGAAGGTGAACAAGCGCTTCTTCCACCCGGAGAAGGGAATCATGGCCAAGATCGAGAGGTCGGTTGGCCAGTAACGCCGCCGTTCTCGAGCGGCCCGCCGGCGTGGTCTCGGGCCGCGCCGGCGGCACGGTCGCCAAGGGCATGGCCATGGGCTACCTCAGCGTGGTCGTGCTCCTGCCGCTCGCGGCGCTGATCTGGGGCTCGCGTGCCGACGGCCTCGACTCCTTCTGGCACCAGGCGACCCGTCCGGAGGCGCTCGCCGCGCTGAAGCTGACGCTCGGCGTCGCGGCCGTCTGCGCCCTGGTCAACGCCGTCACGGGCACTGCGATCGCCTGGGTGCTCGTGCGGGATCGCTTCCCGGGCAAGGGCACGGTCGACGCGGTCATCGACCTCCCTTTCGCGTTGCCGACGATCGTCGCGGGGCTGACGCTGCTCGCGCTCTACGGGCCCGGCGGGCCGTTCGGCGTCGACGTCGCCTTCACGCGGCTCGGGTTGCTGCTCGCGCTGCTGTTCGTGACGCTGCCGTTCGTCGTGCGGGCGGTGCAGCCGGTGCTGCTCGAGCTCGACACGGAGATGGAGGAGGCGGCGTCGTCGCTCGGGGCCGGCTCGATCGCCATCTTCCGCCGGATCGTCTTCCCGAACCTCCTGCCCGCGATCCTCTCCGGAGTCGCGCTCGCCTTTGCCCGCGCCGTCGGAGAGTTCGGCGCGGTGGTGCTGATCTCCGGAAACATCCCATTCAAGACCGAGGTCTCCTCCGTCTACATCTTCGGGCAGCTTCAGTCCGGAAACGGGACCGGAGCAGCCGCCGTTTCGGTCGTGCTGCTCGCGATCTCGCTCGGAGTGCTCCTGCTGATCGGCGCCTTCCGGCGCTGGAGGACGAAGCACGACTATGCGTAGGCAGCGCTTGGGATACCTACCTTCAGGCCACGCGGGTTTCCCGCGTGGCCGTCTGCAACGACCGGTCGTTGCGCCTGACCGGAGGAGTGATCGTGTCTAGGTACGCGCTGCGCTTCGGGGCGCTCGGCTACCTGGCGCTCATCCTGCTCGTGCCGGTCGGCTTCGTCTTCCACCGCGCGTTCGAGCACGGCCTCGGTCCTGCCTGGGACGCGGTCTCCTCCCACCAGGCCGTGCACGCGCTCGAGCTGACGCTGCTGATGGCGGCGATCGCAGTCCCGGCCAACACGATCTTCGGCGTGACTCTCGCGCTCGCCCTTGTGCGCAGCCGCTTCCCAGGGCGCGGCCTCGTGAACGCGATCGTCGACCTACCGCTCGCGCTCTCGCCGGTCGTGGTCGGCCTTGCCCTCTTCCTCCTCTACGGGCGCGGCGGCTGGCTCGGCGGGCTCGCCGACCACGGGATCAAGATCCTCTTTGCCGTCCCCGGGATGATCCTGGCGACGATGTTCGTGTCTCTGCCCTTCGTCGTGCGCGAGGTCGTCCCCGTGCTCCGTGAGATCGGAACCGAGCAGGAGCAGGCAGCCGAGACCCTCGGCGCCTCGCCTTTCCAGACCTTCCGGAAGATCACCTTGCCAGCGATCCGCTGGGCCGTTGCGTACGGCGTCGTGCTCACAACCGCCCGCGCGATCGGCGAATTCGGCGCGGTGAGCGTCGTCTCCGGAAGGATCGAAGGCCGGACCGAGACCCTTCCACTCTACGTCCAGGCGCAGTTCGAGCAGTTCAACGTTCAAGGCGCGTACGCCGCATCCGTGGTGCTGGCGCTGATCGCAATCGCGACGGTGGTGGGCCTGCGGCTCGTCCATCCGCGAGAGGAGGCCTAGTGGGCATCGCGGCCATCGACGTGACCAAGAGGTTCGGAAGCTTCACTGCGCTCGACGACGTCTCCGTCGCGATCCCCGAGGGATCGCTCACGGCCCTGCTCGGCCCGAGCGGCAGCGGCAAGTCGACGCTGCTGCGCGTGATCGCGGGCCTGGAGCAGCCCGAGTCGGGACAGGTGCTGATCGGAAACGAGGACGTCACGAACCGCCCCGCCCGCGCCCGCGGCGTCGGCATGGTCTTCCAGCACTACGCCGCCTTCAAGCACATGACCGTCTGGGACAACGTCGCCTTCGGGCTGACGATCCGCAAGCGGCCCAAGACGGAGATCTCCGGGCGGGTGCACGAGCTGCTCGAGCTCGTGCAGCTCGAGGGGCTCGCGAAGCGGTATCCCTCACAGCTCTCGGGCGGCCAGCGCCAGCGGATGGCGCTCGCGCGGGCGCTCGCGGTCGAGCCGAGCGTGCTGCTCCTGGACGAGCCGTTCGGCGCCCTCGACGCCCGCGTGCGCAAGGAGCTGCGAGCTTGGCTGCGCCGCCTCCACGACGAGGTGCACGTCACCACGATCATCGTCACGCACGACCAGGAGGAGGCCATGGAGGTCGCGGGCCAGATCGTGGTGCTGAACGCGGGCCGTGTCGAGCAGATCGGCTCGCCGCGCGAGCTCTACGAGCAGCCGGCGAACGAGTTCGTGATGAGCTTCGTCGGGCCCGTAAACCGCGTCGGCGACACCTTCGTGCGCCCCCACGACCTGGAGGTGCGGCTCCAGCCCGAGGACCGCTCGGCCGAGGCGATGGTCGAGCGTGTCGTCCACCTGGGCTTCGAGGTTCGGGTCGAGCTCGTGCGCGAGGACGGCCAGCACCTCCTCGTCCAGCTGACGCAGGAGGAAGCGGAGCAACTCGAGCTCGAGCGCGGGCAGATCGTCTACGTGCGGCCTCGGCACGAGACGGTGTTCAGCGCACGCTGACGAGGAGGGCTTGACCCGCCTAGTGCGGCAACCAGGCGTCGGGATCGGACGCGATCACGGCCACCTCGTCGGGCAGCTTGCCGGCCGCGAGGTCGGCGAGGGTGACGGTCTCCAGCACCGCGCGCAGGTTCGCCCGCACCGCGACCCAGACGTCGCGTAGAGGCTCGGCAGCCCCGGCGTACTCGACCTGCTCCGGCCGCTCTCCACGGACGTTGGCGATCGGGCCCTCGACCGCGCGGATGACGTCGGCGAGCACGATTCGATCCGGCTGCTTCGCCAGCCAATAGCCGCCCTCCGCGCCGCGCTGGCTCTGCACGAGCCCGGCGTGCTTGAGGTCGAGCAGGATGTTCTCGAGGAACTTAAGCGGGATCTTTTGTGCCCGGGCGATCAGATCGCCCTTTTGCGGCACTCCGCTTGGCGCCGCTGCGAGCTCCGCTCCCGCGCGCAGCGCGTAGTCCACCTTCGCCGAGACCCGCATCGTCCGTGATTGTGGCACGCGTCTTCGTCGACGGCGCCGCCGCGGCCCCGGGCGCCGCCTCGACGGTCCCTCCGGCGACGACCCGGTCCTTGCCCGCGCGCTTCGCTTCGTAGAGCGCCTCGTCGGCGGCGGCCACGAGCTCCTCGGCCGAGGTCAGGTCGCCCTTCGCCGCAGCACCGAGACTCGCCGTCACCTTGAGCAGGCGTCCGTCGGGCAGCTCGGTCCGCGCCTTGGAGACGGCGAGGCGCAGCCGTTTCGCGAGCTGCGTCGCGCCCTTGAGGTCGCTCTCAGGGACGAGCACGACGAACTCCTCGCCGCCGTAGCGCGCCGCGAGGTCGATCTGGCGAACACCGGAGCCGAGGACTTCGCCGACCGTGCGGAGAACGGCGTCGCCTGCCGGATGGCCGTGCGTGTCGTTCACCTTCTTGAAGTCGTCGAGGTCGATCAAGACCAGCGCGAACGAGTCACCGATCCGGTGGGCGCGACGCCACTCGAGCGCGAGCTCCTCGTCGAAGGAGCGGCGGTTCGCGAGTCCGGTGAGGGAATCGGTCGTGGCCTGTGAGGCGACGCGACGGAAGTCGCCCAGCATGCGAAGGAGCGGACCGGCGAACATCAGCGCGACGAGGACGAGCAGCGCAAAAGAGCCGAGCGCCGCGTAGCGGATGCGCTGCCTGTACGGCGCCACGGTTCCGTCGATCGCCTCCTGTGGGCGCAGCGCCAAGAGACGTGCGCCGCCGGCGTCCTCGACTGCCGTCGCCAGCGACCGGTACCGGGTGCCCTGCAGCCGGACGGTGCGCCCGTGCGTGGTGAACGCAAGGCTCGTGCCGAGCAGGCGGCCGTGCTCGACGAGGACGAGGCGGTCCCCGCGCGAGCGTGGCGCGTCTCTGGTCAGCCGTCGACTCAGCCGCTGGTCGAGCGGCTCGACGGCCACGACCTTGCCGATCCTGCGCCCGTTCACAGTCAACCAGACCGAGCGTTCGAGGACGTTCGCGCTCGGCGTCGCCCCCAGCCGCCGGCTGTTCAGGACGAACGAGACGTCGCGTTCTTCCCGGGCGATGCGGGCGAGCGCGGCCGGCCGCGGGGCGATGAAGGCGCGCTGCACGCCTGGTGAGCGCGCGAGGTCGGCGGCTCGATTCGAGGCCTGGTCGCCGAGGCGGGTGAGCTCGCGTAATCCGCTCTGGAGCTGGGTGCGCAGTGCCGTATCCGCGTGAGCCCGCTCGTTGTGGAGGGCGTTCGCCTCGAGAATCCGAACGGTCGAGGCGATCGGGATGGCGCCCACGATCAGGACCCCGACGATGAGCTGGATACCGGCACGACGCGCGATGGGGGACCTGGCAAGACGCGACCGCCGGGCGGTTTCCTGCCCGGACGCAGCGCTGGTGGCTGAGGCCGCAGGGCTCATCTGCGGGTTATCGGCGCGACGTACGGCCTGCTTGAGCCGTTGCCGCGACCTGAAGGAGCTCAGAACTCCTTGTCGGCCGGGCCGGACTCGTTGACGGTGTTCGTCGGCCCCATCCAGATCATCGTGGCCGGGCCGGCCTTCTCCTTGGCGTGACCGTTGAGCGTGCCGAGCACGACGCTGATCGTGTTGCCGCCGGCAGTCATGACCGAGGAGTTGAAGTCCGCGTTGTTGGTGTAGTCACCGTTGAGGCTTACGAACCCGAGCTCGAAGAGCGTCGCCCCAGTCGAGTCGTTGCGGACGCTGACCACGTCGTTCTTCGCGTTGTTCGTGAAATGGACGGTGACGAGCGTCGCAGAGCCGTTCCAGCCGGCCAGGACGAGTGAGGGCACGACGGCGCCCGCGAAGGTGTACGTGATCGAGTCGCCGCTCTCGGCCTTGCCGGTCTTCGCGCCGTTGTTCCGGGTCTGGACGTCGACTGCCGCCGGCATCGAGGCAGCCGGAGGCGGAGGTGAAGGAGGGGATCCAACCGGAGGGGGAGGCGGCGGCGGAGGCGCAGGCAGCGGCAGCGGGTCAGCCGGAGCAGGGGAAGGCAGGGGAGGCGGAGCCGTCGGCGGGGGCGGCGGCGGCGAGGTGGGCGTGGGGGCAGGACGCGGAGGAGGAGGCGGCGGCGGAGGAGGCTGAGGCGGAGCCGGTGTCGGTGCAGGCGGGGGCGGTGGGGGAAGCGGAGTAGAGGTCGAAGCCGGCACCGACGTGGACGGAACGCTGAGCGGCGTCGTGGTCGGGTCGCTCGCCGGGGAGTCCGAAGCGGCGGCGAGCGTGATCGCACCTCGGCCCGGCCCGCCGCCGTCGTCCGACTTCCCCATCGAGCCCTCGTGTGCGGAAACGCGAATCAGGACTCGCTCCCGGACTAGCCGCACCTCTCGCACGATCGCCGGGGTCATGGTCGCTGCCGCGACGGTCTCGGCCACGCCGCCGCGCTCGTCGCTTCCGCCGGGCCGGTGGCCGCCGGCTCTAGTACCCGCGATCGCCGAAACGAAGACGACGTCACGTGCGAGGCCGTCGCCGTTGTCGGCGCTGGAGAGCTCGGCGAAGATCGGAAGCCCGATCGTCAGCCACATCAGGGTGACGAGCGGCAGCGCAAGCGCAACGGGCGCCAAACGGGTCCGTCGAAACAGCACGGCGCGTGGCGCCGGCAGCCGCCGGGGTCGATCGATGTATCGCCGCATATCCTTCCCTTGCCGCAGTTCCGCCCACGCAGGCTAGGTGGGTTCGAGCGTCCGAAAGTCCCCCGGAAAGGTGATCCGTTCGACCCCCTTTCGGGGATTTCCCCGGCACGACCGGGGTTCCGGCGTTACGCTCGGCGCGTGTCGACCGAGATGGACTCGACCGAGGCGAAGCTCCACCGGCTGGGTGAGCTGCGCGAGCAGGCGGCGCACGCCGGCAGCGACAGCGCCGTCGAACGGCAGCGATCGCAGGGGAAGCTCCTTGCGCGCGACCGCGTGGAGAAGCTGCTCGACCCGGGCTCCTTCGTGGAGCTCGACCGCTACGTGCGACACCGCGAGGCCGAGTTCGGCATGCGCGAGAGGCGGCCGTACGGCGACGCGGTCGTCACCGGCTACGGGACGATCTTCGGCCGCCGGGTCTTCGTGTTCTCGCAGGACTTCACCGTCTTCGGCGGCAGCCTCTCCGAGGTCTTCGCCGAGAAGATCTGCAAGGTGATGGATCTGGCCGCGAAGCTGGGGTGCCCGGTGATCGGAATCAACGACTCTGGCGGCGCCCGGATCCAGGAGGGTGTCGTCTCGCTTGCGGGCTACGCGGAGATCTTCTGGCGCAACGTGCAGTCCTCGGGAGTGATCCCGCAGATCAGCCTGATCATGGGCCCGTGCGCGGGCGGCGCGGTCTACTCGCCGGCGATCACCGACTTCGTGCTGATGGTCGAAGGAAGCTCGTACATGTTCATCACGGGCCCCGACGTGGTGAAGACCGTCACGGGTGAGGAGGTCAGCTTCGAGGAGCTCGGTGGAGCGATGACCCACGCGACCAAGTCGGGCGTCGCCCACTTCGTCGCCCCCGACGAGGACGCGTGCCTCGAGGACGCGCGCTACCTGCTCTCGTTCCTGCCGCAGAACAACGTCGACCCGCCGCCGTACTCGGAGCCGGCGGATCCGGCGAGCCGCGAGGACCCCGAGCTCGACACGCTGGTGCCTGACGACCCGGCCAAGCCCTACGACATGAAGGGCGTCGTGAGGCGCGTGTTCGACGACGGCGAGTTCCTGGAGGTGCACGAGCGCTGGGCCGAGAACATCGTCTGCGGGTTCGCGCGCCTGAACGGCCATCCCGTCGGAGTCGTCGGCAACCAGCCGCGCTCGCTGGCGGGGGTGCTCGACATCGACTCGTCGGTCAAGGCGGCCCGCTTCGTGCGCACCTGCGACACGTTCAACATTCCGCTGGTCACATTCGTGGACGTGCCAGGCTTCCTGCCAGGGACCGCACAGGAGTGGGGCGGGATCATCCGACACGGCGCGAAGCTGCTCTACGCCTACGCGGAGGCGACGGTGCCGAAGCTGGCGGTGATCACGCGCAAAGCGTACGGCGGCGCATACGACGTGATGAGCTCGAAGCACATCCGGGCCGACTTCAACTTCGCCTGGCCCACTGCGGAGGTGGCCGTGATGGGCCCCGAGGGCGCCGTCAACATCATCTTTCGCAACGAGCTCGAGGAGGCCGACGACGCGGAGGCTCGGCGGGCGGAGCTGATCGACGACTACCGCGAGCGGTTCGCCAACCCGTACGTGGCCGCCGAGCGCGGCTACGTCGACGACGTGATCGAGCCGCGCCGCACCCGCGCGGTGCTGGCGGACGCGCTCGAGACGACGCTGACCAAGCGTGAGCACCGCCCGCCGCGAAAGCACGGAAACATCCCGCTCTAGCGGGCTCGAGAGAGAGCTCAGATCGATTCGCGGAGCGCGTTCGCAGCTGCCTGCAGGCGGTCGCTGACATCCGCTAGCTCTCGAGCCGCGAGCTCGATGCGCTCCTGCTGGACGTCGCTGCGCTCCTGCTGGGTCTCGGCGCGCTCCCGAACTTCCTTCAGCTCGGTGGCCATCTCCTCCACGGTTCGGGTGAGGGAGGCGAGCTGTCCGGCCACGGTCGCGATGTCCTCCTGGGCTGTCATCCCTTTTCGAATCTTAATGCCGCGGCCAAGGGCGGATAACCGCCGCCAGAGCTCAGGAAGCCAAGGCGGCAGCCGCAGCGGGCTCGGCCTCGAGCGCAAGCTCGTCGGCCAGCGCGGCGACGATCTCCGGGTCGAACTGTGAGCCGGCGCAGCGCTTGAGCTCGGCAATCGCCTGCTCGGGCGCGACTCTGCGGCGGTAGACCCGCTCCGAGGTCATCGCGTCGTAGGCATCCGCGACGAAGATGATGCGCGCGCCGAGCGGGATGGTCTCGCCCGGGAGCCCGTCCGGGTACCCGCTTCCGTCCCAGCGCTCGTGGTGGTGGAGTACCCAGTCGGCGACGGGGTCGACGCCGAGGCTCTCGAGCATGCGGAATCCGATCTGCGGATGGCGCTCGAGCACCATCCGCTCAGGATCGGTGAGCGGGCCGGGCTTGCGCAGGATCTCCTCCGGGATCGCGAGCTTGCCGAGGTCGTGCAGGCTGGCGGCGAGCCGGGTTAGCTCGATCTCCTCGTCTGCGAGGCCCAGCCGCCGCGCGGTGCGCGCCGCGAGCTCTGCGACTCGCTGGGAGTGGCTGCCGGTGTAGACGTCGCGCGCGTCCACCGCCCGAGCGAGGCTGGCGGCGGCGCGGAAACGGGCAGCGCGATCGGGGCCGCCGGCGAGCCGTTTGAGCTCGGCGAGCTCGATCACATCGGGCCTGTAGGCGCGGACGCGGTTCTTGCCGTACTCCTTCGCCCAGTAGAGGGCGCTGTCGGCGAGTCGCACCAGCTCGTCGCGCTCGTCGGCGTGCTGCGGCGAGATGGCGACGCCGACGCTGACGGTGACGAGCTCCACCTGCTCGAACTTCAGCGCGGCGATCCGCTCGACGATCGACGAGGCTGCGACGAGGGCTGCATCCTCGTCGTAGCCGGGAAGGAGAAGTGCGAACTCGTCGCCGCCGAGCCGGAAGGCCTCGCCGGTCTGGCGCAGCCGCGACGCCACCTGCGACAGGACGCGGTCGCCGGCCGGGTGGCCGAAGCGGTCGTTGATGCGCTTGAAGTCGTCGACGTCGACGAGGCAGAGCGTGAGCGGGAGACGACGCTCGTGCGCGTACCGCAGCTCCCGCTCGAAGCATTCGTGGAAGTGCCGGTGGTTGCCCAACCCCGTTAAGGGGTCGGTCAGCGCCAGGCGCATGGCGCGCAGCGCCCGGACGATCGCGCGCTGGTAGAGCTGGATCGCGAGCAGCGGGCCGACGAGCGCCACCGAGAGGAAGGGCGAGCGTTGCCAGAGCACGACCAGCATCAGCGCCGCCGAGGCCATCAAGGAGAACGGCACGATCGTCCAGCGGATGTTCGTTCGGGCCAGCGCGAACAGCGAGCGGCGCGAGCTGACGGCCACGACGGCGGTGATCAGGATCAGGTTGACGGTGTACTGGGCGGACGCGGCGGCGCCGACGCGGGCGAGAACACCGTCCGCGCCTTCCCCGTGCAGCGGCGCCGAGACCGCTCCTGCAGCCGTAGCTGCCAGCGCGAGGACGGAGACGTTGTACGCGATGCGAATGGGCGGACGGTGCTCCAGCAGCTGCGTGATCGCCGGCGCAAGGAACACGACGAGCAGCCCTGCCGCCCAGCCGAAGAGCACGATCGAAGCGACCCCGAAGACGAACGAGAGCGAGACGCCGCCCGTGTCGACCCCTTCCACCGGTACCGGGAACCGATCGGCGAGAGTCGAGGCGCCGAGGAGGGCGGCGAGCCCCAGGAGCGTCGTAGTCTTGTGCGGCGTGACCGCGAAGGCCACGGCCGCGGCGCACGCGACGCCGAGGCCCGCAGCGCACACGGGCACGATGACTGCCAAGAGCCGCGGCGGCGGCAAGGCGCGGCGAGTCACTTCGGCGCTACCAGTACAGGTTGTAGCTACCTAGAGAGTCTTCATAGCCAAGACCGCCGAGCGCCAAGAGAATCAGCGCGAGGATGGCGGCAATGACGACGAGACGGTGGTTCCAGTGCAACATCGTCAACCTCCCCACGACATGTATCGGGTCGGCCTCGATTGTCGAATGCCCGCAAACGCCCGGCAATCCCCCGGAAGGGGGAGTTGCCCTGCAATTCGGCCGCTTACGACTCTAGCTCAGGGGGCCAGGCCGGCTTCTGCCAGAGGCCGCCGTCCCCAGGCGAACTGCTGCCGGTACCAGCCGGTGAGAGGGCTGAGCGACACGCCCTGACCGGAGGAATGGATCATCCAGCCGCCGCCGAGGGCGATTCCCATATGCCCGACGGAGCCGGGCTTCGAGCGCGGCCCGTTCGGCCCGAAGAAGACGAGGTCTCCGGGAGCGAGCTTGGCAAACGTGATGCGCTTGCTCTTCGGCACCTCGCCGCTCATCTGGTAGGTCGTGCGGCCCTTGAGCGTCGTCGCGAGAGCCGCGCCGCCCGGGTAGGCCTGAAGCTTGTACACGCGCCACACGAAGCCGGAGCAATCGAAACCACCCGGTGCGCTCACGCCGAAGGGAGACTCCGGCGCTTCACTCGTGCCGCCCCAGACGTAGGGGAAGCCGATCAGCTTGACGGCAGTGTTGAGCACGCGCTTCTGCCAGGCGCTCGGCTGCGGAAGTGTGAACGACGCGGCCGCGGTCTCGGCGTAATCGTGCTCCCAGCCGGCGAAGTGGAGGATCCTCGAGACCGAGTAGGCGGTCTCCGCCCGTGTGATCGGGTCGCTGGGCAAGAGCTCGAGATCGTCCTGCTTGACGGGGTGATCGGTACGAAGGCCGAGCAGGCGCGCCACGCTCTCGGTGCCGAACCGCGAAGGGACGGCCAAGCCCGCGGCCTTCGCGCCCGCGGTGAAGGCGGCCGCGGCGTCCGAGAGCTGCAGGCCCCGCACGAGCTTCGCATCGAGCTGCGTCACCGTCACCGGCGCCGAGGGGTTCGCGGAAACGGTGGCCGGCTGCTTGGTGAGGCCGGAGACGAGGGACGCGAGCTCACCCTGCGTCAGGTCGTCGTCGGCGCGGAAGGCTGCCACGGTCTTCGCCATCAGGCCGTGGGCGACCACGTAGCGAATGTGGGTCTGGGCCCACGAGGCCGCGGGAGCAGGGCCACTCGCGCCGCGGGTCTTTCCCGGATCGGCGATCTTGCCGGCCGAGGCGGGGGAGGCGGCGAGCAGCGCGCAGCAGATGACGAGAGGGAGGAAGCGGCTCATCCCGCCGTTCGTATCGTCCGTCAGCCCGCACGGCTTTAGGCTCTCGGGCCGTGGACGCGAAGATCAGGCCCGAGCCCGGCAGCGAGGAGCGCGAGATCATCCTGCGCGCTCTCGAGGAGCAGCTCGCGCGGGACGGCCGTCCGACCGCTTACCGGAGTGCCTGGCGAGAGCTGGGGATCCGCGAGAACACGGACGTCGAGGAGCCGGACGAGCCGCTCTAGGGCGAGACCGGCCGGCCTCGCAGGAGACCCGGCGCCAACCGCGCGTAGTCCAGCCCCGAGAGCCACGTGAGCACGAGGGCGACGAGGAGCGCCCACCACGCGACTTGGTCGTCCCAGGCTCCGGCAGCCGCGAAGCCACCGATCGCCGCAGCGGTCGCCTGCGACCACGTCTTCAGCTTGCCCAGGTCGCGCGCATGCATGACGACTCCACGCTCGAGCGCCGCGAGTCGCAAGCCCGAGACGAGGAACTCGCGGGCGACGATCGCCGCGACCATCCAGCCAGGGAACACGTCCTGGTCGATGAGCACGATCAGGACGGTCAGCACGAGCAGCTTGTCCGCGACCGGGTCGAGCAACGAGCCGAGCGGCGAGGTATGACCGGCCCGCCGGGCGATCCGGCCATCGAGCCAGTCGGTGCTCATCGCGGCGATGAAGACGCCTGTCGCCCACCAGTCGTGGTTGGGGAAGTCCCAGACGAACAGGACGACCACCAACGGCACGGCCGCGGCGCGGGCGAGCGTCAACTGATCCGCAAGGGTCATGTGCGGGGAGAATACGGACGTGCCGGTCTTCTCGAAAGTGCTCGTAGCCAATCGCGGTGAGATCGCGATCCGGGTCTTCCGCACCCTGCGCGAGCTCGGCGTCGGCACCGTGGCCGTCTACTCAGAGGCCGACCGGAGCTCGCTGCACGTCGCCTCTGCCGACGAGGCCTATCTGATCGGCCCCGGCCCGCCTGCTGAGAGCTATCTCAACCAGGAACGGCTGCTCGAGGTCGCGCGTCGCGCCGGCGCCGAAGCCGTCCACCCGGGCTACGGCTTCCTGGCCGAGAGCGCGGGGTTCGCGCGGGCCGTCGCTCGAGCCGGGCTCGTGTGGATCGGCCCGCCCGCGGACGCGATCGAGGTAATGGGCTCGAAGACCGCGTCGCGGGAGCGGATGGCGGCGGCGGGCGTGGCCGTCGTCCCCGGCACGACCCAGCCGGTGACCTCCGCCGAGGAGGTGACCCGACTTGGCGACGAGCTCGGCTGGCCGATCGCGATCAAGGCCGCGGCCGGGGGCGGGGGCAAGGGGCTCAAGGTCGTGCTCGATGCCGCCGAGGTCGAGCGCGCCTTTCAGTCGGCCCGGCGCGAAGGCGAGGCGTACTTCGCCGACCCGACGGTCTACGTCGAGCGCTACCTCGATGACCCACGCCACATCGAGGTGCAGGTGCTCGCGGACGCCCACGGCAACGCCATCCACCTCGGCGAGCGGGACTGCACGATTCAGCGCCGCCACCAGAAGCTCGTCGAGGAGACGCCCTCGCCGGCGGTCGACGAGGAGTTGCGCGCGCGGATCGGCGAGATCGCGGTCGAGGCAGCCCGCGCGGTCCGGTACCGCAGCGCCGGGACGATCGAGGGTCTTCTGTCGGCCGAGGGCGAGTACTTCTTCCTCGAGATGAACACCCGCATCCAGGTGGAGCACACGGTCACCGAGATGGCCACAGGACTGGACCTCATTCGCGAGCAGGTGCTGATCGCCGCCGGAGAGCCGCTCGGGCTCCGCCAGGAGGACGTTCGCCTGGTGGGACACGCGATCGAATGCCGTATCAACGCGGAGGATCCCGCCAACGGCTTTCTCCCGAGCCCCGGCCGGATCACGAGCTACCGCGAGCCGGCCGGGCCTGGCGTGCGCGTCGACTCGGGCGTGACCGCCGGCTCCGAGATCCCTGCGATCTACGACCCGCTCGTGGCGAAGCTGATCGTCCACGACGTCGACCGTGACCATGCGAGGCGGAGGATGCTCCGGGCACTCGGTGAGTTCGAGATCGGCGGGATCACAACGCTGCTCGGCTTTCACCGTGCGTTGCTCGAGCACCCGTGCTTCGTCGAAGGTGCCACGTGTCATGAGGTAGTCGACTCCGAGGAGCTGGCGGAGCGTGCCGAGGAGCTGTCCCAGGCGACGACCACGGCACCGGCGGCGCTGGACGGGTCGGCGCCCAGGGCCCGGCTCATGACGGTCGAGCTCGAGGGACGGCGGTACGAGGTGACGAGCCTGGTGCCCGAGCCTCCTCACGCAGAGCTCGCCAGGCGTCGTCGAGAGCGGTCCGCCGGTGGGCGCCATGGCGGCGTGAGAGACGCGGTCGTGACGCCGATGCAGGGCACGGTGCTGACGGTCGAGGTCGCCGAAGGCGACGAGGTCGAGGCCGGCCAGGTGATCTGCATCGTCGAGGCGATGAAGATGGAGAACGAGATCACGGCTCATCGTGCGGGCGTCGTCACCGAGCTCACGGTCGAGCCGGGTCAGGCGGTCGGCAGCGGACAGGTGCTCTGCGTCGTCGCCGAGCCGGACGGCTGAGACACATCCCTTCGACTAGCATCCGCCGCCGTGGACCTCTACGAGTACCAGGGCAAGGAGCTGTTCCGGCGCTTCGGGATCCCGGCCTCCGAAGGCCGGTTGGCGACCACGGCGGCCGACGCAAGAGCCGCCGCCGAGAAGCTCGGCGGGCCGGTCGTCGTCAAAGCCCAGGTGCTCACCGGCGGTCGCGGAAAGGCGGGCGGGATCAAGCTCGCCGACGGGCCGGAGGACGCCGAGGCCAAGGCCGAGGAGATTCTCGGCCTCGACATTCGCGGCCACGTCGTGCGCAAGCTCTGGATCGAGCGGGCCTCCGAGATCGCGAAGGAGTACTACCTCTCGGTCACCTTCGACCGCGGAGCCAAGAAGCCCCTCTACATGCTCACGAGCGAGGGCGGTGTCGAGATCGAGGAGGTCGCCGAGAACAACCCGGACGCCCTCTCGCGCCTGCACGTCGATCCGCTCGAGGGCTTCCAGCCTTACCAGGCTCGTCGACTGATCTACGGCGCCGGGATCGGCGACCCGAACGAGCAGAAGAAGATTCTCGACATCGTCGGGAAGCTCTACGCGTGCTTCCTCGAGACCGACGCCATGCTCTGCGAGATCAACCCGCTGATCGTGACGCCGGACGGCGAGGTGCGCGCGCTCGACTCGAAGTTCACGGTCGACGACAACGCGCTCTACAAGCATCCCGAGATCGAGGAAATGCGCGATCTCGAGGCGTATCCGCCCGAGGAGCGCGCGGCGCGTGAGCGCGGGGTCACCTACGTCAAGCTGGACGGAGAGGTCGGAATCCTCGGCAACGGCGCCGGGCTGGTCATGTCCACGCTGGACGTGATCGCGCTGGTCGGGGGCCGGCCCGCCAACTTCTGCGACCTCGGCGGCGGCGGCGACGCTCAGGGCGTCGTCGATGCGCTGGAGATCATCACCACGGACTCCCAGGTACGGTCGATCCTGTTCAACATCTTCGCCGGGATCACGCGCTGCGACGTCGTCGCGCGGGGCATCCTGCAGGCGCTCTCGCAGACGAGGATCGAGCATCCGATCGTCGTCCGCTTCGACGGGACGAATGCCGAGGAAGGCCGAGAGATCCTGGGCGAGGCCGCTCCTGCGAACCTGCACGTCGAGGCGACGATGCTCGAGGCGGCAAGGCGCGCGGTGGAGCTGGCGGCATGAACAGCTGGTCCGACCGCGCCCAGGCCTACCGAGAGAGCCCGACGCACCGGGAGGGGCCCGACCTGGACTTGGTCGTCGAGTGGTGCGAGCCGGAAAAAGGCGTCAAGGCCCTCGACGTCGCGACCGGAGGCGGGCACGTCGCCCGGCGGCTGCGAGAGGAGGGCGCGGACGTCGTCACGCTCGATCCGTCGCCCGGCATGCAGGCCGATGTGGTCGCAAGCGCCGAGGACCTGCCGTTCGCCGACGGCAGCTTCGACGTCGTCGTCTCGCGGATCGCGCCGCACCATTTCGCCGACATCCGAGCCGCCGTTGCCGAGATGGAGCGCGTCAGCAGCCGGTTGGTGGTGATCGAGGACACCCTTTTCTCGGGCGACCGACACGAGCAGGCCGAGAAGCTCCGCGATCCGACCCACGTGCGCAACTACACCGAGGACGAGTGGCGCGAGTTCCTCACCGGCGCCGGGCTCGAGGTCGAGCAGGCGGAATGCTTCGAGAAGACGCATCCGCTGGAGCCGTGGCTCGCCCGCACCGCCTGCGTGGGCGAGGAGGCCGAGCGCGTGAAGGAGCTGCTCGCCGACCGGATGACCGAGGACGGTACTGCCTGGACCGACACCAAGATCGTCATCCGGGCGAGGAAGTCGCAGTCTTGATGCCCGCCTCCTTCCGCCCATCTCGCACGCTCGGAACCGCTGCCAAGCGGCGCCTCGCGGCGTCCTCGGTCGCGCCCGTAGCCTCCGGCTACGAACGCCCCCTGCGTCCTTGCGACGCTTGCTTTTCGCGGCCCGAGAGCGCGATCTGCCCGGAGGCTGACCACTGAGAATCTGGTACCGCGTCAGCGACCTCGCCGCCGCGCGGGCCTTCTACACGGAGAAGCTGGGCTTCGCCGAGTCGTTCGTGGACGAGAACGAGGGCTGGGTCGCGCTCGACCGCGGAACCACCGAGATCGCGATCGGCGAGGGCGAGCCCGAAGGGGAGGAGGGACCGGTCGCCACCGTCGACGTGGACGACGTGAAGGCCGAGCGCGAGCGGCTGGAGCAGGCCCAAGTCGCGGTCGGGACCGTGCTGGAGCTGCACGGCGCGATGCGTCTCCTGGACGTATTCGACCCCGACGGGAACCGGCTCCAGCTGGCGGAGGATCTCTCGTGATCCGGGGGGCGGGCCCGCAGGACGTGCCGTTCCTGCGCGACATGCTTCGTCACG
>DATAOV010000036.1:0-2405 GCA_036265535.1 Gaiellaceae bacterium | reverse complement strand
TCCGACGAGTCACAGGCGGCGAAGGACCCGAAGACGGGCCAGCCGGTCGAGAACGGCCTCCGGAACCTCTGGGTGACGGAGACCGCGCTCACGACCGCGCTCAACGTCTCGTACTTCGCCGAGCGCGTCGGTGTGTTCGGGGTCGTCATGGGCATCGCCCTGCTGCTCACGGGGATCGGATTCCTCGTGCTGACGCTGGGCCTGGTGGAGCGGAAGGCCGCCGTCAAGCAGACGGCGCCGAAACCGGCTCCCGCAGCGAACTGAGCGGCGACTCCGCTCGGAGCGACGAGGGCGGCCTCCGGGCCGCCCTCTCGCATTTCAGGCACGGCGCTCCCACACGACGAGCCGCGGGTCGGGTGTCATCCCGGCCTTCTCGTAGAGACGGAACGCCCCGGTGAGGTTGTCGACGTCGACGTGTAGCGACACGCGTCGCTTGCCCCGGCGGCGAAACTCGACGAACGTCTGCCGCAGGAGCGCGAGACCGAGCCCCTGCCCGCGGCGGTCTTCCCGTACGCCGAGCTCCGCGACGTAGCCGGCCTCGGGATCCTCGTCGAGCTTCGGAAGACAGAGCGCGAACCCCGCGATCCCGGCCTCGTCCTCGACCACGAACCAGAGTGTGGGGTCGGCGTCCTCGTACTCGTGCAGCCAGGCCTCGAGGCTCTGCTGCTCGGGAAAGACCGCTCGCACGGCCTCGAACACCGGACGAAGATCCTCGCCCCGTGCAAGCGGACGGCCCGGCGCCTCGGGTGCCTCGGGCGCGCCCTCGAGGTCGATCGTCATCAGCGAGAGGTACCGAATCGGCCGGAACCCGTGACCCTCCAGGAACGGAGCGGCCGCATGGTCCTTCGGCCAGCTCGTCGTGTGGAGCGTCGTCGCGCCCAGGTCTCTGGCCCGGCGGCTCGTGCGAGCGAGCAGCCGGGTCGCCAGCCCGCGCCCTCGCTCAGCCGGGTCGACCCTGACGTAGCCGACGGAAGCGGCCTCTTCCCGCCAGGCCTGCGCGAAGGCGATCACCTCCCCGTCTTCCTCGATGAGCCAGGAGTCCAGCGCCGGATCGGTGCCGGGCCGGGTCAGCCGCTGCCGGATCTCGGCGGGCGAGTCGCGGCGAACACCCTGGTGCGCCAGCGTGCAGCGCCCCATGAAGGCGGCGAGGCGCTCGACGTCGTCGAGCGTCGCGGCGCGAATCTGCATGGAGAAAGCTCCTTTCGGAAAAAACCTGTACGCCGTGGCGAGTCCGACGACAATGAGCCTATGGCGTTCGACTGGGGCAGGTTCGAGCGGATTCCGGACGAGGACTGGGTCTCGCAGCCCGTCGACGCCTTCGGCCTCCACTACGACACCGTCGAGAACCACGGCTGGTACCGGAACCTCGACCTGACCCTCGACCAGCTCGATAGCGATCTCGCGCAAGGCGACGTTCTCATCGACTACTCGGGCGGGACGGGAATCCTGCTCGAGCGCCTGCGCCGGCTGATCGGCGATCGAGCGGTCGGAATGGTGATCGTGGACAGCTCGCCGAAGTTCCTCCGGATCGCGCTCGACCGGTTCCGTGACGACGAGCGAGTCGGGTTCCGGCGCCTGCGCTACCTGAAGGAGCTGAGCCGGCTCGAGTACGTGGACGAGGTGCTTCCGGCCGGCTTCGTGGCCGACGGGCTCGTCTCGACGAACGCGATCCACCTGTACGACGACCTCGAGAACACCCTGCGCGCATGGGCGCGGGTCCTGCGGCCCGGAGCGCGGGCGCGCATCAACTCGGGGAACATCCTCAACCCTCGCGCGCGCGCGGGCGAGTGGATCATCGACGACACCGTCTACGCCGTGCACGACGCGGCGGTCTCGATCGTGAGTGCGGACGACTCCTATGCGCCGTACCGCTCCGTGCTCGCGGACGAGCGGCGCGTCGAGCGGTACCTCGAGTACCGCAACCGCGTCTTTCTGGCGCCTCGGCCGCTCCAGTACTACCTCGATGCGCTGAGTTCCTCTGGGTTCGAGATCGACGACGTGACCGAGCGGACGGTCGAGGCGGCCGTTGCTGATTGGTACGAGTTTCTGGCGGCCTACGCGGACGCGGTGTTGGGCTGGGTCGGCGGCGCCGAGAAGGTGGACAGCGTCGCGGCTTCGGATGAGGCTGCGGCCGACCGCTTGCGGTTGCTGCGGGAATCGCTCGACTCGGTGTTCGGGGGAAAGCCGACGTTCGAGTGCTGCTGGACCTACATCACCGCCTTGCGGAAGTGACTCGCATTATTGATTTTTGGCTATCTGGGTGCTAAGACCACCGCTACACGTCCGGGAGGGAGACTGGTCCACGGGCTGAAGGGTCCGAGGGCCTGAAAGGGGAGCACCACTATGAATCGCAGGCGAATCGTCTCGACCATCGTCGTCGGCGTGCTCGCGTTGAGCGCGCTCGT
>DATAOV010000035.1:0-16233 GCA_036265535.1 Gaiellaceae bacterium | reverse complement strand
GTTGTCAGCCTCGAGGCCGCGCGACACGCGCTCCGCGAGCTCGTACGTGTCGGCGTAGGACGAGCGCCGCGTGATCGGCACGAGCACGTGGATCCCGTCCGCACCGCTCGTCTTCACGTACGAGCGTAGCTCGAGCTCCTCGAGCGCCCCGCGCACGAGGTGCGCGACTCGAATCGCCTGCGCGAAGCCGTTGCGCGACTCGGGCGGGTCGAGGTCGAACACGACGTAGTCCGGCCGCTCCGGCTTGTCCACGCGCGAGTACCACGCGTTCATGTCGATGCAGTTCATCTGCACCATCCAGGCGACCGCCGCCGGCTCGTTGACGAGCGCGAAGTCGACGAGCCGCGATCCGCCCTCGCGGGGCCAGGTCCGAAACTGCCGGGTCGGAAGCCACGACGGCTTCCCCCGCGGAGCCTGCTTGGCGAAGTACGGGCGGTCGCGGATGCCGTGCGGGTAGCGCTTGAGCGTGAACGGACGGTCGCGAAGGTGCGGCACGATCGCATCGCCGATCTCGACGTAGTACCGGGCGAGGTCGCCCTTGGTCACGCCGTCACTCGGGTAGAGCACACGGCCGGGGCTCGTCAACCGGACCTCGCGCCGGCCTACGCGGATCAGTTCCTCGTCGCCCACGCGAGGTTCGCGCGCATGTGGAAGGTGTAGTCGCCCTCGGGGAGCAGCGACGCCAGCTCGGCGAGCACCTCGTCGCGGTCGTCCCGGCTTGCGATCCAGCTGACCGAAGCGGCGAAGGCGAGTACGTCGTCGCGGCTCGAGCGCTGCTCGTGCTCGAGCGCGGCCTCGTGCACCTCACCGAAGGGAGCACCGTCGAAGATCCGTTCGTCGATCGGAGCCGGCCGCATCGCGTCGTGTAGCTCGCTCATTCTCCTGCGGTAGCCCGCCGGGAGGGGGTTCGGTTCGATCGCCTCGTTCCACAGCCGCGCGAGCAGGCCGCCCGATTGCAGGACGCGCGCGATCTCGCGCAGCGCGACCTCGTTGGCGAACCAGTGGAACGACTGGCCGGCGAAGACGGCGTCCACGGAGCCGTCGCCGAGCGGGATCGCCTCTGCGACCCCCGGCAGCGCCTCGGCCTGCGGCACGCGCTCCCCGAGGATCGCCCGCAGCTCCGCGAGCGGCTCGAGCGCGATCACCCGCGCGTACCGGTCTGCCAGGAGGCGCGTCAGCTTGCCCGTGCCGGCGCCGAGGTCGAGCACCGTGGCCTCGTCGGGAAGGGCCAGCACGTCGAGCACCTCGTGCGGCCAGCCGGGGCGCCCACGCTCGTACTCGTCGGCCGCGCGGCGGAAGCTGCGCGCCTGCTCCGTGCCGACCCCCCCAAGGCACCGCTTGCGGTGCCGCATTAGGTCGCGCGGGCTTTGCCCGTGCGGCCGTCTGAACTGACCGGTCGACACGACGGACCTCTATGAAACCGCTTCAGGGAGAGAGGCGCGGTTCTCCTTCAGCATCGCGCGGGCGATCACGAGCCGCTGGATCTGGTTCGTGCCCTCGTAGATCTGGGTGATCTTGGCGTCGCGCATCATCCGCTCGACCGGGTACTCCTGGATGTAGCCGTAGCCGCCGAGGATCTGGACCGCGTCGGTAGTGACCTCCATCGCGACGTCCGTGCAGTAGAGCTTCGCCATCGCCGAGATCTTCGTCAGCTCGGGCCCGTCCGCGCCCTCGTCGATCAGCTGGCCGCATTTGTAGAGGAGGCCGCGTGCCGCCTCGCACTTCGTTTCCATGTCGGCCAGCGTCGCGCCGATCAGCTGGTGCTCGGCGATCGGCTTGCCCATCGTCTCGCGCGACTTCGCGTACTCGAGCGCGTAGTCGGTCGCGCCCTGCGCGAGCCCCAGGCCCTGCGCACCGATCCCCGGGCGCGAGCGATCGAGGATCCGCATCGCGATCGCGAACCCCTCGCCCTCCGCGCCGAGCAGATTCTCGGCCGGAACCCGGCAGTCGTCGAAGAAGATCTCGCCGGTCGTCGATCCCTTGATCCCCATCTTCGGCTCGACCCGACCGACCTCGAAGCCCGGCGCGCTCGCCTCGACCACGAAGGCCGAGATGCCGCCGTGCCCGGCCTCAGGGTCGGTCTTGGCGAAGACCGTGTAGAGCTCGGCGACCCCGGCGTTGGTTATGAAGCGCTTGCCGCCGTTGAGCACGTACTCGTCGCCTTCGCGCCGGGCCTCGGTGCGCATCGCGGCCGAGTCGGAGCCGGAGCCGGGCTCGGTCAGCGCGTACGCTGGCAGCCACTCGCCGCTCGCAAGGCGCGGCAGGTAGCGGGCCTTCTGCTCGTCGGTCCCGGCGAGCTTGAGCCCGAGCGAGCCGAGCTCCTGCACCGCCAGGATGAGGCCGGTCGTCGCGCAGACCTTGGAGAGCTCCTCGATCGCGACCAGCACCATCAGCGCACCGGTGCCCGTTCCGCCGTGCTCCTCTGCGAACGGAAGCCCGAGCAGGTCGTGCTCGCGCATCAGCTCGACCATGTCCCACGGGAACTCGGCCGACTTGTCGATCTCCGCGGCCCGTGGCGCGACGCGCTCGCGGGCGAGGTCGCGCACGAGGTCGCGAATTTCGCGCTGTTCGTCGGTCAGCGGGTCGCTCGGCACGGCCTGAGTCTACGTCGAGCCTTGGTACTCGAAGTCGCTCTCGTAGCCGCAGTTGCCACGGAATGAGAACTCGAGCTCCGCATCGTCCACCCGCAGCGACTCGGCGACGATCTCCCGGCCGGTGCGCTCGTGGCCCGGGATGACGCAGGTGACGGTCTCGCCGCTCGCGACCGGCCCGGAGACGCGAACCTCGACGAAGCCGCCCGCGCGGAACCAGCCGCGGCCCGGAGTGTGATCGATCTCGATCCGTGCGGGGCGTACCGCGAGCAGGTGGCTCGCCTTCCAGGCCCAGGGGAAGTGCTCGATCTGCGTCCCCTGCGACCGGCCGGTGAAGATGGCCTCGAGCGCCTCGCGCTGCCGGTCGTCCGCCCGCTCGTCGAGGTAGAGCACGAAGCTCCACGGCGAGCCTTCCTCGTCGTCGCTGTAGCGAGTCGCCAGCACGACGCCGAGCCCCGCGAGGTCGACGGTGTCGGCGGAGCCTTCCTCGATCTGCCACGAGAGGGCACCGAGGCACTCGCCGTAGGTCGAACGTCCGCCCATGACCCCGTCGATGCGGCGGCAGGGGCAGATCGCCTCGCAGTTGCACGACTCGAGGTAGGAGCCGACCACGCGCCAGTCGCCGTTCACGCGGGCGCCAGGCTACAACGGGGCGCCTAGTGCTCGGCGGACTCGGCCGGCTCGAGCGTCTCGAGCTGCGGTGCCGGGCGGTGCGTCTCGGGCGGCCTCCGCGGCCACCACGAGATCCGTCCGAACGTGGCGATCAGCGACGGCACGAGGATCGAGCGGACGAGAAAGCTGTCGATGAGGACGCCCACGGACATCACGAAGGCGAGCTCCCTCATGGCGCGGATCGGAATGATCGCGAGCAGCGCGAAAGACCCGGCGAGGGTCACGCCTGCGATCGCGATCGTGCGGGAGGCGCGCGGCGCCGCGTGCGTGATCGCCTCGCGGAAAGGCCGGCTCTCAGCCTCCTGCCAGATTCGCCCGACGACGAAGATGTTGTAGTCCGAACCGAGCGACAGGAGCAGGACCGCGGCCGCGAACGGCACGTAGTAGGCGAGATCCTGGTAGCCGAAGAGGCCCTGGAAGAACCACGTGGCGGCGCCGATCGACGCGGTCAGCGCGAGGACGCTCGCGGCGAGCAGGTAGAGCGGCGCGAGCACCGCCCGGAGGAAGAGGGCCAGCAGGACGAAGTTCGCCAGGAGCAGCGCCAGCGCCACGCGGGCGATGTCGCTGTGGATGGTCGTCACCGTGTCGTCCGCGAGCGCGGTGTCGCCCGCGAGCCCGGCGCGCGCGCCCTTGAGCCCGGACGCAGCGAGCAGGCCGGGCAGGTCCTCTCGCAGCCTCTGCAGCGTGTGAATCGCGTGGGCGCCGAGTGGGTCGTCGTCGAGGACGAGTGCAAAGCGGGCCGCAGTCCCCGCCGAGCTCACGAAGATGGGCTCATGGAGCTGGCTCGGCTGGGAGCCGGCGCCGATCACGCCCGCGATGCCGGGTCGACCGGAGAGTCGCTGCTGCAGCTTCGCGAGACCGGCCTGGTCGTCTCGGAGCCCCTGGCCTTGGACCAGCAGCTCGGTCGGCGAGACGATCCCCTGCGCGAAGCCCCTGCCGGCATCGTCGGCGGCCCGCTTCACCTGGTCGCTTCCGGGCAGGCCCGTCACGAGGTCGAGGCCGAGCACGGTGGCGCGCGCCTGGCTCGCGCCCAGCACGAGCACGGCTGCGGCTCCGATCGTGAGCACGAGCGCGACTGGCCGCCAGGTGGCGAATCGCCCGAGCGACTGCCGCACGCGCGACGACGACTCCTGCTCTCGTTCCGAGGGGAGCCCGGGCCAGAAGAGCGCCCGGCCGAAGATCGCGAGCGTCGCCGGGATGACCGTCACCGCGACGGCGAGCGTCACCAGCACCGTCACCGCCATGCCGGGCCCGAAGGCGCGGAAGAACCCGAGCCGGCCCACGATGAGCGAGGCGGACCCGAGGGCCACGATCAATCCCGCAGTGACGATGATCGGCAGGAAGAGCCGTGTCGTCTGCTCCGCGGCACGCACGCGCCGCTCCCCTGCCGCGAGGCTGCGCTTGACGCCGGAGAAGAAGAAGACGGAGTAGTCGGTCGTAAGGCCTAGGAGGAGCGCCACGAGGACGGGCTGCACCTCCCGAGGCACCTGCACGCCGAGCGCGTCGGCGATCCAGGTCAGCAAGCGCACCGAGATCGCGTACGAGAGCGCGGCGGCGCCGAGCGTGACGAGCGGCGGGCCGATCGCCCGGAAGGCGATCAGCAGGATCAGCGCGATCAGAGCGATCGTGGCCCCTTCGACATAGGGCAAGGAGTGCTCGATCTGCCGGAACTCGGCCTCGCGCGCGGGGACCGTGCCCGTGACGCCCGTGACAGGGTCGCCTTGCGCGCGAATCCTCTGCGCGTAGGTCTGGGCGAGCGCAAGCTGGGCGCTCGGCGCGACCCCGGGCCGGTAGTAGAGATAGGTGATGGCCGTCGTTCCGTGCTCTCGCGAGGAGGGCACGAGCCCCTTGGCGTTCGAGATCGGAAGCGCGAGGGCGATGCTGTGCAGCACCGGCTCCTGGTGCCTGTCGACCCGCAGAGCCAGCGCGAGCGTGCGCTTCTGAGCCGCTGTCGAGAGCCCGTTCGGGTCGCGCTGGACCACGGCGACGCGGGAGAGGAGCGGCGTCCCGAACTCGCGGACGCCGCGAGCCTCCACCTGAATCGACTCCGAGCCCGAGGCGATCACGCCGCCGAGGTCGCCCCCCGACCGATCGGTGAACGCCGGCAGCTGCAGGGTCACTACCGCCGCGAGGAGGATCCACGCCGGCAGGACTAGCAGGCGCAGACGAAGGAGCAGCCAGACGGCGGCGCCAGTCATGCCCCAGCCCCCGGAGGTCTCGTCGCGTAGCTACACGGTGCGTCGGCCCGAGAGCGCGGCGATGATCGCAACGATCAGCGCGACAACGAGCACCAGCCAGAGGAAGTGGCTCACGGCCACGCCGCCGGCGACCGCGAAGATGATCAACGCGATAACGAGTATCCAGAGAAGCATTTAGAACTCCTTTCGATTCGCAGAACGCAGAGGAACAACGCGAAATCGGTGAAAGGAGTTACTCAGGAGCCCATCTGCATCGACGGCGAGCCCGGTGCGTCGGGATCCGTCAGGCCCGGGACGCTACCCGGCGCGGCAGCGACCCAGATTCCCAGCGCGACCAGGGTGAGGGCGACGCCTCGCGAGAGGAGGACGCCGAAGGGAAGAACCTTCTCGGCGAAGATCACCGCGGTGAGAACGGCCGTCCAGAACAGGCTCATCACGCCGAGAGCGAAGAGAGCGGCCATCAGCCCCCAGCAGCACCCGATGCAATAGAGGCCGTGCTCAACGCCCATGTGCAGCGCGCCGAGGCGACCCTCCCGCCAGCCGTGGACGACGAAGTGGAAGGGCCCACGGCAGTGACGCAGGCAGGCCTCCTTCAGCGGCGAGAGCTGGTAGAGGCCGGCGGCCAGGATCGCTCCGCCCGCGACGTACGCGCCGTTGCGGTCCCAGGCGAGCCAGTCGCTTCCCAGAGTGATGACCAGCCGGAAGACGCCGTAGGCGAGGAGTCCGTACACCGTCCAGGCCGCGAGGTACCCGGCGACGAAGACCCAGGTCGGCGCGGTACGAGAGACCCTGGCGAACATCAGCGTCGTCGGAGCCGCCGAGGGCAGCATCATTGCCGCCAGCATCGTCACCCAGACGCCGACGAACCAGCCCAGCCCGCCGAGATCGGTACCCGGCCCCGCATCCATCCCGCGCATCCGGTCGATCGTCACGATCCACGCGACGAGCGCAATCGCGATCAGCACCACCACGGTCAGCATCGGCCGGGGCGACCTGCGAGGAGCGACGAGCGTCATCACGCGATCATCCGCCGCCTCGCGAACCTCGGTCAAGGTCCAACCCGGCGGCGGCCGCGAGGACGCGCGGTGGAGTCGCGGATGACTAGCTCCGTCGGCAGGATCGCGCGCGGCTCGTCGGGTGGAGCACCGCCCTCGATCTGATCCATCAGCCACCGTGAAGCGAGCGATCCCTTCTCCTCGTGCGGCTGGGCCACTGTCGTCAACGGCGGCGTCGCGTGCTCGGCCGCGGGACCGTCGTCGAACCCCACGATCGAGAGGTCCTCCGGAACCGAGACCCTCAGCTCGGCTGCTGCCTCGAGAGCGCCGAGCGCGAACATGTCGCTCATGGCGAGAATCGCGGTCGGGGGATTCGGCTCACGAAGAAGCTCGATGGTGGCCTCCCGCGCCGGCTCAGGCGCGTTCGGCCGGCACGTCCGCACGAGCGTCGGGTCCCACGCTTCGCCCAAGCCCTCTTTGTAGCCCTCGAGCCGCTCGACGCTGAGATCCAGCTCGAGTGTTCCTGACGGGTCGAGCGCTGTGATGAACGAGAGGACCCCGACCCGCTCGTGGCCGAGCTCGCGAAGGTGCTCGGCGGCGCTGCGCGCCGCGGCTCGATCGTCGATGCCCACGAACGGCGTGGCGGCTCCACGCGGCTGATCGACCGTGACGACCGGTAGCCGACGGGACAGCGCGACCTCGACGCGTGGATCGTTCTGGGCGGCGGAGTAGATGATGAACCCGTCCACGGCCGCCTCTCGCACCGTGCGCGCCGCCTCATCGCGGTAGCGCGAGTCCGGGATCAGGAGGAGACCCGTGGGCGCCTCCTGCATCCCCCGGGCAATCCCGCGCAGGAACGCCGGAGCGGTTGGATCGGTGAACTGGTAGCCCAAGCGCTCCGAAAAGATCAGCCCGACCGCACCCGCGCGCCCGGTCCGCAGGCGCCGCGCCGCAGGGTCGGGCCCGGGATAACCGAGAGCGTCGGCCGCGGCGAGCACGCGCTTGCGCGTCTCAGCGGAGACGAGCTCCGGCCGGCCGAAAGCCTGCGAGGCACTCCCGACCGAGACGCCCGCGCGCTCGGCTACGTCTCGCAAGCGAACCCGCCGGCCGTCGTCATGCGCCATGGCGGAATACTACGCTCGCCTGAACCGTTTCAGATAGTATGTCGGTTGAATCGGTTCATGTGAAGGAGGCTCCAGGATGTTCGAACTATTCGTAGGCAGTGATTGGGCTCGAGACAAGACCAAAGGGTCGTTGGAGCCGGCCTACCGTTCCCAGCTCCGAGCACCGCGGGTCAAGCACGAACGCCGGAGGGTGACGGCGATCCGATCCACGTCCGCTGCGATTCTGCGCAGGCTGGCCGAGCGGCTCGAGCCCTCGCCGACGGCGTTGTAGCCCCGCCCACGCCCAGCGACACGGCCGTACGATCCGAGGCACGTGATCCTCGAGAACGGCGTCATTCGGACAATGGAGCCCTCGCTCCCGCTCGCCCGCAGCCTCGCGATCGCGGGCGACACGATCGCCGGCGGCGTCGGCACGCACGAGACGGCGTTGCCGGGCCCCGAGCGGGTCGACCTCGGCGGAAGGTGCGTGCTCCCCGGCTTCTCGGACTCGCACGTGCACTTCCCCACCTGGGCAATGGCCCAGCACGAGGTTCGGCTTGAGGACACGAGCTCGCTGGAGGAGGCGCTCGCACGCGTGCGCGGCGCGCTCGAGAGCGCACCTGGATCGACCTGGCTTCGCGGCCGGGGCTGGCGGAGCGGCGACTGGTCACCGCAGGTCGAGCCGACGAAGGACACGCTGGACGCGATCGCCCCGGACCGCCCGGTCGCGCTGATGGCCCGCGACTCGCACTCCGTCTGGCTCAACTCGGCCGGGCTCGCCCTCGCCGAAGGGGATCTGCAGGTGCACGGCGGCGTCGTCGAACTCGACGATCGAGGCGAGCCGACCGGGGTGCTGCGCGAGGAGTCCTGCTGGCAGTTCCGCGACCGCTACATCGAGACGACCGACGACGAGTACGTCGAGGTTATGCGCGCGGGCGTGAAGCTGGCGGCCACGCGCGGCGTGACGGCGGTGCACGACAAGGACGGCTGGCTCGGTGCGCTCCGCTTCTGGCAGCGCCTCGCCGCCGAGGGCTCGCTCGGGCTGCGCGTCTGGCAGTCGCTCCCGGCCGAGAAGGCAGACGACCTCGCCGGCGTGGACGTGCACAGCGGCTTCGGCGGCCCGCTGCTGAAGCTCGGCTACCTCAAGGCCTTCATGGACGGAACGCTCGGCTCCGAGACCGCGCGTCTGCTCGACGGGTCCGGCGTGCAGATCACGAGCAGGGAAGAGCTGGAGGACCACATCCGCCGAGCTGCGCGGGCGGGCCTTCCGATCGGCGTCCACGCGATCGGGGACCTCGCCAACCGGGAGGCGCTCGACGCCTTCGAGGCGACCCGCGCCGACTGGGAGCCACTCGGATTGCGCCAGCGCATCGAGCACGCGCAGCTGCTCGCGCCCGAGGACGTGTCCCGCTTCGCCCGGCTCGGGATCACGGCGTCGGTGCAATTCAGCCATGCGCCGTCCGACCGCGACCTGGCCGACCGGATCTGGGGCGGGACGACGAGCCTGCCGTACGCCTACCGCTCGCTCCTCGACTCCGGCGCCGTGCTCGTCAACGGGTCCGACGCACCGATCGAGGAGCTCGATCCGTTGGCCGGGATCCGGGCCGGGGTGCTGCGGACGCTGGACGACCGAAGTGCCTGGCGCGCCGATCAGGCAGTCACGGTCGAGGAGGCTCTCGTCGCGAGCACCGTCGCGCCCGCGTGGCTGGCTGGCGACGAGCGCAGGCGCGGCAAGCTCGTGCCGGGCTTCCTCGCCGACCTCGTCGTGCTCGACCGCGACCCGCTCGCGTGCAAGCCGGAGGAGCTGCCCGAGGTGCGGGTCGTGGCGACGATGCTCGGCGGCACGTGGACGCACAACCCGCCGCCCTGGTGAACTTTTCGTAAAGGCCGCTAACCCCCGCGGCCGGCGTCCGTCCGAGTGTGAACAAGGCGCAAGTCGACCGCTCCATCTCCCCCAAATCCCGGAAGCGGTCGTTCAGTCGACGGAGGGCCGGCCTCCCAGAACCCCCGGCCCTCCGCCTCCCCAGCCGGGCTCGGCGGCACCCTCGCTCCTCGTCGGGGGCGGCCGACGGTTCGAGACTCGCCGAGCCTCTACCCCTCAGGTCCGCTCGGGGTGCGAGGCGTCGGTGAACTCCTTGAACTCGGCCGTCAGCAGATAGGCCACCTGCTCGCCGACGTCCACCGCGTGATCGCCGATCCGCTCGATCGTCCGCGAGACCAGCACCATTCGCAAGACCCATTCGCGCAGGCCCGGCTCCGCGACGATCTCGACCACGCGCTCGACGAAACGGCGGTTCGAGCGGTCGATCAGCTCGTCGAGGTCGACGAGCGACTCGGCCGCCTCGAGGTTGCGGGTCGCCAGCGCATCGAGCGCGACGCGGATCATCTCCTCGGCCCGCTCGCCCATCTCTTCCAGGCTCTGCAGCAGCATCGCGTCGGGCTCGACGTCGGCGACGAGCTTCGTCAGCTTCGCGATCGTCACCGAGTAGTCCGCCATCCGCTCCAGGTGCAGGTTCACGTGCAGCATCGCGAGGACGAGCCGGAGATCTGTGGCGACCGGGGTCTGGCGCGCGAGCAGCGACTCGATCTCGTTCTCGATTTGAAGGTAGAGCCGGTCGACGTCGTCGTCGAACGAGATCACGTCGTCCGCTAGCTCGACGTCGCGCTGAGCCAGTGCGTTCAGCGCGCCGCGCAGCACGCGCAGGACAAGCGCGCCTTCCTCCTGGAGACTCGCCTCGAGCTGGTCCAGCTCCTCCTGGAAGGTGATTCTCACGTTCTCGCCGCTAGCCAAAGCGACCCGTCACGTAGTCCTCGGTGCGCTTGTCTGACGGCGCGGTGAAGATCTTCGTCGTCTCGTCGTACTCGACCAGGACGCCAGAGCGGCCCGTCTCGTCGACCTCCAGGCTGAAGAACGCTGTGCGATCCGCGACGCGGGCCGCCTGCTGCATGTTGTGCGTGACGATCACGAGCGTGTACTCCTGCTTGAGGTCGCGCATCAGCTCCTCGATCTTCTGCGTCGCGATCGGGTCTAGGGCCGAGGCCGGCTCGTCGAGGAGCAGGACTTCGGGCTCGATCGCGATCGCGCGTGCGATGCAGAGCCGCTGTTGCTGACCACCGGAAAGAGAGAGTGCGCTCTTCTTGAGGCGATCCTTCACCTCGTCCCAGAGCGCCGCGCCGTGGAGCGCCTTCTCAACCCGCTCGTTCAGGTCCTTCTTCAGACCGAGTACGCGCGGCGCCCAGGCGACGTTGTCGTAGATCGACTTCGGGAACGGGTTCGGCTTCTGGAACACCATGCCGATCCGCCGCCGCACCTCGATCGGTTCGACGCCGTTGCCGTAGAGGTTGACGCCGTGGTAGTTGATCGTGCCGTCCAGCGCAAAGCCGGGCACGTCGTCGTTCATCCGGTTCAGACAGCGGATGAAGGTGCTCTTGCCGCAGCCGGAGGGGCCGATCACGGCGGTGATCAGGTTCTTGTAGATCTCGAGGTCGACGTCCTTGACGGCCACGTTGGTGCTGTAGCGGGCACTCAGTGCCTCAATGTCGAAGACGGACTCGCCGGTCCGAGCCTCGGCGTCTGTCCGCTCGGCGACGTCGACCGGCCTCATCGGCGGCATGGTAACCGTCTCGCCCACGTCTTCCTCCTCGATCATTGGCCCAACCCTCGGCGGGTGCGGGCAAGGGCAAGGCGTGCCAGCAGGCTCGTGGCGAGCACGAACAACATCAACACGAGGCCCGTGGCCCACGCGCGTGTGTGGTCGTTGGGGTCGGCGGACTCCGACCAGATGAAGATCTGAACCGGCATATTGGGCAGCGCGTGGCGCGGATCCCACTGCACCGTGTTCGCGAAGATCGCGGTGCAGAAGAGGAGCGGCGCCGTCTCGCCGACCGCCCGCGCCACCGCGAGCACCGCTCCCGTGAGAATCCCGCCGAGAGCGCTGGGGAGGATGATCCCGACCACCACACGCCAGCGGCTCACACCGAGGGCGAGGGCACCCTCGCGCCGGGTGCTCGGCACGAGCCGAAGCACCTCTTGTGTGGCACGCGTCACGAGAGGGAGCATCACGATCGCCAGGCCGTAGGAGCCGGCCAGGCCGTTCTGCGGATGCCCGTACACGAGCAGGCCGAAGATAAAGACGCCGATGATGATCGAGGGAAGTCCGTTCATCAGGTCGATGGCCAGCTGAATCACCGCACGCACTCGCGGCGACGCGAACTCCTGCAGGAAGACAGCGATGCACACCCCGAGCGGCAGGGCTATCACCGTGGCGATTCCGACCAGGATCGCGGAACCGACGATCAGAGGCAGGATCCCGCCTCCCGTCTGCCCGAACACCGGCAGATCGCTCGTCAGGAAGCTCCACGAGAGCTCGCTCGCACCTCGCTTGGCGACCGACCAAACAACCACGCCCAGCACCGCGACCGCGAAGAGCGCTGCGGCGGTCGCAACGACCTCGGCAAGCCGATTCAGAATCCGGCGTCGCCGCGCTCGCCCGCCGCCCTGCAACGTCAGGGTCGGCTCGACCGTTGCCACGCTACGCCCCCGCCCGATGTACGTCGAAGCGGCGCACGACCAGCTGCGCCGCAAGGTTTGTCAGTAGGCCGATCACGAGCAGGATTGCAGCCAAGTAGAAAAGCGCCGAGATCTGCATGTTCGACACCGCTCCCTGGTACTGCCCGGCGATGCGGCTGGCAAGCGTGTCACCCGGAGCGAACAGCGAGACATTGATCGCGGTGGCGGCGCCGATCACCTGCGTGACCGCGATCGCCTCGCCGATCGCCCGCCCGAGCCCCAGGATCACGGCCGCGGCGATGCCCGGACGAGACGAGTGGAGGACGACGCCGCGCACCATCTCCCACCGGGTGGCGCCGAGGGCGAGCGCTCCCTCCTCCAGCTCGCGCGGAACGCTTAGGAACAGCTCCCTGCAGATGCTCGCGACGATCGGGACGACCATGATCGCAAGGATGAGGCCCGCGATGAAGATGCCACTCGAGGAGGGAGTTCCGCTGAAGATCGGGAGGAAGCCGAACCAGCGTTGAAGCCAGGGCTCGATGTGGTCCGCAGCGAACGGGCCAAGGACGAGGATCCCCCAGAGCCCGAGCACGACGCTCGGAATCGCCGCCAGCATCTCGACGAGCGGGCCGATGACACCGCGCACCGCCCGCGGCGCCAACTCGCTCAGGAAGAGTGCTATCGCGATCGCCAGCGGCACCGCGATTACTAGAGCCATGATCGACGTCACGACGGTGCCGTAGATCAGCGTCCCGGCGCCGAAGATGTTCTTCGCAGGATTGGCGTCCCAGACGGTGCCCCAGATGAACGAAATTCCGAACTTGCCGAAGGCAAGCCGCGACGCGTCCACGACCTTGTAGACGATCCCGACCATCACGGCGACGGCGGCCAGCGACGCCCCGAGCGTCACGATCAGGAGAATCCGGTCTCCCAGCCAGTCGCGCATACGACGTTTGCCGCTCAGAGCCTGAGTGGTGGAAACCGCGCTCACGAGGCTCTAACGCTAGCCCGATTGTCGGCTCCTGAAGCGCGCTGTTACCGGACCGTTACCGGACTTCAACCGGCTTTCAGCCCACGCCGTGACACAGGGCGGCGACCCTATGGGTGCACTCACCACGAGAGGAGAGAGACAGTTGAACGTCACTAGGAAACGACTCGCCGCAGTGCTCGCGGCGCTGACACTTGCGGCGGTGACGCTCACCGCGTGGACCGGTCTCGCCTCAGCAAGGCAGACGGGGACGCTGACCGGCGCCGGCAGCACCTTCGTCGTCCCGCTGGTCACGCAGTGGACGCAGAGCTACCACGCGTCGCAAGTCTCTTACAGCGGCATCGGAAGCGGCGGCGGCATCGCCGCGATCACCGCGCGCACGGTCGACTTCGGCGCCAGCGACGCACCGCTGACGCCCGACCAAGCGAGCGCCTGCAAGGGTTGCGTCCAGATCCCCTGGGCCTTCTCGGCCACGTCGATCCCGTACCACGTGTCCGGCGTCGGCTACGGCCTGAAGCTCACCGGCCCGATCCTGGCCGGCATCTACATGGGCAGGATCGGCTACTGGGACAACGCGACGATCAAGTCGATCAACCCCGGGGTCAAGCTCCCGCACGAAAAGATCGTGCCGATCTACCGAAGCGACGGTAGCGGCACGAGCTACAACTTCACGGACTACCTCTCCCACGTCAGTCCGTCCTGGAAGAACAAGATCGGGAAGGGCACTCAGCCCAACTTCCCGACCGGTGTCGGCGCTCGCGGCAGCTCCGGAGTGGCGGGGAAACTCACCACCACCCCCGGAGGCATCACGTACGTCGACGTGGCCTACTCGCTGAAGAACAAGTTCACGATCGCGAAGATCAAGAACCGCGCCGGCAAGTTCCAGCTCCCAGGGCTACGGCAGATCAAGGCAGCCGCCGACTCGATCACGAAGCTCAGGAACAGCCAGAACGCCTTCACGGCCGTCGACCCGAACCCGCGGCAGCCCAAGGCCTACCCGATCTGCACCTTCACCTGGGTGATCGTCCCGCAGAAGACGAGCAAGGCCGCCGACCTGAAGAGGTTCGTCGACTGGGCTCTGACCAAGGGCCAGGGCTACGGGCCGAAGCTGCTCTTCGTCCCGCTGCCGGACGCAGTCAAGAAGGCGGGTCGGAAAACGCTCGCCAAGATCCATACGTAGCTCAGCCCGGAAGGCTGCACCGAACGTCGAGCCCGCGGCTCTGCCCGCCGCGGGCCTCGACGTTCCCGCCCGCGGACTCGATCACGTGCTTCACGATCGCGAGTCCGAGGCCGCTGCCGCGCGTCGTGCGCGCGCGGTCGGAGCGGAAGAAGCGCTCGAACAGCCGCGGCACATCCTCGTCGGGAACGCCGATGCCGTCGTCTGCAACCTCGAGCACGCCGTCGTCTCCCTCCCGGCGCAGCGTGACCGTGCACGTCGCGCCCTCGCCGGCGTAGCGGATGACGTTCACGAGCAGGTTCTCGACGACGATCTGCAGCATTCGCCGACGCAGAGGCAGCTGAAGCTCCTCGTCCTCGATGCGCAAGTCGAGAGTGATGCCGCCGAGCTCCGCACGCTCCGAGAGGGCGGCCACCATTTCCCGGAGCACCGGCGCGGCCTCAGTCTCGCCGAGGGAGACCACCTCCCGGTCCTGCTCGAGCTCGCTCAGGAAGAGGATGTCGTCCACGAGCTCGGTCATCTCCTCGACCTCGTCGTGAGCCTGGCGCAGGAGCGCCTTCAGGTCTGCGCCGGGGAGCTCCGCCGAGTCGAGCAGCGCGAGGAGTCTGGCCAGCGGCGTGCGCAATTCGTGCGAGACCGCGGCCGTGAAACCGGCGCGCAGCTCGTCGTACTCGGACCGAGGCATAGGGTGAGTATCGCGTGACCAAGGTTCTGATCGTCGAGGACGACGAGCTGATCGCCGAGGGCATCGGCCAGCATCTCGCGGCCGCCGGGCTCGAACCGGTGCGCGTCAGCGGTGGCGAAGTCGGCCTCGCCCGGCTGCGGCACGAGCGGCCGGACGTGCTCGTGCTCGACCTGATGCTTCCCGGCCTCGACGGCTGGGCCCTGATCGAGCAGGCGCGCGCGGAAGGGATCGGCACGCCGATCCTCGTCGTGAGCGCCCGGGGCACCGAGCACGATCGCGTGCACGCGCTCCAGATCGGGGCCGACGACTACATCGTCAAGCCGTTCTCGATGAAGGAGCTGGTGGCCAGGGTGCAGGCCGCGGCGCGCCGGGGCGTGCGGGGCCTCCAGGAGGACCGGGGCGAGGAGCTCGTGATCGAGGAGCTCCGGATCGACCCGCGTTCGGTGCAGGCGTTCGTCGACGGTGAGAACGCCGGCCTCACTCCCACGGAGTTCCGGCTTCTGCACGCGCTCGCACTCGACCGCGGGCGCGTCGCCAGCCGCGACGAGCTGCTGCAGCGAATCTGGGGCCGGCGGGCCACCCATCGCGACCGCACCGTCGACGTCTGCGTGCGGCGGCTGCGAGAGAAGGTCGACCAGCGGGCCTCCAGGCACACGTTCATCCAGACCCGCTACGGCGTCGGCTACAAGCTCGAGCCGATCGAGAAGTCCTAGCGCCCTACCCCGCGTCGCGTAGGAGCTGATAGACGAGCGCGCCGAGCGTGGCACCGATGACGGGCGCCACGATGTAGAGCCAGAGCGCGTGCAGATCGTCCGACACGAGCGCAGGGCCCGCCGAGCGCATCGTGTTCATCGACGCGCCCGAGATCGGGCCACCGAACATCGCGTCGAGCCCGATCGTCCCGCCGATCGCGATCGCCGCGGCCTCACCGACTGCCGGGTATCGGTGGCGACACGAACATCGGGAAGAAGCTGAGGACAAGCTCCCACAGGAACGACTGCCCCTGTGAGCTGGAAGGGAGCGTGACGCCGACGTGGGCGATGTTTCCGAGCGAGCCGCGCAACAACAGAGCCTGCGCAGGACATCGATGTCTGTCAATATCTATTCGATGCAGCCCATCGCCACGTTCGCCGCCTCCTGTCCGCCGCTCCTCCAGCAACCGCTGGACCGAGGGGACGCGGAGCAGCTCGCCGCCTCGCTGAAGGTCATCGCCGACCCGGCCCGACTGCGCCTGCTCAGCCTGATCCACGCTCAGCCCGGCCACGAGGCGTGCGTCTGCCATCTGACCGAGCCGCTCGGGCTCACGCAGCCCAC
>DATAOV010000034.1:0-38122 GCA_036265535.1 Gaiellaceae bacterium | reverse complement strand
CCCTTCGAGATCATCTACCTCCACGCGGTCCGCGGCTTCTCGACGGCGACCGCGGGGCTGGTGCTGGCGACGGTCATGGGCACGGCCGCAGTGGTAACGCTCCCTTCGGGTGCGCTCCTCGATCGTTTCAGTGCGAAACGGATCTTGATCGCGGGCAATGTCGTGAACGCACTCGGCTACGGGGGCTTGGCGTTTGTCGACCGTCCTTGGCAAGGCTTCGTCTGCTCGGCCGTCGGCGGTGCCGGCTTCGGATTCGTGGGAACGGCCGGCCAAGTCCTGACCTTGACCCTGGTCCCGGCGGAGCAGCGCGCCGCATCGACCGCGCTCCGACGCGTCGCAGGCAACTTCGGTCTCGGCCTCGGCGCGACGGTTGCGGGCTTCATCGTCGCGGCCACCCATCATCACCTCCAGGCGTTCCAGGGCCTCTACCTCTTCGACGCAGTCACGTTCGTCGTCTTCGCGCTGGTTGTGCTCGTCTGGATCCCGGATCCTGGCCTCGCGGATGCTCCGTCGGCGAGCGAGGGCGCACGGGGTTTCCGAGCTGTTGCTCGGGATCGGCTCTTGCTCGCCTTGATCGCGGGCAACCTCGCGCTTGTGATGATAGGCGGCGCGTTCTTCTCCTTCATCCTCCCGCCGTTTGCGGCGGCGCATACACCTGTCGGGCCCGTTGGGATCGGTGTCGTCGTCTTCATCAACACCTTCTTCATCGTCGTAGCGCAGGTACCGGCGACACGGGTGGTGGCACGGATGCGCCGCACTCACGCTTTGTTCGCCACCAGCGCCATATTCGCAGTCGGCCTGCTCGCGGTCCTGCTCGCAACGCTCACGCACTCGACGCTCGCCGCTACCACCGTCTTGGCCGGGGTGGCGATCGTGATCGCGGTCGCTGAGTGTGGCCAGTTCATCGTGCTCGGCCCGCTAGTCGCGGACGTCGCGCCGCCGCATCTGCTCGGCCGCTACATGTCGCTCTACCAGCTCAGCTTCTTGGTCGGCGTGGCTCTCGGCCAGGCGGTCGGCGGCGTGCTGCTCGGAACGTCAGCCGACACCATCTGGTGGGGCGGCGCCATCGGGCTGGCACTGACCTCGACTTGCCGACGAAATCCCCGTCCTTGCGGGCCGCGTCAGAGGCGACCTGATTCGCCTAGGGATGGCGGGGGCGGGGATCCTCTGACCGGGCGCCCATCGCAGTGACACAGCGCGGCGTAGCCGATGCCAAGGCCGCGATGCGCGCGCAGGGCTCGCGCGATCGCTCAAACCTACTCAGGCGCTGCCAGTCAGGCGACAGAGGCGTGGGTTGGGACAAGGTCCTCTCTCCTGACGGGAACTAGACCCTGAGCGGCAGGGCTGTCGCCTTTCGCATGGAGCGCGACAGTCGAGTCGGGGCAAGCCCGGAGAGCCGAACGCTGCTGAGTAGCGCGGTTGGCAGGAGGGCGGGCAGAGGCTACGGAGCTTCGACAGCAAAGACCACGACCCGACTGAAAGTCGTGCCGTCGATCTGCACTCCGTAGCAGCCGGACGTGCGGACGCGCACGCCCGACGGTATGCCGCGGCTCCCGGACGGCTGGCCCCGCCACGTGACGCTGTCCCAGGGCCCGATACGCAGCTCGCGGGCTGGACGCCTACCGCCGTTGAACCCAAGCGACTGGGGGCCGTCCAGTCGGCGACCGCGAATCAACACCTGCCCGTGATAGCTCGGCCGCACATACCAAAAGACTTTCCCTCCGGCCCAGGGGCCACCGAATTGATCGTCGGGCAGCGCATAGAGACGTCCGCCCGAGCCGCCAAGGCCGGGGTAGACCGGCCCGCGCCCAATCCCGGAGCCGCCGAAGATGTTGATGCGCTTCCAGTCGATGCGCCGATCGACGCGACTCCTCGGGCACACAGCTCCGAGGTCGAGCCGCGGCAGGTGGAGCGGCCGATGAAGTTTCGCCCAGGGGTCGGAGGCGCCGGCGGGCTGGATCCCTGCCAGTGCCGCTAACAACGCACAAACGGAAGCAGCAATCACCCGGGCCACGCGTACAACTACACCACGTGAGCCTGTGGGGTTCCCGGCGAATTCGCACTGCTGACGCCTTCTGTATGAGAGCCCGAGGCCCTGCGGGCACTGCGTGCGCTCACGCCTGAACAGCGGCTTGATCTCTGGCGCAGGCGCGGCATTCGGGCCGTCGACGAGCAGACCCAGGAGGAGACGAGGTAGCCCGAGTGCGCGGCGCTGGACCAGCCGCCTCGATCCAACGCGCGATACTACTCTCAGCCTTCTGGAAAGCGCCGTGCACGCTGTGAGCCCGGTTGCCGGTTCCTACCCTCGAATCGGCGGCCGGACCTCTCGGAGACACCAACCTAGAGAGTTGGCGATCACGTCAAGGGGTCGGTCCCGATGCAGTCTCGCGCGCGCCCGGGCGACCTCAGCAGGCCTGGCGTGAGTCGACTCACATCGCAGCGGGGCACCCGCGCTGCGGCTCGCGCGCGGTCGGAGTCACACAGGATGGTGGTTCAATGCGAGAGCAGACCGCGCGGCGACGGCAAGCCGCGAACGAGCCGGCCGAGTAAGCGAACTGCTCCCTATCGAGCCTTCCGTCATGGGCCCGAGCCACCTTGGGGCGGGGTGGTACCCCCGCGCCGGCTCAGATGCGGTCGGAGTCACATGCCGAGGCAAGAGTACGGATCAGCCCGTGGCGCTCAGCGGGACCGAGGCGAGGCGATAGAAATCTTGCGCGGGTTCGATTCCCGCCGCCTCCATGATCGGCTTGGGTCCAGCCTGGCCCTCGGTGGCCGACTCACCCGTCCCGCGAGTCGTCCATTACGACCTTCAGGTCGACGACCGGCGTCCCGTCGACGGCCTCGAGGGCTCCGACGCGGAGCGTGGTCGGGCCCTCGAATGCGGTGACCCTGACTCGATGAACACCGATCGGATTCGGCCGGTCGGGCGAGCGCGTCCTGAAGACGCCGGTCAGTGGGATCCTCTCGTCCCCTGTCGGGTGGGTGAGGAGGACGCGTCGGTCGGCGAGGTGCAGCCAAGTGAGCACGATCAGTTCATCGCCCGGTTCGATGCGGTGCAGCGCGTCGGCGAGAGCGGGATCGATCTCCAGCACTGCTTCCGGTGCGCCCTCGAACGCCTGGTTGGGGGCATCGCCGACCGCGCGCAGCGTCGAGCGAACGACCCCGATCGGGTGCAACAGGTAGGGGCCGAACTCGTCCATTTCGCCCGCAAGTCTCGCACGACGTTGCCTTCGTCTTGCGATGCTGGAGCAAGCAGCAGGGGGTGCCTCTGCTTGGAGGAGCTTCAAGTGGCATGAACTACTACGACACGTTGATTGAAGTCGCGGACGACTGTCCGGCCTCTGAGGCTCAAGTGCCCCAAGCACGAGGCGGCAAGAAGACGAAGGCACTTGTCGAGTACGAGATGCTCGTCGAGAATCCGTACACCTACAGCGAAGAAGACATTGCCTTCGAGACGCACGCCGTCCTACACGAGATTCCAAAAGCCGTCTGGCCCACGGAACGCAAGAAGTTCTTGAGCAAAGGCCACCCGCACTTTCGGGTGTCGGCGCTGCCAAAGCGTTACGGCTGGGGCATTCATAACAACGCCGAAGGCAAGGTCGCACTGATCGCTGTCGAATCGCCCGAGTACGAAAAACTCCTGAACGACCCCCGCATCACCAAGAAAAAAGCGTTTCGCTCGCAGCGCGCGTAAGGCCTGCGATTGAATCCTCCTTGCCGTTAGGTTCCGAGACGACGCCGAACGAGGGAGAACGATGAGCAGCAAGCGACCGAACATCGGTGTCACTGGGAACCTCGAGGCCCTCCGCGATCGGCTGGCGGGGGAGATTGTGCTGCCTGGCGACGGCGGCTGGGACGCCGCCCGACAGGCGTGGAACCTCTCCGTCGACCAGCATCCGGTCTCGGTCGTCTTTCCCAAGGCCGCAGAGGACGTTGCCTCCGTGGTCGAGGTCGCGGGCAGACACGGATTGCGGGTCGCCGCGCAGGGAACGGGCCACAGCGCCGGGCCGATGGGGCCGCTCGACGAGACCATCCTGGTCAAGACGTCGCGCATGCGCGGCGTCGAGATCGACGCGCAGGCCAACCGGGCCCGTGTCGGGGCCGGCGCGCTCTGGGGCGAGGTGGTGCCCGCCGCGGCCGAGCACGGGCTGGCGGCCCTAGCGGGCTCGGCCAAGGACGTCGGCGTGGTCGGCTACACGCTCGGCGGAGGGATCGGCTGGCTCGCGCGCCGCCACGGCCTTGCGTGCAGCAGCGTCCTCGCGGCCGAGGCGGTGACCGCGGACGGCCTTATCGTCGGCGCCGACGCCGAGCGCGAGCCCGACCTGTTCTGGGCCTTGCGCGGCGGTGGCGGCAGCTTCGCGATCGTCACGGCGCTGGAGTTCGCGCTCCACGCGGTCGAAGAGGTCTATGCGGGCGCGCTGTACTGGCCTCTGGAGCGGGCCGGAGAGGTCCTCCACGCCTGGCGCGAGCTCGTTGCCGCTGCGCCGGTCGAGCTCACCTCCCTCGGTCGCCTCATGCAGTTCCCGCCGGTTCCCGAGGTTCCGGAGCCGTTTCGCGGTCGGGCGTTTGCGCTCGTCGAGGCCGCCTACTGTGGGCCGGAAGCCGATGGTGCCGCGCTTTTTCAGCAGCTCCGCAGCCTCGGCCCGGAGCTGGACACGCTCGCCACGATCCCGGTGGAGGGCCTGGGCGAGCTGCACATGGATCCGCCCCAGCCGGTTCCGTTCGCCGGCGACGGCATGCTGCTCGCCGAGCTTCCGGCCGACGCTGTCGACGCGCTCGTCGGGATCGCCGGCGCGGGCTCTGGATCGCCGCTCCTCTCGGTCGAGGTGCGGCACCTCGGCGGCGCGTTGGCCAAGGGCTCGCCCTCGAACGGGGCGCTGTCCTCGATCGAGGCCGGGTTCGCACTCTACGCGGTGGGCGTCGCCATGAATGCGGAGATGAAAGCCGCCGTGCACGCCCATGCGGCCAGGGTGCAGGACGCGCTCGCGGCCTGGAGCGCCGGTCGCTCATTCATGAACTTCACCGAGCGGCACACCGATCCCGGCGAGTTCTTCGATGCCACCACCTACGAGCGGCTCCGGAGGGTCAAGGCCGACTACGACCCGGACGCCGTAATCCGCGCGAACCACTCCATCTCGGTTGCCTGAGCTAGCGCGGCGGCGGCCTGTTGAGGGACGCGCAACTCGACTGGCCCCAACGGCGCCGACAATTCGCGCTCGACTCCTGCTTGCAGCGAGGAAGCGTGCTTCAGGGACCGGTTAGGCGTGTGAGCATCGCCTCGACCCGCTCCAGGCGGCGAGATCGTCGAAGCGGGCCTCGATCCGTTGCTCGTCGCTCTCCTCCTCCGCAGCTTCAGCTCGCTCGCGTTCGCGCTCTGCCGCGCGCGATGAAGGTCGACGCGCTCGCGGCGACGACGCCTTGCCGGCGCGACCGAGCTCGCAGACGTGAACATCGCCGCCGGCATCGCTCGGAACGAGCTGATCGGAGTCGAGGATCAGCCGGCGCCGTCACCGGACCAGCCGAAAGATTCGAGGTCCGGAAGCTCAGGCTCACGGGCCTCTTTCCTCGTTGATCGACTCGTCCCGACGAACGTTGACCACGAGGACTCGCCAGGGAGACGTTGTGTCGTCGCTCTTCAGCTCTTGGCTGTACGTGCCGGCGAACACGAGGAAGCCAGCCTCTTCGATCTCACGCAGGCTCTCACTCAAGTCCGCGGCAGCCTGTACTGCGCTGCCCTGACCGATGTCGCCCGCGATGTTGCAGTCCTCTATCTCGCTCGCGAATCCTGCGAGTAGCTGGACATCGTCGCCTGCGACTTCGTCGTGGTCGAAGGCATATGCGTGGATGTTGCTGGCCATCGCCAGCAGCTCCCTGCCTGTCGAGACTCGGTCAAGGACGATCTCGTCCGGCGGTGGGCTGAGGCGAATGTCGTGCCGGACGAGAGGGTTCGCTTGGTCACCAGTGCCTAGGGCTTCCGGCGCGCCGCTCCTCGATCGACGGGCGCGCACGATCGTTCCGGCCAGACCACCGATAGCCAAGACCGCAACACTGGCGACTACGGCCACCGCGAAAGCGCCTCCAAACGTTGAGGGATCCGGCAAGAACCCGAGGGAAGAAAAACAGGCCACCTCGGCGCACCGGAGCGGTGAGTGTGGTCGGATTTGTGGTCGGAACGCTCCGACCAATCCTGACCAACTACGCCCCGAGGACTTGCCCCGAAGCTGGCTGTTCAAGCCGCATTGGTACTCGTTGGCGCTCTAGCGAAGACTTGACAAGCTGGGGGTCACTGGTTCGAGCCCAGTACCGCCCATCAGACGAAGGCCCCGCTAGTCGGGGCTTCTTCGTTGTTCCCGTCGACCACTGCGATCGTTGCTCGACGCCTCGAGCCGTCGCAGCCGGACGCGGTGCTTCACTGCTTGGTCAGGCGGGAGAGCATCGCCTCCACGCGATCCAGACGCGCGCCGAGATCGTCCAGCGCGGCCTCGATCCGCTTCTCGGCCTTCTCCTCGTCTGCCGCCTCCGCGGCTTCGTGCTCTGCCGCTGCTCGCGCGACGAACGTCGAAGTGATCGCTGCAATGATGATCGTGAGGAAGGCGATGCCCTCGAGCATCACGAAGGCTCCGACAATCCGCCCGGAGGTGTGCTTGGGAGTGACGTCTCAGTAGCCGACGGTGGTCACGGTCTCCAGAGCCCACCACATGCCTACCCAGACGTTCGAGTACTCATCGTGGTCGAGCAGCCACATCGCGACACCGCCGCCTACGACCACCATCGCTGTCGCCGTGACGATCACGCTGGCGGCGGTCCGGACGGAGGGGGGCTCGCGCAGGAACCGCGACATCCGGCGCTCGATCAGATTCGGACGTGCGACGCGGGGCAAGCTACCCCTGCTCACGACCGTTCACATGTCCAGCAAATCGGTACGGAGGCAAATCTTCAAGAGCTGGGACTACGCTCCCCCTGCCATGCGAGCGAGTCGCTGAAGGAGGAGATCCAATGCCCTCGACGATTGCCCCAGGGAAGATCAGCTACATCCAGATCCCGGCTCTCGACGTCGATCGCTCCGCGGCCTTCTACGAAACGGTCTTCGGCTGGAACATACGGCGGCGCAGCGACGGGGAGTTCGCATTCGACGACACCGCCGGCGAGGTCAGCGGTACCTGGCTCACCGGGCGGCCGCCCTCGTCCGAGCCTGGACTCCTCGTTTACGTGATGGTCGAGAGCGTGGAGGAGACGCTGAAGAAGATCTCCGCGGCGGGCGGCGAGGTGGTGACGCCTCTCACGCCGCAGGGCGAGGGCGAAGCGTTCGCAACCTTTCGCGACCCCGCCGGAAACATCCTCGGAATTGGCCAGCAACCGTAGTTCGTGAGAACGTTTCCCGGCGCGATGCGGCATGCCGTGCTCGGCGTGGGTGGGATCGGCGGCCTTGTCGCAGGAGCGCTGGCACGGTCGGGCGCAGAGGTCGTCTTGCTGCTTCGCCCGGAGACGTTGCGGCGATATCAGGGCCGCATGGCGATCGAGAGCGCCGTGCTCGGGAACTTCGACGTCGAGGTTCCGGCGACGTCGGTGCTCGATCGTGAGGTCGACGTCCTCTGGGTGGCGACGAAGGCAACACACCTCGAGAGCGCGCTCTCGCTGGCGCCGGCCGACCGGGTGGGCCGGGCGCTGGTCGTTCCGCTGCTAAACGGCGTCGACCACCTTCAGTTCCTGCGAGGCCGATACCCGCGAGTGGCGGCCGCCGCGATCCGCGTCGAGTCCGAACGCGTGTCACCGTCTCACTTCCGGCAGAAATCGCCGTTTCTGTCGGTCGAGCTGGCGGATGGAGCCGCCGCCGACGAGCTTCGGCGAGCAGCGATCGACTGCCGCGTCCGGGACGACGAGCTGTCGCTCCTCTGGGAGAAGCTGGTGTTTCTGGCGCCGATCGCGCTCGTGACGACCACCCTCGATGCGCCGCTCGGTGCTGCTCGCGATGACGCTCGCTTTGCCGGCTGCCGCGAGGAGGCATTCGCCGTCGCGTGGTCGGAAGGCGCGCGCATCGACGCAGAGGCGGTGCGGACTCTCCACGATGCCGCGCCGGCGGAGGTGCAGAGCTCGATGCAGAAGGACGTCGCCGCCGGGCGAGAGCCGGAGCTCGATGCAATCGCCGGGCCGATCGTCCGCGGCGGCAAGCGCCACGGCATCTCGACGGATGTTACGGAGCAGCTCGTCGACCGGGTTCGTGCGCGGCTCTAGGTCGTCGCAGCATGGAGCCGGCGCGCGCCCGAGCGCTATCGGGTCCTGTCCCTCCACGGAGCCGATTCTCGCGCACGACGTCATGGTGTAGCTTGGCTCGTCACTTCGGCGGCGATCGAGGAGCGCGACCGTGAACAGGTTCGAGCAGGCTGTCTACGACTGCATGATTCCGACGGCCGAGCTCTTGGAAGAGACGACGAAGCCCCTGCATCGCGCGATCCTTCTCAACTTCTGGCGCCATGTGCACCTCGAAGGCGCGGGAGAGTACGAGAAGATCGTGGCGCCCGACATGATGGTCGACGAGCCTGTCTATCGGGTTACCTGGGGAGCGACCCCTGCGGTCATCAGAGGCAAGGATGCCGTGCTCGGCTTCTACAACAGCGTCGGCGAGTCCGTGCTGTGGCACTCCGATGACCGTCTCGCAGTCGGCGACTGGGGAATCTGCGACGAGATCACGTTCCATCAACTTGCCCGCGGCGCCGACCTGAGAGCCTTCGGCTACGAGGTCGAAGACGCAGACGCGCTGTACCACGCGTCGAGCCGGCAGGCGTTCATCTGGCCGTACGACGGCCAAGCGCGCCTCGCCGGTGAGCATCTGTACGAAGACAAGACGAGCCTCATGATCGAAGAGGTGAGCCCCTCGGAGGCCATCACGCCGGCGCGGGTTCGCGAGATCCACGGGGAGCAGCTGGCGAAGCTCGAAGCCCAACGTGGCGAGCGTTTCTGGGTCTTCACGGACGCGTGATCTCCAGCGCGAAGTCTGCCGCCACGAACGCGGTCTGGCGCGGAAAGCCCGCCGCGATCATCTGGCACTTCCAGCTCTCTGCGCACTGAGAGGAGGTGATCGTCGAGTGAGCGATCCGCGGACGGAGCTCGTCGGTCGCGGCTACGACGAGATAGGCGAGCGCTTCGCCGAGTGGTGCGATCGGATCGTGGGCGATCCGCGCCGAGAGTGGGAGGACGAGCTCGTTTCGCGGTTGCGGGACGGGGTGCGCGTGCTCGAGCTTGGCTGCGGCGCGGGTGCACCGGATACACAGCGCCTTGCCGCACGCTTCCGGGTGACCGGCGTCGACGTCTCGGCGGAGCAGGTGCGCCGCGCCCGAGCCGCCGTGCCGGGCGCCGAGTTCGTGCAGGCGGACTTCACCGCGCTCGAGCTCGAGTCGGAGTCGTTCGAGGCGGTCGTCTCGTTCTATGCGTTCAATCACGTTCCGCGTGAGCTGCTTGCACCGACGTTTGCGCGGATCCACCGCTGGCTCGTCCCATCCGGTCTACTGATGACGGCGCTTGGAACGAGCGATACGGAGGGCTGGACCGGAGACTGGCTCGGGGCACCGACGTTCTTCTCGAGCTTCCCGCCCGAGACCAACACGCGGCTCGTGCGGGACGCCGGATTCGAGATCCTCCGCGACGAACTCGTGACGGTCCACGAACCCGACGGCGACGTGACCTTCCAGTGGGTCCTGGCGATGCGGTGAACTGTGCGACGCTCGTGATTCTCCAAACCAGGGAGGGATCAACAGTGGAAAGAGCGAGACGCAAGCCGGCTGCTCCCGGTTTCGTGGTGCTTCGTCAAGCCGGCAGAGGCGAGTGGCAGCTGCTTGGCGAGGTGTCCCGAAAGCGGGGTCTTCCTGCTCGGGCTGCCCGCACGCAGGCCATTCTCGACGCCACGAATGGGGCCGCGCACGACGGCGAGGTGTACGCAGCCGTCCTTCGAAGCGAGTGGCGAGTCGCGATGGATTGGACGCCACCGAACAAGTAGCACCGGGAAACTGGAGGCGTCATGCACGTCTCGTGTGCTCGCCGTCGACTCGGCTTGAGGGGCTATTTCGAGCGGCTGCTTACAGCAGGCTGATCAAAGGCCTGGCGAGCGGCGAGCGATCAGCTTTGTCCCGGCGGCTGCGTTCGTGCGCGTGCGCGTGCGGTCGTGACGCGAGCAGAGCGAGCAGGGCGACGGCGACGAAGTTGCGGAACGTGGGCTCAGGCCAGCGAACCCGAGCAGCACCGTGGAACCAGGAGGGGTCGACGAGGAAGACGATGGCAGTGATCGCGACCTTGCCGAACCAGCCGACGAGGAGAAACAGCGTCGCGAGCACGATGCCCCAGAAGCCCAGCTCCGGGAGGCCCACTGCGGAGGCGAGGTCGAGAACGTTCCACGCGACCCAGAAGATCAGCGGACCGATCAGGATCGCTGCAGTGAGCGCCGCGAGTGCAACGGCAAGCCCGCCGGCGACGAGGGCGCCGATCCCCAGGATGCGCAGCACGACGCCGAAGGCTTGACTCACACGTCGAGTCTATGACGACCTGCCATGGACACGGCCGGGCGTGTCCATCGGGGCCCCACGGGCAAGAGCCGCCTATGCGGATCACGTACGTCTTCGCGGGAGTTGGCGTCACCGATTTCGTCGTCGCCCCGGCCCGGCAACTGACGAAGCGTTCGGAGGCCTCTCTCGCGGAGTGGCTCTCATGGAGCAGGGGTGAGCCCGTGGCGGCGCATGACCGCTGCGAGCTCGGCGGGATCGGGAGGGCCGGCCGCGGCCTCCACGACTGCGGCAACCTCGCGGAAGTAGTGCGGGCCGAGAATTCCGGGGCTGACGATCGCGAGCGCACTGGCGTCGACGTCGCCGTTGTTGTCGAAGCGATGGACGTCGCCGCGGCGGATGCGAACGACCTCTCCGGGCCCGACGTCAACCGGCGTGCCCTCGATCGTCCAGGTCAGCACGCCCTGGAGACCGTAAATCGTCTCCTCGTAACCGTCGTGGCTGTGAGCGGCCGGCAGATTCGCGCCGGCCGGGACGTCGAACTCGAAGACCGCGATCGTTCCGTCGGAGGCGTCACCCTCGATGAGGAACCTGATCGCGAGCGGACCGATCCTGATCTCTTCACGCGCCTTCGTAGACATCTGACCATCCTTCCTGTGTCCGCGGTGGTAAAGTTACTTGACTTTATATGTCGTCTCCGAAGTCGTCAAGTCATTTTACGAACTCCGACGCCGCACCGGTCGGCCCGCCGCTGATCGGCGCCTTGCTGCGGATACCGTGGGAGGCGGTGCGGGGACGGATGCTCGAGCGTCTCCACCAGAGCGGCTTCGACGACCTCGACGCTCCGCACCTCAACGTGCTCCAGTACCCCGGACCGCAGGGGATGCGCCCGTCCGATCTCGCCGCGGAATTGAATATGAGCAAACAGGCGCTGAACTACCTCCTGGGTGAGCTGGAGCGGCGCGGCTACCTCGAACGGGACGCACATCCAGACGACATGCGTGCCAAACGAATCCTGCTCACGCGTCGCGGCCGGTCGGCAGTGAAGGTGATCCGCGAGGCCGTCGGCGACACCGAGCGGGACTGGGCCGAGCAGCTCGGGCCGATGCGGTTCGATCAGCTGCGTGCCCTGCTGGTCGAGCTCAACGAGCTCACGTGAGGCGTGGAGACTTTCCCTGTGTCGATCACTCCAGACCTGACGATCGTGCCCGCCCACGAGCAACCCTTGCTGGACGACGCGGAGCTGCTGATCCGAGAGTACGCGGCGTCGCTCCCGTTCGATCTCGGCTTCCAGGATCTGGAAGAGGAACTGGCAACGCTGCCGGGGTCATATGCGCCGCCGCAGGGCCGCCTCCTGGTTGCGCGGTCAGGTGGTAGTTCGGTCGGCTGCGTCGCGCTCAGGCCACTCGACCACGACACGGCAGAGCTGAAACGGCTGTGGGTGCGACCGGAGGCACGACGGACAGGCGCCGGGCGGCTTTTGGTTGAGCACGCGATCGAGCAAGCGCGGTCGGCGGCCTACGCGCGGATTCGCCTGGACACGACACCGGGCATGGAGCCTGCCCAGCGGCTCTACAGGTCGTTTGGCTTCGTCGAGATCCCGGCGTATCGTCCCAACCCGGTTGCGGGAACGACGTACCTCGAGCTCTGCCTTGGTTGAACGCGCGTGTGGGATTGTCCCGGCCCATTGCTGACTTGCGCGGAAGCTGCCAGGCGCCTTAGTGTCGGCCGGTGAGTCGCATCGAGGCCCGGCTGGAAGACCTCGGAATCGCGCTGCCGGCGCCCATGGAGCCTGTCGGCAACTTCAAGCTGGTCAACGTGCACGGAGGATTGGCCTACGTCTCCGGCCACGCTCCGATCGAGGGCTCGACTCTTCTCGTCGAAGGCGTCGTCGGCCGGGACTTGAGCGTCGAGGAGGGCTATCGAGCGGCCCGGCTGGTGGGCCTCGCGATCATCGCCTCGTTGGAGCGAGAGCTTGGCGATCTCGACCGGGTGACGAAGTGGCTGCGGGCGGTCTGCTACGTGCAGACGGCGCCCGACTTTCACGACAACGCCAAGGTCGCCAACGGATTCAGCGACCTGATCGTCGAGATCTGGGGCGACGCGGGCCGTCACGCCCGCTCGGCGCCCGGCCAGGGCCCATCGCCGCTCAACGCCCCACTCGTCGCCGACGCGATCGTCGCGGTCTCCGAGTAGACGTTCGGACGACTTCGACCCAGACCCTCGCCTGAAACCGCTCTCCGGTTGACGTCTTCAATGGCTTCGCGCAGGCTCGCGCCGTGACAGCGGAGACCCGATACACGAAGAGCGGCGACGTCCACCTCGCCTACCAGGTCGTCGGCGACGGAGCGGTCGATCTCGTCTTCGTCCCCGGCTGGATCACGCACGTCGAGCTGGCCTGGGAAGATCCCCTGGAGTCCGCCTTCCTCAGGCGGCTCGCCTCGTTCTGCCGCCTGATCGTGTTCGACAAGCGCGGGACCGGTCTCTCGGACCGGGTGCCCGTGAACCAGCTGCCGATCCTCGAGGAGCGGATGGACGACGTTCGGGCGGTGATGGATGCCGCCGGGTCGGAGCGGGCAGCGCTGATGGGGGTCTCCGAAGGGGGAGCGATGAGCGCGCTCTTCGCCGCCAGCTATCCGGAGCGCACGGCCGCGCTCGTCCTGTACGGCTCGTTCGCGCGCGCTGGCGCCGAGCTACTGAGCGAGGACGAGCTCGAGGAGCGGTTGGAGGCGCTCGAGCGCGACTGGCCGAACTCGCTCGATCCTGCGGTTCCGGCCCCGAGCGAGGCCGCGGACGAGGGCTACCGCACGCGCTGGCTGACCTTCATGAGGCACGCCGCGAGCCCGGGCGCGGCGATCGCGCTTCTGCGGATGAACAGTCAGATCGACGTGCGCGAGATCCTCCCGTCGATCCGGGTCCCGACACTCGTCCTCTACCGGAAAGACGCACGGTTCGGGCACGGGGCCTCCGCCTGGCGCGAGGCCGGGGAGGATCCGATCACCCCGGGTGAGGAGGCCCGCTACCTGGCAGAGCAGATTCCGGATGCTCGGCTGGTCGAGCTTCCCGGGGCTGATCACTTGCCCTGGGTCGGCGACACCGACTCTCTGCTAGGCGAGGTGGCCGAGTTCCTGACTGGTGTGCGGCATGCCCCGGATCCGGACCGCGTCCTGGCCACGATTCTCTTCACTGACATCGTCGAGTCCACTGCGCTCGCCGCGCGGCTGGGAGACAAACGCTGGCGCGATCTCGTCGGCCGCCACAACGCGCTGGTCAGGCGCCAGCTCGAGCGATTCCGCGGCCGCGAGCTCGACACGTCGGGCGACGGGTTCTTGGCGTCGTTCGACGGGCCGGCCCGAGGGATCCGGTGCGCTCAGGCGATCGCGGAGTCGGTGACCGCGCTCGACCTCTCGGTCCGGGCAGGACTGCACACCGGCGAGTGTGAGGTGGTGGAGGGCAAGCTGGCCGGCATCGCCGTGCACATCGCCGCCCGCATCGCGGCGCAGGCGGCGCCGGGGGAGGTGCTCGTCTCGAGCACGGTCAAGGACCTGGTCGTCGGCTCGAGCGTTGCGTTCGCCGAGCGGGGAGCGCACGAGCTCAAGGGCGTCCCTGGCCGCTGGAGCCTCTTCGCCGTCGAGAGCGTCGGCGACTAGCGGTGGTCGGGGTTGCGAGGCACCCGCCGCTCAGATCTTGCCCTCCAGTGCGAGGCGGGCCGCATCGTCGAACGGCGTTCCCTCGAGCGGGACCAGCTCGGCGATCTCGTGCTCGCGAGCGATCGTCGGGGCTCGCAGACCCTCGATGAGCGGGCGCGCCACCGCCGCCTTGACCGGGGTGACGAGGTGGAGCCAGTACGACGAGAGTCGTGGAGTCAGAAACGGCACCTCGACGATCAGCGGCCGCTTGCCACGGAGCTTCGCGATGCGCTCGATCATCTCCCGGTAGGTCATCACCTCGGGGCCGCCGATGTCGTACGAGCGCCCGAACGCCTCCTTCCGGCCGCAGACTCCGGCGAGGTACGCGATCGTGTCGCGCAGCGCGATCGGCTGCGTCGGCACTCCGACCCAGCGTGGGCAGATCATCGCCGGGAGGCGATCGACGAGTGCGACGACCGTCTCGAAGGCGGCACTGCCCGGGCCGACCACGATCGCGGCCCGCAGAGTCGTCACGGGCACGGCTCCGGTCTCGAGCCGCCGTCCGGTCTCGATCCGGCTGCGAAGGTGCGGCGAGAGCTCGGCCTCGCTGTCGCCCAGGCCGCCGAGGTAGATCAGCTGCCGAACACCGGCGCGCTCTGCTTCCGCTGCGATCGTGCTTGCAGCGCGAAGGTCGCGGTCCTCGAAGTCGGCACTCCCGAGTGAGTGGACCAGGTAGTAGGCGACCTCGACGCCGTCAAGAGCGCGCTGCACCGCTTCGGGATCGATCGCGTCCGCCTGCCGCCACTCCACGCCCTCAGCGTCGTCGTGTTGGCCGCGTGAGATCCCGACCACCTCGTGACTCTCGGCGAGCAGCGGCAGGAGCGCTGCGCCGATCGTCCCGGTCGCGCCGAAGACGGCGACTCTCACCTGGCTCCTTCCGCCGCGAGGCGCGCAAAGTAGCGGCGGCTGATCGCGACGTGGATTCGGCTCTGCACCGACGTGTAGAGCGCACCGGTCCAGTCGCGTCGACCCTCGTGGGCCGCCAGCGCCGGATAGAACCCGCGGATCGCGGAACGGAGCTCGATCCGGTCGCCGTCGAGCTGAACGAAGCTGATCTCGCCGGCCGCACGACGGGTCAGCAGCCCGCCGCTGATCGGAAAGCTGCAACGCACGCGCTCAGGACCTGCCTCGAGCGCCGGTGCCGCGAACGAGAGCAGGACTGGTCCGCGGCCGAGCAGCCTGAGCTCGATGCCGTCAGCTCGCCGGGCGCGCACGAGCCCGTAGGTGGCTCGCCGCACCTCTTGCCAGTAGCGCTCGCCGAGCGCGGAGGCGCCGGCCTCGTCGAAGGCGACGGCGGGCGCCTCGAGCACGACTCGCTGCTCGGATTCGACGGCGCCGTCGGCCGTCTGCCGCTGAGAGGTCTGCCAGCCCGTGAGCGCCACCGACACATGTGTACCCGTTGGCGAACGTTGGTCGTCACCGAGGCCGTCGGGCCGGACCGGAGTCGCCGTCGGTGTGACCCGAGCAGTTCGGGCGACAGCGCGGGCTTCGGGCGCCACCGCGCGAGGCCGCATAATCACGGGCGTGAAGCGCGTGAACGTGCATACGCAGCCGGTGGAGTACGACCAGAACGATCCCGAGGGCTGCAAGGCCGGCATGTCCCGCTTCGGCCCGTCGATCGGGGCCTCGATGCTCGGCGCCAGCATCTACGAGCTGCCGCCCGGCCAGGCGATCTGCCCGTACCACTACGAGTACGGGAACGAGGAGTGGCTGCTCGTGCTCGAGGGCACGGTGGCATTGCGCCACCCGGACGGTGAGGAGGAACTGAAGCGGGGCGAGGTCGTCTGCTTCCCGGAAGGCCCGCAGGGCGCCCACAAGGTCACGAACAACGGCGAGACGGGCGCGCGCGTCCTGATGTTCTCGACGATGGTCGAGCCCTCGGTCGCGATCTACCCGGACAGCGACAAGCTGGGCGTCTGGCCCGGGGACGACCGCGACAAGCTGATGGTCAAGCGCTCAAGCGCGGTCGACTACTGGGAGGGCGAGGCGTAACGCTGGCCGCTCTTGCAAGACTGTTCAACGTGACCAAGATCCAGAAAACCGAAGAGCAGTGGCGGGCGGAGCTGTCGCCCGAGCAATACCGGATCCTGCGTGAGAGGGGAACCGAAGCGCCGTTCAGCGGCGAGTACGACCACACGTTCGAGCCGGGCACCTATCGCTGCGCAGGTTGCGGGGCGGAGCTGTTCGTCTCGGACACCAAGTACGACTCCGGCTGCGGCTGGCCCGCGTTCTACGCACCGGCCGACCCGCAGGCTATCGACGAGGAGACCGACACCACCCACGGCATGGTTCGCACGGAGGTCATGTGCGCCAACTGCGGTGGCCACCTCGGCCACGTCTTCCCGGACGGCCCCGCGCCGACCGGCCAGCGGTACTGCATCAACTCGGCTGCATTGAGAATGGAGGAGGAGTAAGTGGAGAAGAAGGCAACGTTCGGAGCGGGCTGCTTCTGGGGCGTCGAGGCGGCGTTCCGGCAGCTCGACGGCGTCATCGCGACGCAGGTGGGCTACGAGGGCGGGAAGCTCGAGAATCCGACCTACGAGGACGTCTGCTCGCACACGACCGGACACGCAGAGGTCGTCGAGGTGACCTACGACCCCGAGCAGATCTCCTACGAGCAGCTCCTCGCCACCTTCTGGGGCAAGCACGATCCGACCCAGCTGAACCGTCAGGGGTGGGACGTCGGCGACCAGTACCGCTCGGTCGTCTTCTTCCACGACGAGGAGCAGCGAACGGCGGCTGAGCAGTCGAAGGCGGAGCTCGAGGCGTCGGGCCGCTACAAGCGCCCGGTCGTCACCGTGATCGAGCCGGCCCAGACGTTCTACGTCGCCGAGGACTACCACCAGCGCTACCTCGAGAAGCAGGGCCGCTCCAGCTGCACCCCGGCGCTGGCCGAGTCGGCGTAGACCCGACGAGATTCTCGCGGGGGAACCACGGCGGTTCCCCCGCGTCGACCCCCTCCGCCGCACTTAGTCGTGCGAGAGCGGCACGATCGCGTAGGCGTAGGCGACGTCGATCACGGGCCCGCTGATTGCAAGCGGACTGCGACCTGACCGCAGTTGCCTCGAAAGAGTCCTGCTCGGCCGATCACGCCTCTGCCCTCCTAGTTTCGGGCGTGACCGCTCAGCCGTTCGTCCTATTCGGAACGTCGGCGAAAGATCATTCCAAGTCGAGCGCAAGTTGAGGGATCTTCATCCCTTTTGTGAAGCGTCAGCCTTGCAGGAAGAGCGCCAGCGTGGCGGTGAACCCGTGCAGGAACGGCTTGCCGCCGACGGGGCCGATCTCCCCGGCGCAGAAGAAGCCGGCGAGCGCCTCGTCCGAGTTCAGCGCCTCGCCGACGGCCCGGGCGTCGTGGTCACGGTCCGGAAACATGTTCGTGCCCCGCCCGTTGCAGGTGAACAGGAGCGCGCCTGCGACCTGGTCGCCGTCGAGGGCTCCGGAGAGGTTCTGGCGCAGGTCCTCGTCCGCCGAGCGCGCGTCGCGCACGTGGAAGCGAAGCGTCTGGCCCACGCGCACCGGCTCGCCGAGCGCGAGCGCACCCGTGTCCTCGTCGATTCCCAGCAGGCCGCGCATGAGGTAGTCGCCGCGCCGGTATTCGGACCGGTTCTCGTCGATCACGAGGCCAGCCAGGACTCCGCCGCTCGCTGCGAGCTGCTGCTCCTCGTCGCTCAAGGTGCCGAGGTCGGTCTTCAGGCGCTCGAGCGCGGGTTCGCCCGCCAGCTCGAAGACGACGTTGCCCTCTGCGCTCGTGATCACGGCGTCCCGGCCGATCGGCGCGCAACCCTGCGAAACCACCGTCCGAACCGGGACTCCGCGCAGCACCGCGCCCACGGCTCCTTCGGTCAGCACCTCGCCGTCGAGGAAGAGCGCCTGCGTGTCGGGCTCGCCCGCGCCGGCCGCGAGGCCGCCCACGAGCGGCGCGCCGTCCTCTTCCTCGTTCAGCTTCGAGAGGAAGCCGGCTGCGGGGAAGGTGAACGGGTCGACGAAGAACGTGACGAGGTCCGCGCCCTCCAGCGTCGGGAAGCCGCTGACCGCGACCCCGTCGTCGGTGTTGAACGCCACGCTGTGAAAGGTCTCGATCTCCGCTTCCGGAAGCGAGGCGGCCCAAACCGCCGCCCCGGGGCCCGTCTCGAGCTCGGTGTCACGCGCGACCACTCCCTGCGCGACGCAGCCGAGCAGGTGTGCAGGCGCGAGCTCACGCCCCACCGCGGCCAGGGCGGCCTCCGCGCCGGAGCGGTGTTCCCCCGACAGGAACAGGAAAGCGAGGTCGACAGGCGCGGCGCCGAGCGCGGCCCGCGCCTCGCGCGCGGCCTCGCCGGCCGCCTCCGTCGCGCCGGTTGAGGCGGACAACCCCGCCCCGACCCGGCGCGTGAGCGTCTCGGGCCTCATGGGACGGAGTGTACGCCTGCGTTGACGGGCGCCTGCGCCGGCGGCGACTTCCCGGCGGCGCCGCCCTCAACCGGCCAGAATGGCGTCGTGCGCGTTTCCGCGATCGAGCGACGGATCCACGAGCTGGCGCTCTCGTTTCCCGAGGCGTACGAAGATCGGCCGTGGGGCGACTTCCCGGTGTACAAGGTCGGTGCGAACAAGGTCTTCGGGTGGGCCCAGGTGGAGGACGGTGCTGTCCACGTCACGATGAAGCTCACCGCGGAGGAGCGCGAGATCGCGCACCTGCTCCCGTACGTGCGCACCGCGAGCTACGTCGGCCGCTACGGCTGGGTGACCGCGGCGGTGACGGACGAGGAGTCGCTGGAGGCAGCCCTCGAATGGCTCCGCGAGAGCTACTGGCTCAAGTGCCCGGCCGAGCTGAAGGCCGCCGTCGAGGGTGACGACTAAGGCCACGTCCCGGGGTCTGACCCCGGGACATGTCGTTCGACCCGAGTTTTTTGCAGCGAGTCAACATGCTCTACTGGGCAGGAGCAGGCGTTTCGGGCCGAAAACCGGCGCGTTTGGGCACGACCCGGGGTCTGACCCCGGGTCAGGGCCGATGCAGCCGTGACTTAGTCGGCCTGCGGGTCATCCTGCGCGTCCGACTCGCCGCTCTCGGGGTCGGGCGCAGGCGAATCGTCGAGCTCGTCGTTGCGGTCGTCGTCGCGAGGCTGCGAAGTATCCTGCTCTTCCATGAAAGTCGTCCTGCCCGACTCCTCGGAACTCGAACTTCCCGACGGCGCAACGGGGCTCGACGCCGCCGCCGCGATCGGGCCGAAGCTGGCACAGCAAGCCGTGCTCGTCCGCTCGAACGGCAACATCCAGGACCTGCGTGCGCCGCTCGCGGAGGGGCAGGAGATCCAGATCCTGACCACGCGGGACACGTCTGACCCGGACGCCCTCTACGTGCTGCGGCACTCGACCGCGCACCTGCTCGCGGAGGCCGTTCGGCGCCTCTATCCCGGGACGAAGATCGCGATCGGGCCGCCGATCGAGAACGGCTTCTACTACGACTTCGAGTTCCCGGAGCCGATCGGCGACGAGGCGCTCGAGCGGATCGAGGAGGAGATGCGCAAGGAGCTCGCAGAAGGGCGCTCCTGGAACCGCGAGGAGGTCAGCGCCGAAGAGGCCAGGCGCTACTTCGCCGAGCAGGGCGAGGACTACAAGGTCGAGCTCGTCGACACCGCGGACGGCCCGATCACCTTCTACACGCAGGGCGAGTTCACCGATCTCTGCCGCGGCCCGCACCTGCAGGACTCGAACCCGATCAAGGCGGTCAAGCTCACCGGCCTTGCCGGCGCGTACTGGCGCGGCGACGAGCACAACGCGCAGCTGACGCGGATCTACGGCACCGCCTTCTACTCGCAGGCTGACCTGGACGCGTATCTCGAGCGACTCGAGGAGGCGAGGCGCCGCGACCACCGCAGGCTGGGCCCCCAGGCCGACCTCTTCCACCTCTCCGACCACGCGCCGGGGATGCCCTTCTGGCACCCGAAGGGAATGATCATCTGGAACGCGCTCGAGGACCTCCGGCGGCGCGAGAACGCGCGGCGAGGCTACGTCGAGGTGAAGACGCCGCTGCTCTACGACGAGGCGACCTACGAGACCTCGGGCCACCTGCAGAACTACGAAGAGAACATCTTCTGGGTGCAGGGCCACGAGGAGGGTGAGAAGCGGCTGGCGCTCAAGCCGATGAACTGCCCCGGGCACATGCTGCTCTTCGGCTCCGACCTGCGCTCGTACCGGGATCTCCCCTTCCGCTACGCCGAGTCCTCGACGCTCCACCGTGACGAGCGCAGCGGCACGCTGCTCGGCCTCCTGCGCGTGCGCCACATCACGCAGGACGACGCCCACATCTTCTGCTCGGCGGACCAGATCGAGGACGAGGTCTTCGCGTGCCTCGACTACGCCTCCTACCTCTACGAGCTCTTCGGCATGGAGGCGCGCTTCGAGCTCTCGACCCGCCCCGAGAAGAAGCTCGGCACGGACGAGGAGTGGGATTTCACCGAAGGCGCGCTCCGGGCCGCGCTCGACCGGCGCGGCATCGAGTACGTCGTCAACGAGGGCGACGGCGCCTTCTACGGGCCGAAGATCGACCTGCACATGACCGACGTGCTCGGCCGCTCCTGGCAGATGGGGACGATCCAGCTCGATTCCCAAATGCCGCAGCGCTTCGGTCTCAGCTACATGGGCGCCGACAACGCCGAGCACACGCCGTACGTGATCCACCGCGCGCTGCTCGGCTCGCTCGAACGGTTCATCGGAATCCTGATCGAGCACTACGGCGGCGCGTTCCCGTTCTGGCTCGCGCCGGTGCAGATCAGGGTCATCCCCGTGGGCGAGGAGCACCGCGCCGCGGCGCACGAGCTCGCGGGCAAGCTCGAGGGCTACCGCGTCGAGGTGGACGAGCGCGACGAGACGGTCGGCAAGCGCATCCGCGACGCCGAGGTCGAGAAGATTCCGGTGGTGGTCGTCTACGGCGACAAGGAGTCGGACGACGCGCTCGCTGTGCGCGAGCGCGGGGGAGAGCAGTCCACCAGGAGCCTGGAGGACATACGGGAATACCTTGCTAGGCTGTGACCCTGCTCAAGCAGGGCCAGACCCTCACCTCCCGAGCCGTGCGCTTCTGCGGAGGTTCAACCGAGTCGGTGGACGAGGAGTTTTTGGGCCGCTGCTTGCAGCGGTCTTTGTTGTTCGACAAGGAGGAAACGAGAACTTGGTGAAGGGCCTTTGAGACCACGACGGACGATCGAGCCGGACCGGGCGCCGGTACCGCAAGCCCGGATCAACGAGATGATTCGCGCCCCGAAAGTGAGGCTCGTCGACGAGGACGGGTCGCAGATCGGGGTCAAAGACACGAACGAAGCGCGCGAGTACGCCTGGGGCAAGAACCTCGACCTGGTCGAAGTCGCGGCGCAGGCAGATCCGCCCGTCGCGCGGGTGATGGACTACGGGAAGTACCGCTACGAGCAGGAGCAGAAAGCCAAGCTCGCCCGCAAGCACCAGGTCTCGGTCAACGTCAAGGAGATCAAGTTCAGGCCCAAGATCGGGATCCACGACTACAACACCAAGAAGGGACACGTCGAGCGCTTCCTCAACCAGCGCGCCAAGGTCAAGGTGACGATCATGTTCCGTGGCCGGGAGCAGAGCCACCCGGAGCGCGGGCGCGACCTGCTGATGCGGCTGGCAGAGGACGTGAAGGAGATCGGGCAGGTAGAGTCCCCGCCGCTGCTCGACGGCCGGAACATGGTGATGGTCTTGGGGCCGACGAAGAACGCAGGAGTTACTCGAGAAGACGATGCCAAAGCAGAAGACACACAGCGCAGCCAAGAAACGGTTCAAGGTGACCGGGACCGGCAAGCTGCTTCGCCGGAAGGCGATGCAGAGTCACTATCTCGAGAAGAAGTCGGCTAAGCGCAAGCGCGGGTTCAGGCGGGACGAGCCCGTGAACAAGGCCGACGTGCGTGAAGTCAAGCGGCTGCTCGGGAAGTAGGAAGAGATGCCGCGAGTCAAGAGATCCGTCCACGCGCGCAAGAAGCGCCGCAAGGTACTAGGGCAGGCCAAGGGGTACTGGGGCCTGAAGCACTCGAGCTACCGGCGCGCCAAGGAGCAGGTCGAGCACTCGCTCACCTACGCCTACCGCGACCGCAAGAACAAGAAGCGGACGTTCCGGCGGCTCTGGATCATGCGCATCAACGCCGCTGCGCGGCGTGAGGGGTTGTCCTACAACCAGTTCGTGTCCGGGCTGCGGAAGGCCGAGATTCCGCTCGACCGCAAGGTGCTCGCCGACCTGGCCGTGAGCGATCCCGCAGCCTTCGCCAAGATCGCCGAGCAGGCGAAGGCAGCACTCGAGAAGACCTGAGTTCGCACGCCGAGGTTTTCCGCCGGCAGGCGGAGCATTTCGAGGCGCTCGGCTCACCCGTCTATGCACGGCTGGCCCGCCGCTGCGCGACCGAGCCTCTGGTCGACGATCTGATCGGCGAGCTGCGCTGGGACGTGCCGCTGCGGCTCTTCGGCGGTGTCCACTACCTGGAGCTCTCCGGCGACGAGCCCTACGCGCTCTCAGGCGAGTGGGACGATTTCCGACGGGCGCTCGAGAGCCGGCAGGGCTTCCTCGCACGCTTCGTCAGGGAGCAAGGCGTCCAGACGAACGAGGTGCAGCGCTGCTTCGCGCTCCTGCCGGCCTTCCTGTCGCTGGCGCGCGAGTCCGGGACGCGCGTCCTCGACCTGCTTGAGCTCGGGCCCTCCGCCGGCCTGAACCTGCTCTGGAACCGCTACGCGTACGCCTACCGGCATCGCTCGTGGGGCTCGTCGGCGTTGATTCTGAGAGGAGTCGAGTACGCGCCGGTTCCGGCCGAGGTGCTGGAGACGCAGGTCGAGGTTCGCTCCCGTCGCGGCATCGACCTGAATCCGGTCGACGTGACCAGCGAGCACGGGGCGCGGCTGCTGCGTGCGTTCATCTGGCCGGGGCGCGTCGAGCGCGCCCAGCGGTTACGGAAAGCGATCGAGATCCTCCGACGCGAGCCCCCGACCCTCGTTCGCGGCGACTACGTCGAGCTGCTCCCCGGACTGCTGGACGAGCGCGACGAGGACGCGCTGACCGTCGTCTTCCAGACGGCCTCGACGGGTTACCTGCCCGCGGAGCGGCGGGCCGAGCTGCGCGAGCTGCTCGACGACGCCGGCCGGCAGGCTCCGCTCGGCTGGATCTCCACGCGGTCCGCCGAGGAACGGGAGGAGAAGCGCGACGACGGCTACGAGCTCGAGATCGCCCTGTGGCCCGGCGGCCGGCGGCGCCTACTGCTGCGCTGCGACTTCCACGGGAACTGGATCAGGTGGCGCGCCTGATCAGCTCCGCGTCGAATCCCCGCCTCAAGCTCGTGCGCAAGCTCGGCACGCGGCGCCAGCGCGACCAGCTCGGGCTGCTCGTGTGCGAGGGCGAAGACCTGGTCACGGCCGCGCTCGAGGGTGGGTGGGAGCTGGAGTTCGCGCTCTTCGACGCGGACCGCCCATCGGAGCTCGAGCTGCCGCGCGCCGACCGCGTCGAGCCGAAGCTCTTCGCTGCCGTCTCGAGGCTCGGCCACTCGCCGCGGGTGATCGCCGTCTTCCGCGCGCAGAAACCCGAGCGGGAGCGGCCGCAGCTCGGTCTCGAGCTCTGGCGCGTGCGGGATCCCGGCAACGTGGGGACGCTGGCGCGCGCCGCCGACGCGTTCGGCGGCTACCTCGCGCTCTCCGAGGGGTGCGCGGATCCCTTCGGGCCGAAGTCCCTCCGGGCCTCGACCGGCTCGATCTTCCGCGTCCCGCTCTGCGAGTTCGCTCCGCAGGGCTGCGTGGCGCTGCTCTCCCACGGAGCGCCGCCGCTGTCGGAGCTCGAGCCGTCGCACTCGCGCTTCGTCCTCGGCTCGGAGCGCGAGGGCCTGCATGAGGAGGTGGTCGCCTCCTGTGCAGTGACGGCGACGATCCCGCTCAACGGTTCCGCCGAGTCGCTCAACGTCGCGATGGCCGGGACGATTGCTCTCTACGATTGGCGGCGCAGGCATGGAGCTGGCTGACTGGATCGAGGGGTACGCGCGCGCCTGGCGGGAGCGCGACCCGGACGCGGCAGCCGCGCTGTTCACGGAGGGCGCCTCCTATCGCTCGTCGCCGTTCGCCGAGCCGCCGAACCTCGGGCACGACGGGGTTCGCGCGTATTGGGCTCGCGTGACCGCGTCGCAGGAGGACGTCGAGGTCGAGATGGGGGAACCGCTCGTCGACGGCAACGTCGTCGCCGTGGAGTGGTGGACGAGGATGCGCTCGGAGGGCGAGCAGGTCACGCTGGTCGGCTGTCTGCTGCTTCGCATGGCGCCCGACGGCCGCTGCGAGGATCTCCGCGAGTACTGGAACTACGAGCCCGGCCGTCTGCCGCCGCATCCGGGCTGGGGCAGCTGGGAGCGTCAGTAGACTGACGGTCATGGCGACGATCGCCGGGATCTGGACCTCGCCGGGGCGAAAGAGCGGGACCTCGGTCGGCCACGAGCGGCGCCGCGCGATTGCGGGCGAGGGGCTCGAGGGCTGCGCCCACGCCAACCCGCCGAAGCGGGAGGTCCTGTTCGTCTCGAGCGAGCACCTCGAGTCGGTAGGCGTCGACCCGGGCGCGATTCGCGAGAACCTGACCGTCGAGGGCACCGACGTCCAGCAGTGGCCGGTCGGCCAGCGCGTCCGCGCGGGCGAGGCGGTCTTCGAGATCACGATGGTTTGCGATCCGTGCCACCGGATGGACGAGCTGCGCCAAGGGCTGCGCGCCGAGCTCGACAACAAGCGCGGGATGCTGGCGCGCGTCGTCGAGTCGGGCGAGATCGCCCTCGGCGACCCGGTCGAACTGCTTTAGGCGGTCGTTTTTGGCCACGACCCGGGGTCTGACCCCGAGACGTGTCGATCGAACCCGATTTTTTGCACGCGTTCAGCTTGCAAGTTTTCGACAGTAGCAGGCAAATCGACGTCGATTTACACCAAACGGCCGCGACCCAGGGTCTGACCCCGAGTCGTGGCTCAGAGGGTCACGGCGGCCGGCGCGCGATCCAGACCGTGTCTTCGCCGCCCGCGTAGGGGCGCCGGTCGAACCAGCCGAAGCAGCCGAGCACGTGGAAGCCCGCACGCTCGAGCAGCCCGCGCCACTCCTCCGGCGAGAGCCAGGCCAGGGTGAACGTCGTCGCCCCCGAGTCGCCGCGGACCGACAAGGTCAGCGTCCGCGCCCGGGAATCCCAGTCGGCCCGCTCGAAGATCCCCGGCTCACGCTCGAGCCAGCGGCCGTGCGTGTCGGCGATGTCCCCCGCGCCCGGTGCGAACACGTCGAACACGAGCCGCCCACCCGGCACGAGCAGCTCTCGCGCGGCGCCGAGGGCCCGCAGACGTGCGTCGTCGTCCAGGAGGTGGAGGAACGAGCGGAACGGGCAGGTCACCAGCCCGACCCGCTCCTCGACCGGCGGGGCCTCCAGCTCTCCGAGCCGCAGGTCGATCCACTCGGTCACGCCCGCGAGCTCTGCCCGCTGCCGGCAGACCTCGAGCATCCTCGGCGAGGAGTCGACGCCGATGACCCGGATTCCCTCGGCCGCGGTCGGCACTGCGATTCGGCCGGTGCCGACGGCAAGCTCGACCACCGCCGAGCGCGCGCGCTTCGCCTCTTCGACGTAGAAGCCCACGTCCTCGGTGACGCTCCGGCTCCAGGGGTCGTAGAGCTCGGCGATCGAGTCGTACAGGCTCACCCCGGCTTGCGCGCCACCCAGACGAACTCCTCGCTCGACTCGTCGAACGGACGCCGGTCGAACCAGCCGTAGAGATCCTCAACCTCGAGCCCCGCGACGTCGATCAGTCCTTCCCACTCGGAGCGGTTCAGCCACCAGAGCGAGATCGAGTCCCCCGACTCGAGCGTGATGTCGATCCGGGCCTCCGCGGGCACGTGGTTGACGCGATGGCGGATCCCGGCCTGCTCGGCCCAGACGCCGTCGTTGGCCGCGGCGATGTGTGGGTTGAACGCCAACGCGTTCCAGGCGAACCGGCCGCCCGGCTGGAGCGAGGCCGCGACCCGATCGAAGACCCGGCGCCGGTCTGCCCAGGTCGGCAGATGCAGTAGGCCCCTGAACGGGCAGTAGATAAGCGCGGCGTGCTGTTCCAGTTCGAGCTCGCGCATGTCGCCCTCCAGCACCTCGAGCGGCACCCCGGCCTCGGCGGCGCGGTCGCGTGCCTGTTTGAGCATCGCCTGGGAGCTGTCGATCCCCAGCACCGGGCCGACCGCCTGGGCCACCGGGATGGCGACCCTGCCGTTGCCGACGGCGAGCTCGACGACGGGACCCTCGGCCTCCTCGGCCAGCTCGACGTAGAAGGCCACGTCTTCAGTCATGTGGGAGGCCCAGTCGTCGTAGATCGCCGCGAAGGCGTCGTAAGTGCTCACGGAGGCCGATGGTACAGTCGCGCGGTGGATCCCAAGGCCCTGGAAACCGAGGCGCAGAGCGCGATCGCAGGCGCTGCAAGCCCCGACGAGCTCGAGGACGCGCGGGTCCGCTACCTCGGCCGTAAGAGCGAGCTGGCGCAGGCGTTGAGGGCGGTGCGCGACCGCGACACGGGCATGACGCTGAACGGCGCCCGCGACCGGCTCGAGGCCGCGCTCGAGGCCCGCCGAACGGAGCTCGAGCGAGCCGAGCTCGACCGGGCGCTCACCGAGGACGTCGTCGACGTCACGCTGCCCGGCGACTCGTTCCCGCTTGGCCACCTGCACCCGATCACGCAGGCACGCCGGCAGATTGAGGACGCCTTCCTCGGCCTGGGGTACGAGATCCGGGACGACCGCGAGGTCGAGACCACCGAGTACAACTTCGACAAGCTCGCCTTCGACCCGTGGCATCCGGCGCGCTCGCCGCGGGCGACGTTTTTCTTCGACGAGCACCATCTCCTCCGCACCGAGACCTCGCCGAGCCAGATCCACGCGCTCGAGGAGCACGAGCCGCCGATCTACATGGTCTCGATCGGCCGCTGCTACCGCCGCGACGCGATCGACGCGACGCACTACCCGATCTTCCACCAGTTCGAAGGGCTCGCCGTCGACCGCGGCCTCACCCTCTCGGACTTGAAGGGCACGCTTCTGCACGTGATGAGGGCGATCTTCGGTCCGGAGCGCCGGGTCCGCTTCCGCACCCACTACTTCCCGTTCACCGAGCCTTCGATGGAGCCGGACGTCTCCTGCGGGATCTGCAGCGGCGAGGGCTGCCGCACGTGCCGCTACTCCGGCTGGCTCGAGATGGGAGGGTCGGGGATGGTCGACCCGCGCGTGTTCGAGAACGTCGGCGTCGACCCCGCGGAGTGGAGCGGATTCGCCTTCGGCTGCGGGATCGAGCGCGTCGCGCAGTTGAAGTACGACTTCCCTGACATCCGCGCGCTCTGGGAGGGGGACCTCCGGGTCCTGACACAGTTTTGATGCGGGTCCCCGTCTCGTGGCTGCGGGACTACGTCCCGCTCGAGATGCCGCTCCCGGAGCTGGCCGAACGCCTCTCGATCTCGACGGCGGAGGTCGAGGGGATCGAGCGCCGCGGGGTGCCGGACGAAAACGGCAACCTCGGGCTCTTCCGCGTCGGCAGGGTCGTCGAGGCGGCCAAGCACCCGAACGCCGACCGGCTCCAGCTCTGCCGCGTGGACATCGGCGAGGCCGAGCCGCGCCAGATCGTCTGCGGCGCCTGGAACTTCGGCGCCGGCGCGACGGTCGCGGTAGCGCTGCCGGGGGCGCTGCTGCCCGGCGGGCTCGAGCTGGAACAGCGCAAGGTGCGCGGCGAGCTCTCGGACGGGATGATCCTCGCCGAGGACGAGGTCGCGCTCGGCACCGATCACTCCGGGATCATGGTCCTCCCGGAGACCGAGCCGGGGACGCCGCTCGGCGACGTGCTGCCGCTCGTCGAGGAGGTGCTGCTCGTCGAGTCGACCGGGAACCGACCCGACCTGCTCTCGATCTACGGGCTCGCTCGCGAGATCGCGGCGCTCTACGAGCTCGAGCTCGCGCCCATGCCGGGGAGGGATCCCGAGCCCGCCGGGGACGAGCCCGCGGACGTGGTGGTCGAGGACTTCGAAGGCTGCCCCCGGTACATCGGGCGGCTCTTCAGGGACGTCGAGATCGGGCCCTCGCCGATCTGGCTCAAGACGCGGCTGCTCAACGCCGGCATGCGCCCGATCTCGAACGTCGTCGACGTGACCAACTACGTGATGCTCGCACTCGGGAACCCGCTGCACGCATTCGACCTGACCACGCTCAAGGGCGGGAAGATCATCGTCCGTCGGGCGCGGCCAGGAGAGACGCTGCGCACGCTCGACGGTGTCGAGCGCGAACTTGAGCCCGGCGACCTCCTAATCGCCGACGAGGAGCGGGGAGTCGCGCTCGCCGGGATCATGGGCGGTGAGGAGACGGAGATCGGCGAGCCGACGAGCGAGGTGCTGCTCGAGGCGGCCAACTTCGAACCGACGACGATCTTCCGCAGCTCCGAGCGCCTGCGGCTGCGCACCGAAGGCTCGAACCGCTGGGAGAAAGGCGTCGACCCGTACCTGGCCGAGCCCGCGGCGAAGCTCGCGACCCAGCTGCTCGTCGAGACCGCCGGCGCGCGCTGGGTCGGGCACACCGACGTGAACGACGGGCTTCCGGAGCGCCCGGCGATCCGGTACCGACCCGAGCGGGCCGACGAGCTGATCGGCATCCCGACAGCTCCGGCCGAACAGGCGGTCTGGCTCGAGCGGCTCGGGTTCGAGCACCGTAACGAGGAGGTCGTAACGCCCACCTGGCGCGCGCGGGAGGTGACGCGCGAGGTGGACGTGGTCGAGGAGATCGCGCGCAAACGGCTCGAAGACGTACCGTTCACGCTGCCTGCGCGCCGCGAGATGTTCGGCGCGCTGACGCCGCTGCAGCGGGTGCGTCGCCGCGTCGAGGACGTGCTCGTGGGCCTCGGGCTGACCGAGACGTACACGCCCTCGCTGCGGCCCGACGACCCGGATCCGAGAGCTCTTCGCCTCCCCGAGCCGATCTCGGCCGAGCTCGCGGTGCTGAGGACGCGCCTGCTGCCGAGCCTCGTCGAGGCGGCGCGTCGAAATGTCGAGCTCGGGGCCGAGGGGATCGCGCTCTTCGAGGTCGCCCGGGTGTACCGCCATGGGGACAACCTGCCGGACGAGCGCGTCCACGTGGCCGCGATCGTCGAGGGCGGCTGGAACCGGGCGAAGGGCCTCGTCGAGACGCTGTACGCGGCCCTGAACGCCGAGCCGGGCTTCGAGCGGGCGAACGACGAGCTCTTTCACCCGGGCAAGGCAGCGAGCCTGGGCCCCGGGCTGGTTGGGGAGCTGCATCCGGCCGTGTTGGAAGGTGTCTGGGGAGCATTCGAGCTCGACCTTGCGGCGCTGCTCGCCGAGGCCCACGAGGACATGCGCTACACCGAGGTCGCCAGCTTCCCGGCGCTCCACCAGGATCTCGCCTTCGCCGTTCCCGAGGAGGTCAGCGCCGCGGAGCTCGCCGAGGCGGCCCGGGAAGCCGCCGGCCCCGAGCTCCGCGCGATCCGCCCCTTCGACGTCTACCGCGGCGAGCAGGTGGGCGAGGGCCGCAAGTCTGTCGCGTTCGCGGTCAGCTTCCAGTCCGCCCAGCGGACGCTCACGGACGAAGACGCGGCAGCACTGCGCGAGAAGATCGTCGCCGCCTTGCGCGAGCGCTTCGGCGCCGAGCTCCGGGCCTAGATCGCCGCGGGCGCGAGGCGCTCGGCCAGCGCGACCAGCACCTTGCGCTGGATCTCCGGCGAGTCGTCCATCAGGCGCCTGAACGAGCGGTCGGTGATCACGAGCGCGCGCACGGGCGAGGTCGCCGTCACGGTCGCGGTGCGAGGCGTGTCGGAGACGAGCGCGATCTCGCCGAAGAAGTCACCGGTTCCGAGCTTGTTGATGCTCTGCCCGTTCTTCGTCACGTCCGCGTCGCCCTCCAGCAGCACGAAGAACTCGCGGCCGCGCGAGCCCTCGCGCGTCATCTCCTTGCCCTCGCCAAGGTCGATCTCGTCCGCGATGTGCGCGATCTCCTCGAGCTCGTGCTTGGAGCAGTTGGCGAAGAGCGGAACCCGCTTGATCAGCTCCACCTTCTCGTTTCGATGCAGCATGGGGTGAGTCTAAGCCTCCGGAGCTACCCGGGAAAACCGAATAGTCCTCTGCAACCGTATGCGGTACCGTGAAGCCGCTCATCGTCGAGGAAGGTCGTACCGTGCGCAAGCTCCGACCACTGCTGCTGTTTCCGCTCGTCCTCGCCGCCGTGCTGCTCCCGGGCTCGGGGCATGCGGCCGACCCCGTGCTGATGGCAAAGGTCGGTCCGGGCTTTTCCATCTCGCTCAACAACTCCTCCGGCGTCAAGGTCTCGCGTGTGCTGCCGGGCACGTACACGATCCAGGTGCAAGACCTGTCGGCGGAGCACAACTTCCACCTCTTTGGTCCGGGGGTCGACATGGCGACCGACGTGGCGAGCGTCGAGGACAAGACCTGGACAGTGACGTTCACGGACGGCACCTACCGCTTCCACTGCGACGCGCATCCGACACAGATGAAGGGAACGCTCCAGGTCGGAGTCGCGCCGCCGCCGGCGCCGAAGCTCTCGGGCAAGGTCGGCCCCGGGAAGACGATCTCACTCAAGACGGCCGCCGGGGCCGCGGTGAAGAAGCTCTCCGCGGGTACCTACAAGCTGACCGTCAAGGACGCGACCAAGGCGGACAACTTCCACCTGATCGGGCCGGGCGCGAACAAGAAGACCGGCATCAAGTTCCGCGGCACGATCACGTGGACGGTGGCCCTGCGGGCCGGAAAGACCTACACGGTTCGCTCGGACGCGACCAAGAAGCTACGCAAGACCTTCAAGGTCAGCTAGATCCTCTTCGCGCCGGCTTGACGAGCCCCGCGCTGGGGCCTCCGGCCGCATTGATGTTTGCCTGCCGGTCCAGCTCGGCGTTCAGCTCGGCGCCGAAGAGAATCGCCCAGGCGCTGTAGTTGAGCCACAACAGCAGGATGATCGCCCCGGCGACCGAGCCGTACGTCCTCGCGTACGAGCCGGAGAAGCTGGCGTAGAGGGCGAACAGCCCCGAGAGCACGAGCCACAGCACCGACCCGATCAGGGTCCCGGGGGAGATCCACCGCCAATTGCGGTGCTCTACATTGGGCGCGAGGTAGTAGACCAGCGAGAAGAAGAGCAGCACCGCGACGAACGCGATCGGCCAGCGCGCGATGTTCCAGAACGTCTTGAAGCCACTGCCGAGGCCGGTCTGGGAGACGATCGCGTCCCCGAGGCTGCCGCCGAAAACGATCAGCAGGAACATGCCCGCGGTGACGAAGCCGGTCGCGACCACGAGCACGATCGCGATCACGCGCTGCTTCCAGAACGGACGCGTCTCGATGCGGTTGTACGCGCGGTTGACGGCCTTCATGACCGCGCCCATTGCGCCGCTCGCGGCCCAAAGCGCCACCAAGGTGCCGACGGCGAACGCGATGGCCGAGCCGGTCTTGTTGTCGGCCGCATCCTTCTTCGCTAGCTCGATTATGTCCGTGACGCCGCTCGGGGCGACCGTGCCGACGAAGCGCTCGACCTCGTTGAACGCGCCGCTGCCGAAGAGCCCGAGCAGCCCGATCAGCAGGACGACCGTCGGCAGGAACGCAAGCAGCGAGCTGAAGGCGACTTGCTGCGCGAGCCCCATGCAGTCGTCCGCGAGGAACTGCTTGCCGGTGCGCTTGAAGACGTCCGCCCATTCGCGCCAGGACAGCCGGAACGGGCTCGCGGGCGCCCGCCCGCCCTCGCGGCTAGTCGCGGTCGACAAAGGAGAACGGGCCGAAGCGTGCCTTCGTCCTGCCCTCCCGGCTGCGCCGCATCAGCAGGCGCATGGTCGCCCCGATCCCGCCGGAGACGACGAAGCCGAGCGCGAGTGCTCCCGCGGCCGCCGCGGGCACCTTGCCCTTCAGCTTCGCGTTCACGTCCATGCCGGCGCGCACGTCCTCGAGCGAGGCGGCGAGGCGCTCGCGTTCGGCCTCGATGTCGAGGCGCACCTGCTCGGCTGTGCGGCCGTTAGCCGTGGCCATTGTGCTTCAGCACCTCCGTCGTCAGCTTCGCCTCCTGGATCGCCTGCTCCGGCACCGGCGGCGTCGCCTTCTTGATCGCGCGTACGGCGAAGGCGGCAAGCAGGCCGGCGACGAGCACGAGCCCCAGGGTGACGATCAGGAGCGCGAGCCAGACCGAGGTTGCGGTCGCGATTCCGGCTGCAATCGCCGCGAGGCCGAACCCGACCCCGTAGAACACGAGTACTGCAGCGCCCGCGGCGAGGGCGATCCCGGTCGTGAGGAGACTGGCCTTCCGTTTGAGCTCGAGACCCGCGAGCTCGAGCTCGAGGCGGATGAGGGTGCTTGCGCGCTCGGCGAGCTGCTTGGCCGCGACGCCGAGGCCCTGGGCTTCGCGCTCGTTGGCGCCCGACGGCTCGCGCTCAGTCGGCTCGCGCTCAGTCTCTTGGGTGTGCATGGCCTCTCCAGTCGATCACCTTGGCCAGGAGGACGCCGGCAGCGAGCGCCGCGCCGACGATGACGATCGGCGGGGGCCCCTTGCGGTTCCGGCGGCGCTTTTTCTTCTCCTTCTTCTTCTTCATCTTCGGGCTGCTGTCCGCTAGCTGTGGGCCCGACGGGGCGCTCGGCGGCGGGGCGTCCTTCGCCTGCTTCCCTCGGGCTCGCGCCTTGATCAGGCTCGGCTTCAGCTTGCGCAGGAAGGCGGCGTCGTTCTTCAGCTCTTCGGCCAGCCACTCGCCGACGCCGTCGCCGCGAGCGGCGGCCTTGCCGGCCAGATGCTCCAGGCGGTTCGCGCCCTTTTCGACTGCGTGATCGGCCTTGGTCATTTCTTCACCGGAGGCGCCTCACCCGTCGCGGTGCGCCAAAGCTGTGTGGCGGCCCGGCGGGCAGCAAGCGTCGCCGCGGCCGAGAGGCCTGCGAGGAGACCTGTCCAGAGAAGCTTGCGCAGCATCCCCGTTTGGTTGCCTGACGATGACTCGGCCAAACCTAGGGGCTACTGTAACCGTGTGGACCCCGAGGCGCGCCCGCTCGCCAAGGCCGAGCGGCAGCGGCTGATCTCAAGCATCGTGTCGCGTCGCCGCGTCGGCAGCCAGCACGAGCTGGCGGAGGCCCTGGCCAAGGCGGGATGCCACATCACCCAGGCCACGATCTCTCGCGATATCCGGGAGCTGCGCCTCGAGAAGGCGAGCGACGCGCTCGGCCGCCCGCGCTACGTCCTGCCGGGCGCGCCCCGGCGCGATCCGCGCGAGGCGCTCTCGGGCGTGCTCCGCCAGTTCGGCGTGCGCGCGACCGCGGCGCAGAACATCGTCGTCGTCCAGTCCGAACTTGGCTCGGCGCCGGCGATTGCGCGCGCCCTCGACCGCTTGGAGCATCCGAAGATCGTGGGCACCCTGGCCGGCGACGATACGTGCCTCGTGATCACGAACGGCCCGGGCGAGGCCCGAGCGGTCGCGCGCGAGCTCGCGGCCGCGATCGAGAGCTAGCCCTCCTTCGGCGGCGGCTTCTCGTACTCTTCGAGCCGCGTGAACTCGTCTTTGCCGATCGAAAGCGTCACGCGGCCCTCGACGATCTCGGACACGAGCTCGGCCGGCACGTAGCGCGGGCGATGCAGCAGGCCCGTGCCGACGACCAGCCCGCTGAAGATGTCGAGGCTCGTATCACCGAGGACCTCCTCGACCTTGCCGAACCCCTTGCCGTCGGAGCCGACTGCCGTCCAGTGCTTCTCAATCAGGAACCAGGCAACCGGCTCGGCCACCGCTCAGACCGAACGTCCGCCCACGTACCAGACCGGTCCCTGCGTCGCGACCGGCTTCGTGTCGGAGAGGGCGCGCAGGATTCGAAGCCTGCCCTTGATCCCTTCGCCGTCGAGCCGCTCCTGACAGCGGCGCATCATCTCCGGCGAGGCGCCGTAGCCGAACCTCCGCGCCACTCGGAAGCGAAAGGCAAGCCGCTCGCCCGCCCGCGCGGGGTTCACGGGCGCGAGTAGGAGCGCGCCGCGTTCCAGGTGGTCGCTCGAGGTCAGCTCGATCTCCAGCCAGAGGTCGCTCCAGTCTTCGGGCAGCTCCGCGGCCAGCGCGTCCCACTGCTCGGTGAGGGTGGGCAGCTTCCGTGCGGCGGCAGGTGTCGAACCCTCGGTCGCGTCGACCAGTTTCAGCTTGCCCTCGATCCCCTCGCGGTCGAGCCGCTCCAGGAGGCGGAGGACGAGGTCCGGCACGGCGACGCCCCCGACTCGCGAGACGTAGATCCAGATCACCGTTCCCCGCCGCGTCGCGTTTGCCGGCGCGAGCAGCGCGGCCGCGCGCGCAGCTTCCGCGTGGTCGGCCACCTCCAGTCGCAGGCGCGCCTCGCCCCAGCGTTCCGGCAGATCCTGCTGGATCGCCCGCCACTGATTGGCGATCCGCAGGTCCGCGTCGCGATCCGGAAGGCCCTGCCGGATCGCCTTCCACTGGTCGACGAGAGCCATGAGCCGGAGCATAAACTCAGGCGAATGGCCAAGGTCGAGCGGAAAGCGAGGGGCACGCTGTCGGACGATCGCCTGCGCGATTTCCTGCGCGAGATGCTCCTGATCAGGCGCTTCGAGGAGAAGGTCGAGGAGCGGTTCCGAGCCGGGGAGCTGCCCGGCTTCCTCCACGTCGCCATCGGCCAGGAGGCCGTCGCCGTCGGTGTCTGCCAGGCCATGGACGACGGCGACGTTTTCGCCTCGACCCACCGCGCGCACGGCCACACGCTTGCGCGCGGGACCCATCCGAACGCGGTCATGGCGGAGCTCTACGGGAAGATCGAGGGCTGTTCCCACGGCTACGGCGGCTCGATGCACCTCTACGACGTCGAGCGCGGGAATCTGGGCGCGAACGCCGTCGTCGGGGGCGGGCTGCCCGCGATCACGGGCGCGGCGCTCGCGTTCAAGTTGCGCAAGGAACCCCGGGTCGCGGTCGCGTTCTTCGGCGACGGGGCCACCAACATCGGCACCTTCCACGAGGCGCTCAACCTGGCGCAGCTCTGGCAGGTGCCCGCGGTCTTCGTCTGCGAGAACAACCACTGGGCCGAGTCGACGCCTGCCAGCCAGCAGCTTCCGATCGAGGACCTGAGCAAGCGCGCCGTCGCCTTCGGGATGCACTCGATCACCGTCGACGGCCAGGACGTCGAGGCTGTGCACAAGGCCGCCGGCCGCGCGCTCAAGCACGCCCGGGACGGCAAGGGCCCGGTCTTCCTGCTCGCGAACACCTACCGGCTCGTCGGCCACTACATCGGCGACCCGCAGGTCTACCGCGACAAGGAGGAGCTTCAGGAGACACGCGAGACGCAGGATCCGATCGAGAAGCTGCGCGAGCGGATCGGAATCTCGGAGGCCGACTTCGAGGAGCTCGACCGGGAGGCGCACGAGCTCGTGGACGCCTCGGTCGAGTTCGCGAAGGCGGGCACGGATCCGAAGCCCGAGGACGCGCTGAAGAACGTCTATGCCTGAGCTGTCCTACCGCGAGGCGGTTCGCGATGCCCTCTCGCAGGCGATGAGGGCCGACGACGACGTCTTCATCATGGGCGAGGACATCGCCGAGATGGGCGGCTCGATGGGGGTCACAGCGGGGATGCTCGACGAGTTCGGCGCGGAGCGGGTGCGCAACACCCCGATCTCGGAAATGGCGATCGCCGGAGCCGGGATCGGGGCGGCGATGCAGGGCATGCGGCCGGTCGTGGAGATCATGTACGAGGACTTCACGACGCTCGCCATGGAGCAGATCGTCAACCAGGCGGCCAAGCACCGCTCGATGTCGGGCGGGCAGCTGAAGGTGCCCCTGACGATCCGCACCCAGGGCGGGGCCGGTTGGTCGCCCGGTGCCCAGCACGCGCAGCAGATCGAGAGCTGGTTCGTCCACGTGCCCGGGCTGAAGGTCGTCTTTGCCTCAACGCCGACCGACGTACGCGGCCTGCTCTGGTCGGCGATTTACGACGACAACCCGGTGATGTTCTTCGAGCACCGCACGCTGTACGGGCTGAAGGAGGACGTTCCCGACGAGCTCGAGCCGATCCCGCTCGGCCATGGGCGCGTGCACCGCGAGGGCGCGGACGTGACCGTTGTTGCGACCGGCCGCCTCGTCCACGAGGCGCTCGCCGCCGCCGAGGAGGCCGAGCAGGAGGGCATCTCGGTGGAGGTCTACGACCCACGGACGCTGCTGCCGCTCGACGAGGACGGGCTGATCGCGTCGGTCAAGAAGACGAATCGCGCCGTGGTGGCGCACGAGGCGGTCACGCGCATGGGCTTCGGCGCCGAGGTGGCGGCGATCGTGCAGGAGAAGGCGTTCGACTGGCTCGACGCTCCGGTCGAGCGCGTGGGCGCGAAATTCGCGCCTCTGCCGTTCGCCCCGATGATGGAGGAGTTCGTCGTGCCGCACAAGGCCGACGTGCTCGAGGCGATCCGCCGGACGGTCGCTCGTGGCTGACGAGGTCAAGCTTCCGCGCCTGGGTCAGGGCATGGAGTCCGGCACGATCGTCAAGTGGCTGAAGTCCGAGGGTGAGCGCGTCGAGAAGGGCGAGCCGCTCTACGAGCTGGACACCGACAAGGTGACGCAGGAGGTCGAGGCGGAGGCCTCGGGGGTGTTGCTGAAGATCGCCGTGCAGGAGGGCGAGGTGCCGGTCGGCCAGACGATCGCCGTCATCGGTGAGGAGGGCGAAGAGGTGGTGGTCGACGTGAGCGGGAACGGGGCGGCCGCCCAGGAGGTCGACGAGAATTCGAAGGAAGAGGGCTCGCCCGGCCAAGCGCGAGAGGAGGAGCGCGAGCGCGGGCGCGAGGCGTCGATCAAAGAGGCGCCGCGGCAGCCCGCGCCCACGCGTGACGGTGGTCGGGTGAAGGCCTCGCCGCTGGCGCGTCGGATCGCGCGCGAGCGCGGGATCGACCTGGCGGCGCTCTCGGGTACGGGGCCGGAAGGGCGGATCGTGGCGGAGGACGTCGAGCGGGCCGAGGCGGGTGCAGCGGCCCGGGCCGCGGCACCGGCGACGGCTCCGACCGGAGAGGTCGAGGTGGAGCAGCTCTCGTCGGTGCGGCGCACGATCGCGCGGCGGCTGACCGAGGCGTGGCAGGCGCCCGCGTTCCAGATCTCGATGTCGGCCGACATGACCCGGGCGACCGAGCTGCACGCGCGTCTGACCGAGCTCGCGGGAGAGGGCCTCAGGCCCACGCTGACCGACATCCTCACCAAGGCGAGTGCCGCCGCGCTCATGCGCCACCGAGCCGTCAACGCCCGCTTCACGGGCGAGGCGATCGAGCGCTACCCGAGCGCCGACATCGGGCTCGCCGTCGCGATTCCCGACGGGCTGGTCGTCCCGGTCATCCGCGGCACCGACCGGCGGACAATCGCGGAGATCGCCGCCGCGAGGATCGACGTCGTCGAGCGCGCCCGCAGCGGGAAGCTCAAGCAAGAGGATCTCGACGGCGGCACGTTCACGATCTCGAACCTCGGCATGTACGGCGTCGAGCAGTTCGTCGCGGTGCTCAACCCGCCACAGGCCGCGATCCTCGCAGTCGGCACGGTCGAAGACCGGCCCGTCGCCGAAGACGGGGAGCTCGTCGTGCGACCGATGATGACGATGACCCTGACCAGCGACCACCGTGCCCTCGACGGCGCGACCGCCTCGGACTTCCTCCGGACCGTGAAGTCGTTCCTGGAGGAGCCCGCTTTGATGTTGTGAGGATCTGGTACCGAGTCCGCGATCTCGGCGCGGCGCGGGACTTCTACACGGGCGTCCTGGGCTTCACCGAGACGTTCGTGGACGAGGACGACGGCTGGATCGCGCTCGATCGCGGCGAGACCGAGATCGCGATCGGGGAGGGCGAGCCCGAGCCCGGGGAGGAGAGCCCCGTCGCGACGCTCGACGTGGATGACGTCAAGGCCGAGCGCGAGCGGCTCGCCCAGGCCCAGGTCGAGGTCGGGACTGTGCTCGAGTTGCACGGGACGA
>DATAOV010000033.1:0-3163 GCA_036265535.1 Gaiellaceae bacterium | reverse complement strand
GACGTCCGCCTGGTACGCGCCCGGCGCCGCGGCCGCGCAGATGGTGGACGCGGTGATGCTCGACGAGCACCGCGTGCTGCCCTGCACCGCCTACCTCGAGGGCGAGTACGAGATCGAGGGGCTGTACATGGGCGTCCCGGTAAAGCTCGGTGCGGGTGGAATCGAAGAGATCGTCGAGCTCGAGCTGGGCGACGACGAGCGCGAGGCCCTGAACGCGTCGGCCGAGGCCGTGCGCGAAGTCGTCGGCGTGCTCTCGACCTAGCGGCGTGATCGCTTCGGGCCGCGGATCGGTCGCCGCCGGTTTTGGCGCGAAGTCGTCACAACGCAGGCACAGACACGGCACAAATCGCGCGGTACGCTCGCAGCGGGTGGCGGGTGGAACCTTCAACCCCACCCAGGGTGGGGATGCGCGCGTGAACAACCAGCGGTCGCGGAAGGCTCAATGGACCTAGGGCTGACCGGGCGCACGGCGATCGTCTGCGGGGCGTCGGAGGGGATGGGGCTCGCGATCGCCGAGTTGCTCGTCGCCGAGGGCGTGAACGTCGCGATGTTCGCGCGGCGACGCGAGCTTCTCGAGCGCGAGGCGGAGCGCCTCGGGGCGATGGCCGTCCGTGGGGACGTCCGCAATCCCGCGGACCTCAAGCGACTCGTCGACCGTACGCTCGAGGCCTTCGGCGCGATCGACATCCTCGTCAACAACAGCGGCGGCCCGCCGCGCACCCCTGCGGTCGGCCTCAAGGACGAGCAGGTGGAGGATGCGGTCGAGCTCCTCCTCCTCTCCGCGATCCGGCTGACCGAGCTCTGCCTCCCGCAGCTGGAGCGCAGCGGCCGCGGGCGCGTGATCAACATCGAATCGAGCTCGGTGCGCGAGCCGATCGAGAACCTCGCGCTCTCGAACGCCATCCGCCCGGGCGTGGTCGGGTGGGCGAAGGCACTCGGCCGCGAGGTGGGGCCGCTGAAGATCACTGTCAATACGATCGCGCCCGGGATGATCGAGACTGCGCGACTGGCGGAGAGATTCCAGGGCAAGCCACGCGCCGACGAGTTCGACAAGATCCCCCTCCGCCGCTTCGGCCAGGCGCGCGAGGTAGCCGAGGTCGTGTGCTTCCTCGCCTCCGACGCCGCGAGCTACGTCACCTGCGCCGTGATCCCGGTCGACGGCGGACTGACGCGCAGCCTGCTCTGAGCCGCATATCCTCGATGTGATGCGCTGGTTCTCGCCGGGCCGGCTCGCGGCGAGCGGCCTCTTCCTCCTTGCAGCGGCTGCGTTCGTGCTCTGGCTCGCTCCCGCAAGCGGCTACGACATCCGCCTCGTCGACCCGGCCCACCCGGCCGACCCGCTGGTGACAGTGCCCGGCGAGAAGCCGCATCACGCGCCGGGCCCGATCTACTTCGTCGACGTGCGGGAGCGAGAGGCGCGGCTGCTCGAACGCCTCTTCCCGTTCGCGCGCGCAGACGGGTCGTCGCTGGTGCCGGCGCCGCCGATCCCGTCGGCCGTCGAGCAGCAGATCGGCGTGCAGGACATGGTCCGGTCGCAAAAGGTCGCCGCGGTCGTCGCACTCCAGCACCTCGGCTACAAGGTCCGCGCCCGCAGCGACGGGGTGACGATCGTCCTGGTCGATCCCGACGCGCCGGCGTCGAAGGTGCTGCGAACGAGCGACGTGATCCTCTCCGCGGACGGCCAGAAAGTGACGTCCGTCATCCGGCTCCGCGCCGTCCTTGCCAAGCACCGGCCGGGGGACGCCGTGCGCATCACCTACCGTCGCGACGGCAAGGTCCGGTCGGCGAAAATCAAGACCGTCGCCGACCCGCAGTACCCGAACCGGGCGCTCATCGGCGTCTCCGCCCGCGACGCGCTCCACGTGACGCTGCCGGTGAAGATCAAGATCGACGCGGGTGGCGTCGGCGGACCCTCCGCCGGCCTCGCATTCGCGCTCGACATTCTCGAGGAGCTCGGCCGCGACGTCACCCACGGCCACAAGGTCGCCGCCACGGGGGCGCTCGATCCTGACGGGACGGTCGGCCCGATCGGCGGCGTGAAGCAAAAGACGCTCGGGGTGCGCCGTGCGGGTGTGGACGTCTTCCTCGTGCCTGCCGGCGCGAACGCGCGTGAGGCCCGGCGCTATGCGGACGGGCTGCGGATCATCCCTGTGAAGAACTTTCCACAGGCGTTGCGGGCGCTGGCAACGTTGCCCCGAGAAGGGTAGGAAACCGTAGTTTTCGGCAAATTCAAAAGTGCCGGAAATTGCATTGTTTTCTCCACAGGCAAGTCTTGATTCGCCCCGGCCGACGCCTATCATCCCGCACTAATTCGGCAGGCGAGCGAGGGGAGCAAAACGGGGCGTGAGCAAAACGAATCAACCAACATGCGGCGATTGCTATTTCCACCGGGCCGGTCTCTGCGCACTCACCCTCGACGCCCCGTGCCCCACCTTCAGGGCTCCTAGCCGCGGCGCGCTCGTACCCCCGCGGCAACCACGGCTCGTGCCGCGGCCCGTCGCGACCGTGGCCGGTCGCTCGGCTGCCTAGACTACGGCGCCGTGCAGGACGAGCGCGAACCGCCCGCCGGGCCGCCGGAGGAGGAGCGGGCGCTCGAGGACCAGCCCGACGGGTTCGGCAGGCAGTGGCAGCCGCGCCTGTACGTGGCGATCGTGCTGCTGGCGCTTCTGATCGCCTACTCCATCGCCTTCGTCCTCGAAAACGACAAGGACGTCAGCGTCCACTTCGTCCTCGCGACCGCTCGGACGTCGCTGATCTGGGTGATCCTGCTCAGCGTTGCGCTCGGTGTGCTGCTCGGTGTGCTCGTTTCGCAGCTACACCGCCGCCGGCGCCGCCGCCAGTAGGCGCGCGAGGCGCCGTACACCCTCGTCGATCTCGGCCGGCGAAACGAAGCTGAACGCCAGTCGCATCGAGTTGGGCTGACCTCCGAAGTCGACACCGGGGACGAACGTCACGCCGCCTTCGGCCGCACGGGTCAACAGCTCGGCCGCGTCGGCGCCCTCGGGGAGCTCGAGCCAGAGGAAGTACCCGCCCTCGGGCCGGTTCCATCGCGAGCGGCCGTCGAGCTCACGGTCGAGCGCGTCGAGCATCGCGTCACGCCGAGCCCCGAGCAGATCCCGCACGCGCTCGAGGTTCGGTTCGAAGAGGCCCCGGCGCAGGAACT
>DATAOV010000032.1:0-15450 GCA_036265535.1 Gaiellaceae bacterium | reverse complement strand
TCCATGAAGTCGCGCACCCTGGCGCCCTCGCGGTGGACGATGTACGCGCCCACGAGGCAGCCGAGCAGGATCCCGCCCCAGACGCCGAGACCACCCTCCCAGACCGCGAAGATTCCCTTCCACTTCGGGCTCGAGACCTCGCTCCAGCTCGTGATGTCGTGGTAGGCGCGCGCGCCGACGATCCCGGCGGCCACGCCCCAGACGGCGACCTTGAGGACGAGATCCCAGTCGCCGCCGCGGCGCGTCCAGCGCACGCCGGTGAGCCAGATGCACGCCGCGATCGCGAGTAGCAGCATCAGGCCGTACATGTGAATCGTCAGCGGCCCGAGATCGATCGTCCCGGTGTGCGGGGAAGGTATGGAGGCGCGGATCACCGGGGGCACATTCTGCCCACCGGCCTCAACGCCTGCCTATGAGACTCGATCGGGCTAGATCAGGATCTCGATCGCGGTCTCGTACGGGCAGCCCTGCTGGATCAGCTCGACCGCGAAGTGCAGGTCGATGTCGTGCCGGGCAGCCAGGGCGAGCGCGTCGCTCGGGTCGTAGCCGGCCCGAACCAGTTCCTCGGCCCGCCAGTGCTCGACCTTCTCTTGCTCGGTTTCTATGGAAACGGAAAGCTCAGCCGCAGTCATGTAGTGCTAATTCGGTGATCGCGGCGCCCCGGATCTCCCCCTGCCGGGGGATCTAACGCATTCTTAACGGATCGACCGCGCGAGCTCGAGGGCTTGAGCCTTCGTGAGCTTGCCCTCCAGACGGAGCGTGACCGGGCCGTGCACCCAGAGCAGGACGTTGCCCCGAATCAAGACGGTTCGCTGGCGGAACACTCCCCGGCGGTCGAAGTACGTGAGCGCGTGCGGCGAGCCCTCGAGCCAGAGGCCGGGGTCGCCGTTCACGTGCGCAGGCTCGACCACCGTCGTCCCGACGGCGGACTTCTTCAGCAGGTCGAAGTTCACCGCGCGGAACTGGGACAGCAGGATCGAGCGGCCTTCCGCACGCAGGATCACCGACGCCAGCGCGTCGTCGAGGACGTAAACGCGGCGCGGCTTGCCCCCGAGCGGCGGCAGCGCGAGCCGGAAGCCGACGGCCCGCTCGGCCTCGGGGCGCGAGAGAGCGCGGCCCAGCCCGAGCGCCTGCGAGCGCTCGACCGCGGGCGGCAGCGTCTCGACCCGCTCGACGGAGACGCCGCGGAGGTGGAACCACTTCAGGATCGTCGTCCGCGCCTGGGGCACCGCGAAGGCCGCGATGACCGCCACTGCCAGGACCGCACATGCGATCGCGAGCACCGTCCGCCACGGGAACGGCCGGCGGTCGAGCCGGGCGAGGACGGCCGCGGCCAGGTCGGGCGCGGGCGGGTACTCGAGCTCCCGGCCGAGCAGATGCAGGCGCTGCTCGAGCTCGTTCACTCGGCCTCCTCCCCCAGTTCCTCCCGCAGGCGCGCGAGCGCACGCGCGAGGCGCGACTTGACCGTGCCGCGCCTGACCCCCAGCGCCGCAGCGGTCTCCTCCTCGGAGAGCTCGAGGAAGTAGCGGCAGGCGATCGCGAGCCGGTGCTCCTCCGACAGCACGTTCACGGCCGCAAGCAAGGTCTCGCGGGACTCGCCCGCGATCAGGGCCGCCTCGGGGGACGGGACCGCGTCCCCCGGGCGGTCTGCAGCGGCCACGCGCAGCGCGAGGGCCTCGCGCCGGCCGGCCGAACGGCGCCGGTTGCGCGCCTCGTTCGAGACGATGCGCAGCAGCCAGGGTCGAAGCGGCGCGCCGCGGCGAAAACGACCGAGGGCGCGGTAGGCCTTCACGAAGCCGTCCTGGACCGCCTCTTCGGCATCGGCCGCGTTCCCGCTGAACAGGTAGGCGGTGCGAAAGGCGAGTCCCTGGTATCCGCGCACGATGGTCTCCCACGCGCGAAGGTCGCCCCGCTTGGCGCGCTCGACGAGCTCCGCGTCGTCCAGTGGCCGGTCCACCACTGGCCGTTCTACACCGCACGGTGCGCTAGGGTTCCGCCCCATGCTGGCACGTGTTGCACGGTACGAGGTGAGCCAAGATCGCCTCACCGATGCCATCGATGCCTTCTCCGAAGCAGGCAAGGAGGTCGAACAGCTGGATGGCTTCGCGGGGGGCTACGTTCTCATCGACCACGAGGACGGCCGGACGATGACCGTCACGCTCTGGGAGAGCGACGCGGCGCTGGAGGACAGCGAGCCCACCGCCCGCTCCGCGCGAAACAGAGCGGCCGGCGCCGTCGACGGATCGGTGCTGTCGGTCGAGAAATTCGAGGTCTCGCTCGAGCTCGGCGCACGGATGAGCGGCGTCTAGCCGCTCGCCCCCGCGTCATCGAGCTCAGCGTCGTCCGTACGGGCGGGCGGAGCTGCGATCCCAGCCGGTGTCCGAGGCTCGCTGAACCCGCGCCAGGCGAGGACGAGCGTCGCGACGAACGCGCACACCGCGACCACGATCGCAAGAGCCGGCACGCGGACGTGGTCCGTGGCGTTGTCGACGACGACGTCGGGCCCGTAGATCCCGACGAGAACGACCGCCGCCCACATCGCGACGATCGCAAGCGTGGCCCAGATCCACTTCGTGGTCATCTCCGACGAGCGTACACCGATCCGGAGCCCCGTAGATTGTCATCCGTGGACTGGCACGAGCCGACCTTCTTGGACGTGCTCTCGGCGCGGCGGCAGATCGCGCCGTACCTGCGCCCCACGCCGCTCTACACCTATCCCGCGCTGAGCGAGCTGGTCGGCGCCGAGGCCTGGGTGAAGCACGAGAACCACCAGCCGATCGGCGCGTTCAAGGTCCGCGGGGGCGTCAACCTCGTCTCGCGGCTGGACGAGGCGGAGCGCCGGCGAGGCGTGATCACCGCCTCGACCGGAAACCACGGCCAGTCGATCTCCTTCGCGGGGCGCCTCTTCGGCGTCCGCGCGATCGTGTGCGTCCCCAAGGGCGCGAACCCGGTCAAGCTCGCGTCGATGCAGGCGCTCGGCGCCGAGCTGGTCGTCCACGGCCGGGACTTCGACGAGGCGCGGGAACACTGCGAGGAGCTGGCGGCCGAGCACGGCTACCGCTACATCCACTCGGGCAACGAGCCGCTCCTGATCGCCGGTGTAGGGACGCAGACGCTCGAGATCCTCGAAGAGGAGCCGGAGATCGACGTCGTGATCGTGCCGATCGGCGGCGGTAGCGGCGCCGCAGGCGCCTGCATCGCCGCGAAGGCGGTCCGGGATTCGATCGAGGTGATCGGCGTCCAGTCGGACGCGGCGCCGGCAGCCTACCGCTCGTGGGTCTCGCGCAGCCTGGTCGAGGATCGGATGGGCACCCGCGCCGAAGGACTGGCCACACGCGTCGCCTTCGAGCTCCCACAGCAGATCCTCTGGGAACGGCTCGACGACTTCCTGCTCGTCAGCGAGGGCGATCTGGAACGGGCGGTCGTCCAGATGCTGGAGTGCACGCGCAACCTCGCGGAGCCCGCCGGGGCCGCGCCCCTCGCGGCCGCGCTGAAGCTTCGCGACCGGCTCGCCGGGAAGCGTGTCGCGCTGGTTCTGAGCGGCGGCAACATCAGCCCGGATCACCTGCGCGAGATCCTCGAGCGCAGCGAGTAGGCTCGGAGTCGTGCCGAGGCTCGTCGGGATCAACCACGTCGCGCTCGAGGTCGACGACCTGGAGCAGGCGCTCGAGTGGTACGGCCGCATCTTCGAGTTCGAGCTCGTCCGCGAGGCCGACTTCCCGCACATGGCCTTCCTGCAGATGGGCGATCAGTTCATCGCCCTCTCGCAGGGTCGTTCGCAGCCGGCCGACACTGACCGGCACTTCGGCCTCGTCGTCGACGACAAGCCGGCGGTGCGCGCCGCGCTCGAGGAGGCGGGCGCCGAGATCCTTCCCGGCCGCGGCCTTGACTTCCTCGACCCATGGGGCAACCACCTCCAGGTCGTCGCCTACGGGGACATCCAGTTCTCGAAGACACCCGAGGTGATGCGTGGGATGGGCCTGGTGCTGCCGAAGTCGGAGCAGGCGCTCGCGGAGCTCCGCGAGAGCGGCCTGGCCTAGTAGGGAGGGCTTGACGAAAACATCGGCCGTGCCTCCGGGGCACGAGCGCTATTCCGCCAAACCCTCCTAGGCGACGGCCGCTTCGCCGAGGATCGCCTTCACCTCGGCGAAGAAGTCGGGCTCCGGCTTGACCTTGTAGTCCGGGCCGAACTGGAAGGTGCGCGGGCCCTCGGAGGTGACGAGGTCGAGCACCACGGGAGCCTCGCCGGGGAAGTCCTTCACGACGGTGGCGAGCTCGCGGATGAGCCCGGCCCGCGCCCGGCGCGCGTCGAGCTTCAGCCGTACCTCCTTGCGCTCCGGCGTTGCCTCGAAGGCGGTGACCTCGAGCGCGATCAGCTTCGTCTCGCCTTCCTTGTGGTCGATCCGCGCCTTCACGACGAGCACGGCGTCGGCCAGCAGCAGCTCGCGCGAGGCCGCGTAGACGGAGTTGAAGACGACGACCTCCGCGCTGCCGAGCACGTCGTCGAGCCGCATGAAGACCATCGGCTCGCCCTTCTTGGTCGTCAGCTGCTTGAGCGCGCTCACGATCCCCGCGACGGTCACGATCTCGCCGTCGCGCCTGCGCTCGAGCTCGGCGAGGGTCGCGTCTGTCTTGCGGCGAAGCTGCGCCTTGATCGCCTCCAGCGGGTGCTCCGAGACGTAGAGGCCGAGCGTCTCCTTCTCGAGCCGCAACAGCTCGTTCTTCTCGAACTCCTCGTTCCCGATCGGCGGGTTCTCCGGCTTCGCCTCGGCCTCTCCGAAGAGCGAGCTCTGGCCGCTGAGCCGGTCGTTCTGCGCCCGCTGCCCGTGCGAGAGCGCGTGCTCCAGCGCCTCGAGCATCCCGCGGCGAGTGCCGCCGCTCGAGTCGAGCGCGCCGCACTTGACGAGCGACTCGAGCGCGCGCTTGTTCACCACCTGCGGGTCGACGCGCTCGGTGAAGTCCCAGAGCGAGCCGAACTCGCCGCCCTCCCCACGCGCATGCACGATCGCCCGCGCCGCGGCGTCGCCGACGTTCTTGACCGCGTTCAGCCCGAAGCGGATCTTCCCCTCGACGACCGCGAAGTCGCACTCGGAGGAGTTCACGTCCGGCGGCAGCACCTCGACGCCCATCTCGTTGCAGGCCGCGACGTAGAACGGCACGCGGTCCTTCGTGTTCATGACCGAGGAGATCAGCGCCGCCATGTACTCCTTGGGGTGGTGCGCCTTCAGCCAGGCGGTGCGGTAGGCGATCAGCGCGTAGCAGGCGGCGTGCGACTTGTTGAAGGAGTAGTCCTGCGCCTGCTCCATGTCCTTCCAGAGCTGGTTCGCGACCGCCGGTGTGACCGAGTTCGCCGCGCACCCCTCGAGGAACTTGTCCTTGAGGGAGGCCATCAGCGCGTGGATCTTCTTCCCGATCGCCTTGCGCAGGTCGTCGGCCTCGGCGGGCGTGAAGCCGGCGAGCTGCTTGGCGATCTCCATGTACTGCTCCTGGTAGATGCAGATGCCGTACGTGAGGCCGGTGAGCGGCTCAAGGCGCGGATCGAGGTAGGAGACCGCCTCCTGCCCGGCCTTGCGGCGCGCGTACACCGGGATGTAGCCCATCGGACCCGGGCGGTAGAGCGCCACCAGCGCGATCAGGTCTTCGAACTCCGTCGGCTTCACCTGGCGCAGCGCCTCGCGCATGCCCGACGACTCGAACTGGAAGACGCCGGTCGCCTCGCCGCGCTGGAGCATCTTGTAGGTGGCCGCGTCGTCCAGCGGCAGCTTGGTGATTTCCAGGCCGCCGATCAGGTCGAGCGTCTTGTCGATCACGTCGAGGTTCCGCAGGCCGAGGAAGTCCATCTTCAAGAGGCCGAGCGCCTCGACGTCGCCCATCTTGAACTGGGTCACGACCTCCTGGTCGGAGCCCTTCTGCTGTAGCGGGACGACGTCGGTCAGCGGGCGGTCGGAGATCACGACCCCGGCGGCGTGGATCGAGTCCTGGCGCACGAGCCCTTCCAGCGGCTTCGCGAGGTCGACGATCTCTTTCACCAGCGGATCGGCGTCGTAGGCCTGCTTCAGCTCCGCGCCCGGCTTGAGGCAGTCGTCGAGATAGATCTTCGGTCCCTCCGGGATCAGCTTCGCGACCTTGTCGACGGTTCCGTAGGGGATCTCGAGCACACGGCCGGCGTCGCGGACGGCAGCCCTGGCCATCATCGTCCCGAAGGTGATGATCTGCGCGACCCGGTCGCGCCCGTACTTCTCGGCGACGTAGTTGATGACGCGGTCGCGCCCGGCGACGGCGAAGTCGATGTCCATGTCGGGCATGGACTTGCGCCCTGGGTTGAGGAAGCGCTCGAAGAGCAGGCCGTACTCCATCGGGTCGACGTCGGTGATCTCGAGGCAGTAGGCCGCGAGCGAGCCGGCCGCGCTGCCTCGGCCGGGGCCGACCTGGATGCCGTTGCGCTTGGCGAAGGAGACGAAGTCCCAGACGATCAGGAAGTAGTCGGCGAAGCCCATCTCCTTGACCGTCTTCAACTCGAAGCGCAGGCGCTCCTGGAGCTCGGACGTCGGCCGTTCGTAGCGCTTTTCCAGGCCTTTTTCGCAGAGCTCGACGAGGTAGTCGAACGCGTCCTTGCCTTCCGGCACGGGGAAGCGCGGCAGCAGGATCTTGCCGAGCTCGAGCTCGACGTTGCAGCGCTCGGCGATCTCCAGCGTGCGCCGCATCGCCTCCTCGTGGCCCGGGAAGTCGAGCGCCATCTCCGCCGGCGACTTGAAGAAGAACTGGTCGGTGTCGAACTTCCAGTGGTTCGGGTTCTTGAGCGAGTCGCCCGACTGAATGCACAGCAGTGCCTCGTGAGCCTGCGCGTCCTCGTGCCGGAGGTAGTGGACGTCGCCGGTCGCGACGAGCGGCAGCCCCGCCTCGCCGGCCAGCTTCGTCAGGGCCGGGTTGATCCTCGCCTGGATCTCGAGGCCGGCGTTCTGCATCTCGACGTAGGTCGAATCGCGCCCGAAGATCTGCGCGAGGCGGTCGAGGTCGCGGCGCGCGTCCTCGCCGCGGTTCTCCTCCAGCGCCTTGCACACGCGTCCCGAGAGGCAGCCCGAGAGCGCGACCAGTCCCTGCGAGTGCCGTTCGAGCAGCTCCCAGTCGACACGCGGCTTGTAGTAGTAACCCTCGAGGTAGCCGGCGGAGGCGAGCTTGATCAGGTTCCCGTAACCGGTGTTGTCCTCGGCCAGGAGTGTGAGGTGGGCGTAGCCCTTCCTCTGAGCCAGGCGGTCCTCGGCGACATAGAGCTCGCAGCCGAGAATCGGCTTGACGCCCTGCTTGCCCGCCTCCTGGTAGAGCTCGACCGCGCCGGCGAGCGAGCCATGGTCGGTGAGCGCGACCGCCGGCATCTCGAGCTCGGCCGCCCGCGCCGCGAGCCCCGGGATGCGGCAGGCGCCATCGAGGATCGAGTACTCCGAGTGGACGTGCAGGTGGACGAAGGGCGCCTCGGGCATCGGACGAGCCATTCTAGGAGGCGTCTCGGAGGACCTTCGAGCGGCTCAGGCGCCGAGGCGAGCGCCGCTCTCGGCGTCGAACGGATGCGCCTCGTCGGGACGCACGCGCAGGGTGACCGCCTCGCCCCGCGCCGGGACGCCTCGCGCCTCGGTCCTGGCTACCAGCCGGGTCGGCTCGTCCCCTACCTCGACCCGTGCGGGCAGGCCGCCACTGCCGAGCTCAAGCGACTCGAGCCGCAGGCCGAGGCGCTCGCGGACGGCCGCGCAGACGCAGGAGCGGTCTTCGAAGCAGCCCGCGCCGGAAACGACGCCGCCCAGACGGTGGTGGAGGAAGTGGCGAGGCGGATCGCATCGCCGCGGTCGCGGCAGTTGCCGACGTCTCGCTCGTCGTCCTCGGCGGCGGCATCGGCACCAACGGCGACCTGCTTCTCCGCCCCGTCGGCCGCCTGCTCGACGGGTGGCTCCCCCACCCGCCGCGCGTCGAGGTCTCGACCCTGGGCGAGGCGGCGATCCTGACCGGCGCCCTGGCGGTCGGGCTGGCGGCGGCGCGGGACAACGTGTTCACACTCGGGCGGTCCGAGTCACGAGCCGCACTGGATGCCTGAGCGCTCAGCGCATCTCGCGCACCAGCTCTGAGGCGACGCGGCTCCCGGCGAGCTCTGCGCGACCTCTCCGCCCTCGCCGGCGGAAGGGCACGTCCTCCAGGCGCGGCGCGGGATGCCCGTTCTCGATTCGCAGGCGCTCGATCAGCTCGGAGGCCGCTTTGCTCGTCTCGGGGAACTCCTCGCCCGCCCGCTCGCAGAGCGCCGCCGCGAGCGCATACACCTGCCGCACCGTCGGTTTGCCGTTGTTCATGCATCCATTGCAGCAGACGAGGACTCGCGGATGTGTGACCTCTTCATGCCGGAATGCCTCTTGGACATCGACGCGTCGGGCGCCTCGGTGCTGCACCACTTCTCGGAGGCGTTCTTCGTCGCGACCGAGTACAGGCTGCCCGTGTTCTTCTTCGCCAGCGCGATCCTCGCGCTGCGCCACGGCGCTCTGCCGAAGTGCCCAACCAGGCAACAGCGGTGGGTGGCAAACCTTCACCAACGCAACCTTCAAGAACCAGGGCGCCTGCAATCCAGTTCGTCAACAACGGCAAGTAAGCAACAGACACTGCGCACGGCCCGTCAATAGGCGGTGCTCTGCGCCTCAGTCCCGAACGACGATCTCCGAGCCCCCCCGGACGACGCGTTCCCAGGGGATCACCGCGTGTCCGTGCACCTTCGCCTTGTTCGCGCCGCCGCTTCCGCCGGTGCCGACGCCGAAGCGTTCGAGGAACCCGAGCTTGCCGACCACAAGGCCGGTGACGCGCAACCGGCCGTCCTCGAGCTCGCCGCGAAGGTCATGGACGTGGCCGAATCGCAAGCCGGACTCACTGACGACCTCCCGTCTCAGAAGCTCCGAGAACCGCATCAGGCTCCGGGTGCCTTCCCGACGAGCCTCGCCCAGCGCACGTCGCCGCGGCCGAGTCGCAGCTCCGCGGCCGGCCGCTTCAACTTCACCACGGAGCTGACCGACTCGACCTCCACCCATGGCACGTGTACCGCATTGCCCGAGAGGCGGGCGGCGAGCCTGCCGAGCACGCCACGCGAGCGCCACGCGTTGCCCCCGACGATGATCTCCGTCACCTCCGGCGAGCCGCTGTCGAGCCCCTGCACCTCGAGGTCATCGACCTTGCCGCAGTTGACGCCGTCCGAATCGACGAGCTGGTGATCGAGGATGCCGAGCGCGATGTCGACCTCGACGGCCTCGCTCACCCCTGGCCTCCGTTCGTGAGCAGCATCAGCGGGATCGCGGCGACCGCGATCGCGAGGATGACGACGAAGTAGACGACGCCGAGGACATTGGCCAGCCTCCCGTTCACGTTCGAGCCCATGTAGCTGCGGTCGTTGGCCACCAGGAGGATCGGAAGGTAGGTGAGCGGCAGCGCCACCACCGAGAAGATGACCGAGTACTCCGTCAGCTTGACCGGGTCGTAGCCCGTCATGACCACGAGGAAGGCGAGCGCGAAGATCACGAGCCACGCAAGCGTGAAACGCGAGGCCGCAGCGGGCTGCTCCCTCTTGCCCCAGCGCCACCCGAAGAACTGCGCGGTGTTGTAGGCGCCGGAGAAGCACGTCTCGATCGCCGCTCCGCCGACCGCGAACAGGATCCCCACGAGTGCCAACAGCAGGCCCACCTCGCCGAGGGCGTCCGCGGCGGCCAGGGGCGGCGTGCCCAGGAACTGAGGGTCGATGTTTCGCGGCAAGAACAGAGTCCCGGCGACGATCATCAACGCAAACGAGAGGAAGCCGCCGAGGCCATAGCCGATCATCGAGGTCACCTTGTTCAAGCCGAGCTCCTTCAAACCCCACCCGTCCTCGACAGCGCCCGACGAGTAGAAGTAGACCTCGTAGGGCGTCATCGCCGCTCCGAGCAGCCCGACCACGAAGTAGAGGTAGACCAGCAGGCTGCCGCCCACGTGGTGTCCCGGGACGAAGCCGTGCGCGACCCTCACCCAGTCCGGATGCAGCTTGATCGCCGCGACGGCGAAGACGAGCAGTCCAAGACCCAGGTAGCCGAAGACGCGCTCGATCCACTCGAACGGCAGCACCCAAGCGGAAAGCACCAGAGCCACGACCGCCAACGGGATCAGCGCGCGGTAGGGCAGGCCCGCCAGGAGCTGGAGGCAGATCGCCACGCCGCCCACCTCGGCAGCGCAGGTCATCAGGTTCACGATCTGCGATGCGATCAGGGTCCCGAGCCCGGCACCGAACCCCACCCGCTCGCGCACGAGGTCGAAGACCGGCCGCTTCGCGACGGCGGCGACCCGTCCACACATCTCGGAGTAGACGATGATCCCGACCACTCCGACCACGACCACCCACAACAGCTGGTAGCCGAAGGTCGCTCCGGCCTGCGTGTTGAAGACGAGGTCGCCGATATCGACGAAGCCGCCGATCGCCGAGAGGATGCCGAGCGCGACCGCGAGGACGTTCTTGACGCTCATTGGAGCGTCCTCGCAGCCAGCTCGAGCTCGTGGGCGAGCAGGGCCTGCTCGGTCTTCGAGGCGTGGCCGAGCCGCTTCAGGTCGCCGCTGACCTTGCCCGCGAGAAAGGTCAGCTTGCGGAGCTTCGGCTCGAGCTTCGGCTCGGTCTTCGCCGCTCGCAGCGACGTTGACGCCTTCGAGGCAGCCTTGTAGAGCTCTTCCGAGTGCACTCGCGTAAAGGTGCGCGTAGTCCTGCCGGCATGCGCGTTCCGCGCCAAGAGCGCGCCCTCGGAGGCCAGGGACTGGAGCGACTTCGATTCCTGCGACAGCGCCTTGGCGCTCAGCGTGCCGCCGGCACCGCAACCGCCGGCCAGGAGGGCGAGCGCGACGAGGGCGACGAGAGCGCGGCTAGGGTGGCTCGGTGCCGACACGGACAAACCTCTCTGCCCGGCGCGACGATCTTCGGAACGTCGCCATCGTCGCCCACGTCGACCACGGCAAGACGACACTCGTGGACGCCCTCCTCTGGCAATCCGGCTCGTTTCGGGCCAACCAGGACGTGGCCGAACGGGTGCTCGACTCGATGGACCTCGAGCGCGAGAAGGGCATCACGATCCTCGCCAAGAACACCGCCGTCCAGATCGGCGAGACGAAGGTGAACATCGTCGACACACCCGGCCACGCCGACTTCGGCGGCGAGGTCGAGCGCGGGCTGACGATGGTCGACGGCGTCCTCCTGCTCGTGGACGCGAGCGAGGGGCCGCTGCCGCAGACACGCTTCGTCCTGCGCAAGGCGCTCGAGGCGCGCCTGCCTGTCGTGCTCGTGGTGAACAAGGTCGACCGGCCCGATGCCCGGCCCGAAGCCGTGGTGAACGAGGTCTACGAGCTCTTTCTCGACCTCGACGCCGACGAGTCGCAGATCGAGTTCCCGATCGTCTACTGCAACGCGCGCGAGGGCCGCGCCGGCTTCGCGCCAGGCGAGCTCGCCGCCGATCTCGGGCCGCTCGTCCAGACGCTGCTCGCGACCGTGCCGCCGCCCTCCTACGACCCGGCCCACCCGCTGCAGGCACTCGTCACCAACCTCGACGCCTCGCCCTACGTGGGCCGTCTTGCGCTCCTGCGTGTCCAGCACGGGACGATCCGCAAGGGCGAGCAGGTGGCCTGGTGCCGCGCGGACGGGACGATCGAGACCGCGCGCGTGACCGAGCTCTACGTGACCGAGGCGCTCGAACGCGTCCCCGCCGACGAGGCGGGGCCGGGCGAGATCGTCGCGCTCGCAGGCCTGCCCGAGGTGACCATCGGCGAGACGATCGCCGACGCCGAGGATCCGCACCCGCTGCCGGTGAGCGTCGTCGACGAGCCGTCGCTCGCGATGACGCTCGGGATCAACACCTCCCCGCTGGCGGGCACCGAGGGCGACAAGGTGACCGCGAGCGCACTGATCGCCAGGCTCGACCAGGAGCTGGTCGGCAACGTCTCCCTGCGCGTGCTCCCCACTGCCAAGCCGGAGGTCTGGGAGGTGCCGGGGCGCGGCGAGCTCCAGCTGGCGGTGCTCGTGGAGATCATGCGCCGCGAGGGCTTCGAGCTGACCGTCGGCAAGCCTGAAGTGCTCACGCGCGAGCTTGAAGGCGTCAAGCACGAGCCGGTCGAGCGGGTCGCGATCGACGTGCCCGACGACTACATCGGCGTCGTCACGCAGCTGCTCGCGCTGCGCAAGGGATCGCTGCAGCAGATGGTCAACCACGGCACCGGCTGGGCGCGAATGGAGTACCTCGTCCCGGCGCGGGGCCTGATCGGTTTCCGCGGAGAGTTCCTGACCGAGACCCGAGGGACGGGGATCATGCACCACGTCTTCGAGCGCTGGGAGCCGTGGCACGGAGACCTGCGCACCCGTCCGACCGGAAGCCTCGTCGCCGACCGCCGAGGTCAGGCGACCGCCTTTGCGATCGCCGGCCTGCAGGAGCGGGGCTCGCTCTTCGTCGCCCCGCGCGCGGAGCTCTACGAGGGCATGGTCGTCGGCGAGAACTCCCGGGACAACGACCTCGACGTAAACGCGAGCAAGGAAAAGAAGCTGACCAACATGCGCTCGGCGACCGCCGACGAGCTGGTGCGACTGATCCCGCCCCGCCCGCTCTCGCTCGAGCAGGCGCTGGAGTTCATCCGCGAGGACGAGTGCGTCGAGGTCACCCCGAGAAGCATCCGCCTGCGCAAGGTCGAGCTCTCGGCGGGGAAGCGACAGACGATGGCCTCTCGCCGAAAACGCGACGCCGCTCCGGCATGAGACTCGTTCGAGTGGGTCTTATGCGCGCCGCCTCCTCCATCTTCGTCGCCGGTCAGTAGAAAGAGGAAGGCGCGATCAGGGGGTCCGCCGATTCCTACAGCTCTGCCAGAGGCGAGGCTATGGGTTTGCTGGGGCTCTTAGCGATGCCCCCAAGGTAGGAGGTTGGGATGTTCACGTATGTCGGCTTGTTCAGGGTGACGCCTGTGGCCCGTGAGCACCTCGAGAAGACCCCCGAGTACCTCGACAAGATCCACAAGATCGTCGAGCACGAGGGTGGCAAGCTCGAGCGCTTCATGGCCGTCATGGGCCCCTGGGAGTACCTGGGGATCTTCGCGTACCCCGACAACGAGACCGCATTCCGCGTCCTCGGGAAGATCGCGAAGCTCGAGATCTTCGAGACCGAGACCTTCCCGGCTGAGGACGTCGAGACCTTCTTCAAGGTCTTCGTCTAGACGACGATGCGCAGCTCCCCGGACTGGGGAGCCGGCCTGCACTCCGGAAGCCGCTCCAAAGAGCGGCTTCCGGATGTTTTCCCATCGCCTGGGTCAGCGGTCTTCCCACCCGCCGTGGAGGAGATGACTCTCCCGCGAAAAGAAGGGCCCGCTTGAGCGGGCCCTTGATCTTCGTGAAGTCGATTCCGCTTTCGTCCGCTTCACCGGGAGGATGTTCGGAGGTTCTTCCTGTCGTCTTCTCGGTGGAGGTTCCTTCTACTTGCGGTTCGTGCTTCGCGCATCTCGGATGTTTCCCTACCCCGCCCGAGCCGGCATCCGCGAAAACCCTGATCCGCGACGCGTAGCTTCGACGGAGCGCGAGAACCTCGGCACCTAACCGTACCTCTCGGCCCGGGTTACGTCTGGTCAGAGGATCGCGGAAAGGAACTGTTTCGTCCGTTCTTCCCGAGGTGCCTCGAAGAAGTGCTCGGGCGTCCCGTCCTCGATGATGCGGCCGTCATCCATCATCAGGACGCGGTCGGCGGCCTCGCGGGCGAACCCCATCTCGTGGGTGACGACGATCATGGTTGTCTTGAAGTCGAACGCGAGGCCCTTCATCACGTCGAGCACCTCACCGACCAACTCGGGGTCGAGGGCAGACGTGGGCTCGTCGAACAACATCAGCTTCGGCTTCATCGCCAAGGCCCGAGCGATCGCGACCCGTTGCTGCTGGCCGCCGGACAGCTGAGACGGGTAGCCGTCGTGCTTGTCGGTGAGCCCCACCCGGTCGAGGAGAACCTTCGCCTGCGCGACAGCCTCCTTCTTCGGCAACTTCCTGACGTGGACGGGGGCCTCGATCACGTTCTCCAGCGCGGTCATGTGGCCGAAGAGGTTGAACCGCTGGAAGACCATGCCGATCTCGGCGCGATCCCGGCAAACTTCGGCGTCGCGCTGCTCGTAGATTTTGGCGCCCACCTGGCGGTAGCCGACGAGCTCCCCGTCGACTGACAGCCGGCCGGCGTCGATCTTCTCGAGGTGGTTGATGCAACGCAGGAACGTCGACTTCCCCGAGCCGGAGGGGCCGATCATGCAGACGACCTCGCCGGACTCCACCTCGAGCGAGACTCCCTTGAGCACCTCGAGGCGACCGAAGCGCTTCTGGACCCCCTCGGCCTTGACCATCAGCGTGCTCATCGTCTCTCTCCGGAGGACTCCGGCACGTCGACGGTCGCGTGCCGGAACGAGAGATATCGACGAAGACGCTGGAGCGGCGTCTCCGGAAGGTCGCGCGTCGCGCCGCGGCCGAAGTGACGCTCGACGTAGTACTGGCCGATCGTGAGCACGGTGGTGATGAACAGGTACCAAATGCTCGCCACGATCAGGAGCGGGATCGTCCGATAGTTAACCGCGTAGATGAGCTGCACCGAGTAGAGCAGGTCCGTCACGGCGATAACACTGACGAGGGAGGTCGTCTTCAGCATCGAGATCGTCTCGTTGCCGGTCGGCGGGATGATCACCCGCATCGCCTGCGGCAGGACGATCCGCCGCATCGTCAGCAGGCGCGTCATGCCGAGGCTCTGGGCAGCCTCCGTCTGGCCCTCCTCGACCGAGATGATCCCCGCCCGCACGATCTCGGCCATGTAGGCGCCCTCGTTCAACCCGAGGGCGAGCATCCCGGCGACGAACGGCGTGATGGTCGAGTTCGCGCTGAAGTGCACGAACTGTGGCCCGAACGGGATCCCCAGCGACAACTGCGGATACAGCGCGGAGATGTAGCCCCAGAAGAGGATTTGGACCAGCACCGGCGTTCCTCGGAACAACCAGATGTAGAACCAACTGGTGCCGGAGACGAGCGGATTCGACGAGAGCCGCATGACCGCGAGCACGACGCCGATGGTGACGCCGATCGCCATCGAGAGGACCGTCAGCTCGAGTGTGACGACGAGGCCGTGGAGAACCCGGCTCGAGAAGAAGTAATGACCGATGATCCCCCACTGGAACCGCGGGTTGGTCGCAACCGACTTCGCAAACGCTGCCGCGAGGACGAGGATGATCGCACTCGCGACCCAGCGGCCCGGATGGCGAACCGGGATCGCCTTGATCTCTTCGGGCGGGATCGGCGGCGGAACGCTCTCGGGGGTCCCGGCGGTGGACTCCACGGAAGCCGCTGACCCTAACTCACTGCGTCGGCGGTGACTAGCTGATAGCTCCGTTGATGGTCGGATTCGTGATCGCGCCGGAGGCGAT
>DATAOV010000031.1:0-16702 GCA_036265535.1 Gaiellaceae bacterium | reverse complement strand
GCGGGTTCCGGACGTGCCGGGTCTTCAAGGCGCAGGGTGCAGTGCGATCACCCGTCGCACCTCGGCCGAGAAGCTGCGGTCGTGCTCGCGGGCGAGCTGGGCGATCTGGTCGCGGGTTGCGCGCGGCAGCTGAAGCCCGACGTGAACGTCGTTTGAATTCATTTCCAAGCTCTTGTTTCGGCTAGCGCTTCGAGCTCGGTGGCTAGGCTCGCTTCTTGATGGCGCCCATCAAGGTTTGGCCAACCATGCGATCGGCCTGCTCGGGCTGCGGCTGGACGAATTACCTGAAGCCTGGAGCGGTCGGCCTCGCCTACCCGCTACCTCCACCCATCCGCATCCGCATATGCATCTTGACCGGCGGCGGTCCGCCCTGACCGCTGTGCAGGTACGCGATCAGGTCGGCCATCTGGCCGGCGGGGAATGTGGGGACACGAAGCCCCTCTTCCTTGAAGTGGTGCAACATCTGCGGCAGGTGATTCCAGATCTGGCCGGACATGTCCGCGATCTCGGTCGCCGAGAGGTGGCCGCGCATCATGTCGAGCGGGGGAGCGTCGCTTCCGCCTTTGCCCGCGTAGGAGTGACAGTCGGCGCACCCTTTGGAGACAAAGAGCATCCTGCCGGCCGTTGCATTCCCGATCTGAGAGACGGACAGGTTCGGGCTGCCCATGTGACCGGCCGGCGTCGTCCCGAGCGTCGTGGTCGCCGAGCGCGACGAGTGTCCGATCGCCCAGCCAACCAGACCTGCCGGCACGAGCAGGGCGAAGAAGAGGAGCCACATGATGACCTCTGCTTCCACGGGGCGCCTGTGCTGCCTAGCCATTACCCGCCTCCTTCATGCATGGTCGGATCCTGGCAGTCCGACGTCGACGGGCATCGGTGCGGGCTCCGATTTCTCTTGCGGAAAAGCCACAGTCGTCTCGAGGCCGCAGGTAGGCGGGCGGTCGCTTAGTGTTCTTGGTTGGGTTCGCGTCGTCGCGCAGAAGAGGTAGATCCCGAGGACGAGCCGCTGCTGGCACCAGCGAATCGGCGTAATCCGTAGTTCTCCCTGAGGCCGGATTGGCGTCTCCACGGACGAAACGCCGCCCCTCGACGTGTCTGATGAGCGAAATCGACACGCGACCTTTGGAGGTAGCAACTATGCGCAAACTCATCCTCAGCGGAATCGCCGGCCTGATGCTCGCGGCATCCGCCGCAGCCGGGCCGAATGCCGCAAGCGGCGCGACGAAGCTTGTTGTCGCGATGCACGATCCGGGCTGCCACTGGTTCTACGTCGGCGGAGGGCCGAATCACCGCAAGTACGCCAAGACGGTCACTCGAACCGGGGCGGTGAAGCTGGTCAACCTCGACGAGGCTGCACTGATCATCAAGGGCCCGGGCGGCACAAGGCACGAGAAGGTCGGCGCGACGCTGACGCTCAAGGCGAAGGGCGTCTACAGGATCACGATGGTCAAGCAGGCACCCGACGACAACCACCTGAAGCTGACAATCAAGTAGCACGCCAAAGGAGCGTGTCGATGCGAGAAGGGCCTGCTTCGGCGGGCCTTCTCGTCGTCCGATCAACGGCACATGTTCCCGGCACGGAAGCCCAGCGGTTGTTGACTTAGCTGCGGCCGACGAGGACGCTCCGCCGCGTCTACTGTTCTTACTTGCGAGTCGAGTCGTCCTTGGGAAAAAAGTAGGGGACGACGGGCTGCCCGCGCAGGTCGGAGAGCTTCACCAGTTCACCGGTGTCGCTCTCGAGTTTGAAATCGGGGGCGGGCGTGCCTTCTTCGACGACGCCGGGATCCTAGCTAGGCTGGATCGCGTGAGGCGTGCCCTCCGCGACATGAACCCGACGCTGCGTGGCTTCCTCGTAATCGCGTTGATCGCGGTGGTGATCGTCGTTCTCCAGCTCGAGACCACGCTCACCGCGCTCTTCCTGCTCGCCCGGATCGCCTTCTTCCTTGCGATCGCCTACTTCGTCTACCTCTTTTGGCGGGACCGCCGCGAGGAGATCTCGATGTGGTCGACCCGCTCGCGCACGGTCTTCTACGGGGCGGCGATCGTGATGGTCGTCAACCTGGGCGCACGCTTCTTCGTCCCGATCGGGAATGGCTGGAACCTGATCACCTTCCTGGCGGTGTTCGTGCTCTGCGGCTTCGCGATGTGGCGCGTCTGGCGCGACGAGCACACCTACGGCTACTAGGCCTCCGCCCGTACTCCCGCGCCGTCGAGCTCGTCCAGGGCCACGCGGATCTCGACGGCCTTGCCGACGAAGATCGGCGTGTCGCGCTCGGTGTAGCGGCTCGCCTCGGAGTCACGCAGCGTCAGCATCAGGTGCATGAAGTCGGAGGGCTCCTCGCACTCGAACGCGGTCATGAACTCCTGGTCGTCGATGCCGAAGGAGTACGTCGTGTGGTTGACGATCGTCGCGAACTCGTGGCCGACCCGCATGTGCTCGTCCATCGCCCGCTGACGATCCTCCTGGGGCAGCGAGTACCAGGAGCGCAGCTTCACGAACGGATAGACAACGAGGTAGGGCGAGCCCTTCGGGGTCACCTGACGCGGCTTGCGCGCCTTGGTGTAGTCCGAGGCCTTGGTCGTCGCGAGATACGAGTACGGCGCCTCGAGCCAGCCCGCGAGCGGGGTGGCGTTCAGCGCGGCGCCGAGCTCGCCGAGGTCCTCGTAGCGCTCGGTGATCTTCCAGAGGAAGAAGTCCGAGTCGGGCCGGACGCCTCCGACCGAGTAAGTGCGCAGGGAGGACATCCGGCCGGCCCAGTCCTCGACGACCTCCGCGAAAGCCTCCTTGCCGGCGCTGCGCTCCTCGATCGGCAGCCGGCGCCAGGCCGGATCGACCTTGAAGAAGCTGTAGGCGACGTACTGGCCGGCCACGGCCGGAACCCTACCGAGAGCAGGTTGGAAACCTGCCGTTGCGCAGGTCGGCGACGGTCTTCTTGAAGACCGGCAGACTCGGCTTCGGAGTGCCGTCCGCGAAATAGAGGCCGGACTGCCACCCGGCGAAGTCGGCCTCGTCGAACGTGTGGAAGAGGAAGAGCCCGCGTACGGTCGGCTGGCAGTACGCGAGCTCGAGCGCGGCACCGTAGTAGTCCGCCTGCCGCGCGAAGGTGACGCTGTCCGTTCGCCCGGGCGAGTTGCTGTCGTCGTAGGCGCTGAGCTTCCGCAGCGGCACACGCGTCTGGACGCCGAACTCGGTGTAGTAGACCGGCAAGGTCGCGCCACGCTGGTCGGTTCCCTTGAAGGCCTCGTTCAGGAGGGCGACGAGCTTCGGGTAGTCGGCGATCGTGATCGAGGTGTTCTTCGGGTGGCCGGTCGTCGGGGGGAACCTGGAGGCCTCCATGTACGGGTGGAGCGCAAAGGCGTCCATCAGCGGCGCCTTGCGTCCGCTTGCGCGGTAGGCGGCACCGAGGTCGCGGATGAACGACGTCGGCGAGTGGGTCAGGCGTCTGCCGTGAGGGCGGTCGGCCCCGCGAGGGGAGAGGCTGCCGCCGATCACGAGCACGTCGCGGTCGACCGCCTTGATCGCGTCGTAGCTGCGGGCGAGCAGGTCCTCGTAGCCCGAAGCAGCGACGTTGAGCCCGGTGGCTCCGAACTGCGGCTTCCAGAACGTGTCGAGGTTCGGCTCGTTGCCGACGACCACATGGCGCACGTTGGGCAGAGCCTTGACCGTCGCTGCCGCGAAGGCGGCGAAGTCGGCGCGCTCGGCGGGGGTGCGGGGCGTTTGGCTCGCGAGGCCGTGCCAGACCAGGACGAAGAGCTTCAGGTGCGAGCGCTGCGCCGCGGACGAGACGTGCCGGAGCGCGGTCATCACGGACGCCGGCGGCCGCCGCTGCCCGCGGCTCCACGTGGCCGAGACCATGGCGGCGTTGAAGCCGGCGTCACGAGAGATGTCGGCGTACGCGCGCGTGACACCGGGGTTCTGCTGGGCGAGGGCATCGTCGAAGACGCCGACGAGCAGCGTCCGCCGCCGCGGGCTCTTCGGGCTAGGAGACGGAGGGATCCGCACCGAGCGCGTGTCGACCGGCGCCGTGGCGCTGGCCGCGATCGTTGGAATCGCCTCCGTCTGCACCGGCTCCGACGAGCCCGACGACGTGGTCTGCGCGGCCGCCGTCGCGGTTGCCGTCGGCGCGGTGGACGCCTGCGTAGACGCGGGCGTCGCGGGGGTCTCTCCGTCGCGGGAGGAGACGACAAGAGCAACGGCAAGCCCGGCCGCGGCCGCAACGGCTAGGGCCGCTGCAAGCAGGGCCTTCTTCACGAACCCGGAGGCTACCCTTGCCCGGCTATGTCAAACCGGCTCGAAGAGCAGCTGAAAGCACTCCCGGCGAAGCCCGGCGTCTACCTCTTCCGCGACGAGCGCGGCGAGATTCTCTACGTCGGGAAGGCGAAATCGCTGCGGTCGCGCGTGCGCAGCTACTTTCAGGCGAGCTCCGACACCCGGGCCACGATCGCGCAACTCCCCGAGCGCGTTGCCGACGTCGAGGTGATCGTCACCGACACGGAGGTCGAGGCCCTCCACCTCGAGCAGAACCTCGTCAAACGGCACCGGCCGCCGTTCAACGTGCGGCTCCGCGACGACAAGTCGTTCCCGTACATCGCGGTCACGGTCGAGGACGACTATCCGCGCGTGATGTTCACGCGCGAGCGGCACCGGCGGGGCGTCGTCTACTTCGGCCCCTATGCCAACGCGAAGAAAGTGCGCGAGACGCTCGACGTGCTCAACCGCGTCTTTCCGTACAGGCCCTGCGAGGGACCGAGGCCCGGCCGGCACTCGGGGATCCCGTGCCTCGACTACCACATCGAGCGGTGCCTGGCCCCGTGCGTCGGCTACGTCTCGAAGGAGGCCTATCGCGAGATCATCGACGGGGTGATCGAGTTCCTCTCCGGGGTCACGAAGCCGATCCAGCGCGAGCTCGAGCGGAAGATGAGGGAGGCGGCCGAAGGCGAGCGGTTCGAGGAGGCGGCGCGCTACCGCAACCGCCTCTTCTCCGTGCGACATCTGGTCGAGCGGCAGGCTGCCGACAAGCGCTCGGTCGGCACCGTCGACGTGATCGGGATCGCGAGCGAGGCCGACCGTGCCGCTGTCCAGGTCTTCCCGCTGCGCGACGGCCGGTTGATCGACCGCTACGGCTTCCATCTCGAGAACGTCGCCGGGCAGGAAACCGCGGCGCTGCTCGAAGCGTTCGCGATCGAGTACTACGGCTCGGCGCCGAGCGTTCCGCCGCAGATCGTCGTCCCGGCCGGGTCGGGCGACACCTCGGCGCTGGCGGAGTTCCTCTCGGAGCGGCGCGGCTCGCGGGTCGAGGTGCGGGCGCCCGCACGGGGCGAGAAACGGCGCCTCCAGGAGCTCGCGATGCAGAATGCTCGCCTGGCGCTCGAGTCGGAGGCCGAGCAGGTCGAGCGCAAGCGGCTGCGTCGCGTCGAGGCACTCGAGGAGCTGCGCGAGGCGCTCAACCTCGAGAGCCTGCCCTTGCGGATCGAGTGCTACGACATCTCCAACATCCAGGGCGAGTCGGTCGTCGGCTCGATGTCCGTCTTTCAGGACGCGATGCCGAAGAAGGCGCATTACCGCAAGTTCGGGGTGCGGAGCCTCGACGGCCAGGACGACTACGCGGCGCTCGCGGAAGTGATCGCGCGCCGTTTCGCACGGTTGCAGAACGGCGCGACCGCCGACGAGTACGACGAGTCGTTCGCGGCCACTCCCAACCTGGTCGTGATCGATGGCGGCAAGGGACAACTCGCCGCGGCCCTGGGGGCGATGCAGGCGTACGACCTGCCCCGTGTGGCCGTGATCTCGCTGGCCAAGCGCGTCGAAGAGGTCTTCGTGCCAGGCCAGCCGGAGCCGATCGAGCTCGACCGCAGCTCGCCCGCTCTGCAGCTGCTCCAGCGTGTCCGCGACGAGGCGCACCGGTTCGCGCTCGGCTTCCACCGCCAGCGGCGCGACGCGAAGGCGCGCGAGTCGATCTTCGACACGCTGCAGGGCGTCGGCCCTGCACGGCGTCGCGCATTGCTGCAGCATTTCGGCTCGGCCGAGCGCTTCCTCGCCGCCACGCAGGAGGAGCTGGAAGGGGTGCCCGGGATCCCGGCGAGAACTGCACGCTCGATCTATGCGCAGCTGCATCGGGCCGGGCGCGCGTAGTAGCCTCGGCGGATCCACCGAAAGGAGCCGCCATGGGAGTCGAGGTCGTCTCGATCATGGAGTTCTCCGGCGATCCGGAGGAGCTGATGTCGAAGATGAGCGCCGTCGAGGAGGTGGCGAGCCGCAAGGCCACCGAGTATGGCGGCGTCTCGTCCACCGCAGTCCGCACGGACGATGGGATCATGATCATCAACATGTGGTCCGACACCGAGGGCCGGCACCGCATGGGCGATGACCCGGAGATCCGGCAGGCGCTCCAGGACGCGGGGATGCCGCCGCCCGCCGCCAAGGGCTACGAGGTGATCCAGCACCAGACCGTCTCCTGACGACTAGGCGAGACCGCGGCGGGATAGAAGCGAGCCGTGGCCTCCACGGTCGGTCCCGCCGCGGCGCTCGCCCTCATCCGGCAGCGCAACTTCGGCCCGTACTTCGCCGGCAATGCGCTGTCGGCGAGCGGCACCTGGTTCCAGAACCTCGCGGGGGCGCTGCTCGTCTATCGGCTGACGCACTCCGCGTTCCTGCTCGGAGTGCTCAACTTCTGCCAGTTCGCACCGGTGCTCCTGCTCGCGCCGTGGGCCGGCAGTGCGGCGGACCGCTACGACCGGCGCCGGCTGTTGTTTCTCGCCCAGAGCTCGGCGTCCCTGCTGGCGACGGTTCTGGCGATCCTGGCGTGGTCCGGCCTGGCGCGGGCGTGGGTGGTGATCGCCTTCGCGCTCTTCCTCGGCGTCACGAGCGCGATCTCGATCCCGCCCCAGCAGGCGCTGCTTGCCTCGCTGGTCGAGCCGCGCGACCTTCCGACCGCCGTCGCGCTCAACTCAATGACGTACAACATCGCCCGCGCCGCCGGGCCCGTCGCGGCGGCGGCCTCGGTCCACTACCTGGGGATCCCGGCGTCGTTCCTGCTGAACGGGTGCTCATACCTCGTGTTCGTGGCGGCGTTGATCGTGATCCGTCCGCGCGCTCAGGAGCGCGCCGTGGGCCCGTCCCGCCTGCGCGACAGCTTGCGGCTGCTGCGCGAGGACCCGCGGCTGCTCGCCTTCTTGCTCGTCGTTCTCGCGGTCGGGTTCGCCTCGGATCCCGTGAACACGCTCGCGCCCGCGTTCGCGCATGCTTTCGGGCGCCCGGACACCGTCGCCGGGTTCATCATCGGCGCCTTCGGCGCCGGAGCGGTGACCGCGGCGTTCCTGGTGGCAGGCCGGGTGGCGGGCTCGCGCCGGCGCATGGCAGGCACGCTCGCGCTGCTCGGTTTCGGCGTGATTGCGTTCTCGCTCTCGCCGTGGTTGCCGCTCGCCTTCGTCTTCCTCTTCCTCGCCGGGATCGGCTACCTGGCCTCGAACACCTCCGCGACCTCGCGGCTCCAGCTGGGGGTAGGGGAGTCCGAGCGCGGGCGGATCATGGCGCTCTGGGGCGTCGCCTTCCTCGGGCTGCGGCCGGTCGCGAGCCTCGTCGACGGCGCGATCGCCGCGACCTTCGGCGTGCGCGTCGCAGGCGTGATCCTGGCGCTGCCCGCGCTCGCGGGAGCGGCGCTGATCCTCGTGGTCACGGGTCGACGGGGCACGCCCTCCGCCGATGCCGTGCGAACCTGACCTAGCCGACAGGGAGCGAGGCGGAGAACATCGCTTCGTGCAACGTCGCGCCTCGAGGCGCCGTCGCCAGGGCGAACACGGGCACTGCCCGCCCACCCGCGAACGACGTCGAAATGTAGTCGCCGACCATCGAGCCCAGCGAGGTCCGTGCGATCCACGCGAGCGGGAACGAGCGCGAGTTCAGTCTCGTGGGCTTCGTCCAACGAGCGCCGCCGGTCGTCGACGAGACGAAGCCGACGTCGAGGTTGGACTTCCGAAGCGTGTAGTAGGCGAGCGCGAGCCGGCCGGGCCTCGAGGGGTCGGCCGCGAAGCCTGGCAGTTCGGCGTCGACGCTCCTCGTCGGGATCACGGCCGGCGCGCTCCAGGCAACACCGTCGGACGAGCGCGTGAAGACGATGCGGTTCGCCGAACAGCCCGGGCTCGGTCCACAGTCGGCCCAGGCGATGTAGGCGTTCCCGTCCGCGCCCACCTCGGCCGAGGGGATCGGCCCTGCGCGAACACCTCGGTGCGGGACGTACCGCGCCGGGGCTATCGGCGCCGAGCCGGACCAGCTTGCGCCGCCGTCGGTGGAGCGAAGGACCGACATCTGCGTCTCGTCGAAGTACGGGAGCAGCGCCGTGCCGTTGGGGAGTACGGCCACTTGCGGGGCCGGGGCGTAGTCGCCGAGGATCGCCTGTCTTCCGGGAAACCCGGGCCCCGAGACAGGCGGGCTCCAGGTGAGGCCGCCGTCGCTCGAGACCTGCGTCGCGATCTGCGTTGTCACCAGGTCGCTGTACGTGAGGTAGCAGCGCCCGCGAAACGGGCTGCTCGGCGAGTTGTCGCAGCCGATCCACTCCTTGTCGAGTGCCTCGGGCCCGGTGGACGTGACCAGGCGCGCGATGACCGGGGCATTCCAGTGGCGCCCGTCCGGGGAGCGGCTGACCGCCAGCGCGTAGCCGCCGGTCTCGAAGACCAGCGAGACCGCGAGCCACACCCGGTGGCGCGCGTCGTAGGTCACGGCGGGGTCGCTCGCCCGCCGCCCTCCGCCCTGGGTCAGCCCCGGCAGGAACCCATGTGTCCAGCTCGTGCCGCGGTTACGCGAGACGGCGAAGCCGATGTTCGTCGCGCCGCCGTCGAAGAACCTGCCGCTCTGGAACACCGCTACCACCGAGGAGCCCGCGGCGAACGTGTCGGGTTCGACCTGTGTCTCGTGGCTGCTCGCCGCGTTCCGGTACGGGTCGCGAGAGATCTCGCGTGTGATGATCTCGCAGTCGCGTGCGACGCGATCGAGCAGGTCGACGGTCGCGAGGTCCTTCCCGGCTCCGCACGAGACGACGTCGCGGACGCGGTTGACCGTCTGCAACCGGTCGGCGTGGCGTGTCCCCTTGACCCGTGCCGCGGCCGCGGCCGATGCGACCGCGAGCGCGAGGGCGAGCCCGAGGAGGACTGCTCGCTTCAGCGACTCCGGTCCGACCCGCCGTTGTCGGACATGAACGGATAGCGGTAGTCCTGCGGCGAGACGAACGTCTCCTTGATCGTCCGCGGGCTGACCCAGCGAATCAGGTTCCACATCGAGCCGGCCTTGTCGTTCGTGCCGGACGCGCGCGCCCCGCCGAAGGGCTGCTGGCCGACGACGGCCCCGGTCGGCTTGTCGTTGACGTAGAAGTTGCCGGCGGCGTAGCGCAGCGCCTCCTGCGCCTCGTCGATCGGAGCGCGCTCTTGCGAGAAGATCGCGCCGGTGAGTCCGTACTGCGCGGTGTCGTCGACGAGCTCGAGCGTCTGCTCCCACTCGTTCTCCGGGTAGACGTAGGTCGTCACGATCGGCCCGAAGAACTCCTCGCTCATCAGCCGGTCGCGCGGGTCCTTCGTCTCGATCACGGTCGGCTCGACGAAGAAGCCCTCGCTGTCGTCGGTGCCGCCGCCGACGATCACCTCGGCGTCGTTCTGGCGTGCGTGCTCGATCGCTTCCTGTTGCCGCGCGAACGACTTCTCGTCGATCACGGCGCCCATGAAGTTGCTGAAGTCGCTGACGTCGCCCATCTTGATCGTCCCAACCTCCTCGACAAGGCGCTCGCGCAGGTCGGGCCAGAGGTTCGCGGGCGCGTACACGCGGGAGGCGGCCGAGCACTTCTGCCCCTGGTACTCGAAGGAGCCGCGAAGGATCGCGGTCGCGACCGCCTCGACGTCAGCGCTCGGGTGGGCCACGATGAAGTCCTTGCCGCCGGTCTCGCCGACGATGCGCGGGTAGTTGCGGTAGCGGTCGATATTCTGGCCGACCGTCTTCCAGATCGAGTGGAAGACCTCCGTCGAGCCGGTGAAGTGGACGCCGGCGAGGTGCTCGCTCGCCAGGACGGGGTCGCCGATCTCGGCACCGCTACCGTAGACGAGGTTGATCACCCCGGGCGGGACGCCTGCCTCCTCGAACAGCTTCATCGTCCAGTACGACGAGTAGGCGGCGGTCGAGGCCGGCTTCCAGAGGACGACGTCGCCCATCAGGGCCGGGCTGGACGAGAGGTTCGCGCCGATGGCGGTGAAGTTGAACGGCGTGACCGCGAAGACGAAGCCCTCGAGCGGCCGGTACTCCATCCGGTTCCAGACGCCGGGTGACGAGACCGGCTGCTCCTCGTAGATCCGGACCATGAACTCGACGTTGAAACGCCAGAAGTCGATCACCTCGCAGGCCGCGTCGATCTCGGCCTGGTAGGCGGTCTTCGACTGGTTGAGCATCGTCGCGGCGACGAGGGTCGACCGCCACGGGCCGGCGAGCAGCTCGGCCGCCCGGAGGAAGACGGCGGCGCGCTCCTCCCACGGCAGCCGGTGCCAGTCCTCCCAGGCCTCGGCGGAGGCCGTGATCGCGCGCCCGACTTCGGCGGGCCCACCCTTGTGCACGGTGGCGAGCACGTGGTCCTTGTCGTGCGGCATCACCGCTTCGAAGGTGTTGCCGGTCTCGACCTCCTCGCCGCCGATGACGCACGGGATCTCCAGGCGCTCGCTCCGCATCTCCTCGAGTCGGGCCTGGAGCTCGTCGCGCTCGGGGCTTCCGGGTGCGTACTCGCGCACCGGCTCGTTGCGCGCGGGCGGCGGGCGGAAGATCCCGGGGCGGCTCATCGTCCGGATTCTACGATTCGGGAGATGGTCGAGCGGGTCACCTACGACGTGGATGGCTGGGGAACAGGCGAGCTCGTCTTCGCGGACGGGCTCCTGGCCTGGCACGAGCTTCCGTGGGCGAGGAAGGGCGCTGCCGGCGAGCATCCGCTGGCCGAGCGCATCCGCCGCTACTTCCGCGGCGACCGCGACGAGTTCGGCGACGTCGAGCTCGAGCTGGACTGGTGTACGTCGTTCCAGCGAGCTGCCCTGGAGGTGATGCGGAGCATCCCGTACGGCGAGACCGCGACCTACGGCGAGGTGGCGGCGCTCGCAGGCCACCCCAACGCCCAGCGGGCGGCGGGTTCAGTGTGTGCGTCCAACCGCTTCCCGCTGATCGTTCCGTGCCACCGCGTCGTCGCCGCCGGCGGCCTCGGGTCGTACGGCTCCCTCGGCGTTGGGTACAAGCGGCGCCTACTGGAGCTCGAGCATGCCGTTCTCTGACGACGTGCGCGGCGAGCTCGCCGCGATCGCGCCCGCTCGCGACTGCGACCGCCTGGCCGAGCTCTCGGCGCTCGTCCGCTACGCCGGGCGCATGCATCTGCTCGGCCGCGGCGAGGTGAGCCTCCACCTCGACCTGGCGAGCGCGGGCGTTGCCAGGCGGGCCTTCGCACTGGTACGCGCCTTCGGCGTCAGCTCCGAGATCCGCACGTATCGGCGGCATGCCTTCGGCCGGGAGACGCGGTATCAGCTCCACGTCGACGGCGGGCCGCGAGCGCTCGAGGTGCTCGAGCAGGCAGGTGTCGTCGACGCTCGACACGTGCCGCGTGAGCGGACGCCAAAGCGCGTCCTCTCGCGCTCGTGCTGCCGCGCCGCATTCCTTCGCGGGGCGCTCCTCGCGGCCGGCTCGGTCAGCCCGCCACCTTCGCCTCATCTCGAGATCCGCAGCGAGAGCCGTTCGGGCGCGGAGGCGATCGCAGCGGCCGCGGCGAGCGAGGGCGCAGAGCTCGGAGTCATCGAGCGCGGCGACCACGCGCTCGCCTATGCGAAGGGCATCGACCGCATCGCCGGGGTGCTGGCGACCGCGGGGGCCAACGACGCCGCGCTCGTCCTGCAGGAGCGCGCCGTGCTCGGAGCGACCAAGGCCAGGGCGAACCGCCTGGCGAACGCCGACCACGCCAACCTCGTGCGTGCGGGGCGTGCAGCCCACGTTCAGCTCGAGGCGTTGCGGCGCCTCGAGCGCGCCCGGCGCCTCGACGAGCTCTCGCCTCCACTGCGCGAGCTCGCCGAGCTCAGGTTGAAGCACCCGTCGCTCTCCTTGCGGGAGCTCGGCCAGAAATGCACCCCCGCAGTCAGCAAGGCGACCGCTCATCGACGCCTCCGCACGCTCGTGCGGTTGGCGCAGCGTTAACCCGGGCAGCGGCGCGCTGCCAAGGCATCGCTTGCGATGCCGCCCGTGAGAGGGCGTGCGGGCTTGCCCGTGCGCCCGTTTACGCCCGACCGGCCCGCCCACGGGCGTGAGCGGCCGCGGAGGCATCGCTTGCGATGCCGACCATGAGAGGGCGTGCGGGCTTGGCCCGTGCGCCCGTTCATACCCTCCGGCCCTCCAGCGGAGCTGGCGGGCCGGAGGGGAAGCTCCGAGGACGACCTCCCCCTCCGCATTGTCGCGCTCCGGACCTTGGCGACGGACGGGGTCTGAATCCATCGCCGGACGAGCGCGAACCCGCCGGGCAAGAGTATTACGTACGCCGGGTGAGAAAAACTACACGTTTGAAAGTGAGAAACGTCGGGGGTTAGCTCGAGAGCTCGATCTCGGCGGGCAGGACGCCGGGCTGGCTCTCGCCGGCCAGCTCGCCGTCGACTCTGCGGTCGAAGTAGACGTACGCCGTCGTGATCGCAACGAGCGGCATCGTCAGCACGTAGACGAGGCCGGCGACGACGTTGACGAGCCAGAAGGGGGCGTCGGTCACGAGGATCAGCAGCACGCCGATGAGCGGCCCGGCGACGATCGCGAGCAGGGCGCCGACCACGACCAGCGACGCGACCTTCAGCCACTTGCCGCGCACGAGGCGGCTGCTGCGCCGGAGGCCCTCGATCGCGGTCAGGTCGTCGAGCTCGATCGCGGGCGCGATCAGGGCCCAGCGCGCGGCGAGCCAGATCGCGATCGGGATCAGGTAGAGCGAGCTGGCGAGGAGCGAGACGACCACGACGGCGACGAACAGCGCGCCCAGGAGCGGCCGCACGCTGTCGCTCGCGAGACGGTAGGCCTTCAGCGGCCCGATCGCCCGGCCGCGGTCGATCTCGACGAGCGCCTGCGCCGTCGCCGCCTGGACGAAGCCGAGCCCGAGCAGGGTGAGCGCGGTCCCGATGGCGACCACGAAGAAGGCGAGGATCCCGCTGCTCTCGTCGCCGGTCTGGACGCCGAGGATGCTCGTCCCGTGCAGGACGAGTGCCTGCAGGAGGGCTACGAGCAGGGAGACCGGGACGAACAGCACCCCGATGCCGAGCACAAGGGGCAGGTTGCCGATGTACATGCGTGCCGAGGCAGCGAGCGTCTGGCCCCACGCGCGACGGCGTGCGAGGCGGAAGGGCGTAAAGGGCCGCCATGAGGTGCGTGAGAGGGCATAGAGGAGCAGGAGCGCGAGCGCCGCGAGGATCAGGGCGAACTCGAGCGGCCTGTTGACGAGCCGGACGAGAGCCCTCGAGCCGGTGCCGATCGCGCGGCAGAAGAAGTCGGTCGCGGCGGTCCCGAACATGCTTCCCGTCGGGACGGTGAAGCTCTTGTCGCGCCAGCCTTCCGACCACTGGATCGGCTCGGTCCACTGGGTCTTGAGGTTCGGCCCCGTGGGCCCGTTGTAGAAGGCGGGCTGGAGCTCGCCCCAGCGGCCCTGGAAGCCGATCCACGGAAAGGCAGCGAGGGCCTGTGTACCATCGCCGGGGATCGTCGCGACGACCGGACGCAGGTCGTCGTGCGGCCCGGTCGTGTTGTCGCAACCGACACCCTGCTCGGCCGAGCGCCCCAGAAAGAGGCCCTCGCGGAAGAAGTTGGCGTGGGAGCCGGCCGCGGGATAGACGACCGGATGCGTGCCGTCGACGAGGTCGAGCTTGTCGTCGCCCCAGTCGGCCCGCTCCGCCCCTTCGTGCTGGCTGTAGCCCACCGCCTGCGGCCGGCCTGCCAGGGCCTGACGGGCGTCCTCGGCCGCGAAGTCGAGCTGGATCATCTCCCAGTCGCCTTCGTGCAGGTTGTTCCAGTCGTTGTAGGCGTAGAAGAGCCAGTACTGGAGCGCGAGCTTCCCCGGGTGGTGCGGATCGCCGACGACATGCGCATACACCGTCGGCTCATGCCCCTTCGTGATGCGCCGCGCCCAGCGCTCGTAGGAACAACCCGGTTCGAGGGCGTTCCCGGGGAAGTCGAGGTGGTACTCGTAGAGGCCCCGGGAGAGATCCTTCGCGGTCGGGCCGATCTTGACGAGGTCGGACGGATTCCACGGACCTCGGAGCGCGACCGTCGGCCCGCCGAAGAGCGCGTTGACGTCCATCGGCTCGTAGGGCTCGCCCGGCCCGCACTCCTCCTTCTGCTCGACCAGCCGGACGACCGGGGCGTAGCGCTCGGCGAGCGCGTGCTCGTCGGCCAGGCTCGCGGCCGCAGTCGGACAGCAGGCGAGCATGCCGGTCGCCAGCAGCCCGAGGAGGGCCCGCCGGGCTAACGTCGCGAGACCGTGGGCCCGGCGCATGAAGGGTGATCCTGTCACCCCGTGCGCGCTGCCGTGGCGCGAGCGTCGACGCCGTTAGACTCGACGCGAAAGCAACGGGGAGGCGCGGTGGCTATTCGAGTTGGGATCAACGGTTTCGGGCGAATCGGGCGCAACTTCTTCAGAGCGCACCTTCAGCGAGGCGGGGACTTCGAGGTGGTCGCGGCCAACGATCTCGGCGACGCCGCCACCATGGCGCACCTGCTCAAGTACGACTCCGTCCTGGGGCCGCTCGGCAAGGAGGTCTCGGCCGGCGAAGGCACGATCTCCGTCGAGGGCCACGAGATCAAGATCCTCGCCGAACGCGATCCGGCGAATCTCGGCTGGGGCGAGCTCGGAGTGGACGTGGTGATCGAGTCGACCGGCCTCTTCACCACGCGGGCGGACGCCGGGAAGCACCTCGAGGCCGGCGCGAAGAAGGTCGTCATCTCGGCGCCGGCCACCGATCCCGACGTGACGATTGTGCTCGGCGTCAACGAGGACGTGTACGAGCCCGAGTCACACCACGTGATCTCGAATGCCTCCTGCACGACGAACTGCGTCGCCCCGCTCGCCAAGGTCCTGCACGACGAGTTCACGATCGAGCAGGGCTTCATGACGACGATCCACGCGTACACGAACGACCAGCAGATCCTCGACCTGCCGCACAAGGACCTGCGGCGCGCGCGTGCCGCCGCGATCAACCTGATCCCGACCTCGACCGGTGCGGCGAAGGCGATCGGGCTCGTGATGCCGGATCTCAAGGGCAAGGTCGACGGGATGTCGATGCGCGCGCCGGTGCCGACCGGATCGATCACCGACCTCGTCTGCCGCCTCGGCCGCCAGGTCAGCGTCGAGGAGGTCAACCAGGCCTACCGCTCGCAGGCCGACAGGGGCCGCTTCGAGGGGATCATGCGGTACTCCGACGAGGCGCTCGTCTCGACCGACATCCAGCACTCGTCGTACTCGTGCATCGTCGACAGCGACCTGACGATGGCGAACGGGACCATGGTCAAGGTCTTCGGCTGGTACGACAACGAGTGGGGCTACTCGTGCCGGCTCGTCGACCTCGTCGCGAAGGTCGGGGCGACGCTGCCCGCCGAGATCTCCGCCTAGGCACTTGCACCGGCCGCGCTCCGTCCGGAAGGCCGAGGTCGGGGGCAAGAACGTGCTCGTGCGCGCCGATCTGAACGTGCCGCTCGAGAACGGCCGCGTCGCGGACGACACTCGGATCCGCAAGGCGCTGCCGACGCTCGAATACCTGCTCGAGCACGATGCCGCGGAGGTGGCTGTCTGCTCGCACCTCGGCCGGCCGAAGGGCCCCGACCCGGCGTTCTCGATGACTCCGGTGGCGAGGCGGCTGCGCGAGCTGCTTCCCGACGAGCGGATTGACGTGCTCGAGAACACGCGCTTCGACCCGGGCGAGACGAAGGACGACCCCGGTTTCGCGCGGAAGCTCGGCGAAGGGCGCGACCTGTTCGTCCAGGACGCCTTCGGCTCGGTGCACCGGGCACACGCCTCGACGGTCGGCGTCGCGAAGATCCTTCCGGCCTACGCCGGGCTCCTGTTGGAACGCGAGCTGGAGGAGCTCGGGAAGCTCCTGGGCGAGGTCGAGCGCCCGTTCGTGCTCATCTCCGGCGGCGCCAAGGTCGAGGACAAGCTGGGCGTGCTACGGAACCTCGGAGGGCACGCCGACACCGTTCTCGTCGGCGGCAAGATGGCCGAGGAGCTCCGCCTGTCGAGCCCGCTCGGCTTTCCGGTCGAGCTCCCGCAGGACGTGGTCGCGGCGGCAGTCTTCGTGGCGGAGGCGGAAACGAGGGTGGTGCCGTACGACGAGCTTCCGGCCGGGTGGCTCGGGCTCGACATCGGCCCGGAGACGCGTGAGGCGTTCGCGCAAGAGATCGCGAAGGCGAGGACGATCTTCTGGAATGGGCCGATGGGCGTGTTCGAATGGCCCCGGTTCGCGGAGGGCACGAAGGCGGTCGCGGAGGCCGTCGCCGGCGCGGATGCCTTCTCGGTCGTCGGCGGCGCCGACTCGATCCGCGCGCTGAACGAGCTCGGACTGACGGACCAGGTCTCCTGGGCGTCGACCGGCGGAGGCGCGGCGCTCGAGCTCCTGGAAGGCAAAGAGCTGCCAGGAGTATCCGTAATCGACCCCGCCTGACACCGCTGATTGACAGGGGTTCGGG
>DATAOV010000030.1:0-9667 GCA_036265535.1 Gaiellaceae bacterium | reverse complement strand
GACGAATCCGTCGGCCCCATACCGCGGACGATCTTGGCGCCCGCCCGAGCCTGGGCAACCACCTCCGTGCCGTCCACGTCGCCGCTCTCGTACTGGTCGGCCCAGAGGCCGAGCGCGGTCATGTTCGTTCGCGCGGTCTCGATGAACTGGCGATCGGTCGACGAGCAGGTGTGCGCGAGGTTCGGCCGCGCACGGCCACCCGTCACAAGGGCAAGCGCAACCGTCACGATGACGAGCAGGCCGGCCGCAGTGAGGCCGATTCGCCGCACCGTCCGATTTTCGGCAACGTCTCGCCCCTCGGCCTCCCCCATTCGGGGGCGCTCAGAAGATCAGGCTGCGGTAGGAGATCGTGTGCTGCATGCCGATTGCCTCGTAGACCCGGATGGCCGGCGCGTTCTCGGCTCGCACGAACAGGCAGACGGTGGGCACCCGCTCGAGGAGCAGCCGGCACAGGTCGCGCATGCCGCGCTGGGCGAAACCGCGTCTGCGCACGCGGGTGTCGACCCAGACCTGCTGGAGCTGAACCGCGGAGGGGGTCCAGGCGGAGGCCTCGGCCTTGAAGAGGATGAGGCCGTCCTCGCTCCAGAGCCATGAACGTCCGTCCTCGATCTGCATGCGGGTGCGCCAACGGAAGCTCTCCGGGTCCCGGTCGAGCGGATTGATTCCGAGCTCTTCGCGATGCGCCTCGGCACAGGCCGGAACGAGCAGCTCGAAGTCATCCTGTGTGGCCGGGCGCAGCCCCGTCTCGCCGGGCTCAGGCGGGTCTTCGAGGACGTAGACGGGCTGTCCCGGCCGATCCTCCCGCGGCGGCGGGAGCCGCTCGCTGGCCGCGGCCCAGAAATCGCCGACGGCATTCTCCTCGCCGATCACGAGTCGCGCCCGGCGGGCGCCGTCGACCTCGGCGAACGCGCCGCAGCCGCTGCCGGAGGGGACGAGGTTCGTGCCGACATGGCAGAGAGCGACGAGCCGGCCGCCCTCCGCGAGGCCGGTGAAGCGGCCGAGACCCCTGCGGGCGACGTCCTCGAGGAACACGCGCTCGATCGGGTCCTCGGCGCAGAAGTCGAGGATCTCGTCGAGCGCAGGTTCGTTCAACGTCTTCACGCGGCCGTGAAACTTTAGGCTCTCTCCGTGCCGATCCACATTCGTGCCGAGCCAGGGGAGTACGCGGAGGCCTGCCTGCTCCCCGGCGATCCCCTCCGGGCGAAGTACATCGCGGAGACGTACTTCGACAATCCGGTCCAGCGCAACGGCGAGCGGGGCATGCTCGGCTACACCGGCGAGTGGGAAGCAACGCCCGTCTCGGTGCAGGCGACCGGCATGGGCTGCCCCTCGGCCGCGATCGTGATGGAGGAGCTCGTCCAGCTCGGAGTCAAGCGCTTCCTGCGCGTCGGAACCTGCGGTGGGCTCCAGCACGATCTCGAGCTCGGCGACCTGATCGTCGCCGTCTCGGCGGTCCCGGCCGACGGCACCGCCCGGCACTACGTCGGCAGTGAGCCGCACACCCCGACCGCCGACTGGGAGCTCGTGCACGAGGCGGTGCACGCCGCCAAGGTGCTCGAGCAGCCCGTTCGCGTCGGTGCGATCGCGTCGAGCGACACCTTCTACGACCCCGACCCCGAGCGGCACAAGCGCTGGTCGGCCCGCGGAGTCCTCGGAGTCGAGATGGAGGCGGCGGTGCTGTTCACGATCGGTTCGCTGCGCGGGGTCAAGGCCGGCTGTCTGCTCACCGTCAGCGACATCGTCATCGGCGACGAGTTCACGCGGATCTCCGACGACGAGCTGCGCGCAGCGGTCGACCGGATGACTCGGGTCGCGCTGGCGACCGTCACGGCTCATTAGCGACGTCGTCTTCCTGGTCAACCCTGCGTCGGAGAACGGCGCGACCGGCCGTCGCTGGCCCGAGCTCGCGCACAGCGCGGCCGCGCTGGGGCTGCGCGGAGACGCCCTGCTCTCTGAGCGAGCCGGACAGCTCGGCCAGCAGGCGAGGGATGCTGCCGACGCCGGCACGCGGATGCTCGTGGTCGTCGGGGGCGACGGCACGGTCAATGAGGTCGTGAACGGGATCGCGGGCCGCCTCGACGTCGAGGTGGCGGTGATCCCACGCGGGACGGGATGGGATTTCGCCAGGACGTACCGAATCCCGCGCCGTCTGGAAGACGCTGCCGAAGTCGCGCTCCACGGCCGCACGCGCACAATCGACCTCGGCCGCGTCCACTACCGCAGCTGGGGCGGAAGCGAGAGCGAGTCGCTCTTCGCCAACATCGCGAGCGCCGGCATGAGCGGCGCGATCGCCAAGCGCGCGAACGAGAGCTCGAAGGGGCTGGGCGGCAAGGCCTCCTACCTCTGGGCGACGCTCGCGGTCTTCTCACGCTGGCGCAACGACGAGGTGCGGGTGAAAGTCGATGACGAAGAGCGCCACGGGCGCATGCACGACGTCGTGGTCGCGAACGGCCGCTACTTCGGCGGCGGCATGGAGATCTGCCCCGAGGCCGAGCCCGACGACGGGCTCTTCGACGTCCTCCTGATCGGCGACCTGACCAAGCGTGACCTGCTCATGACCCTGCCCAAGACCTACCGCGGTAAGCACCTGCCACACCCGAAGGCCGAGGTCCTACGGGGTGCGTCGGTCGAGGTCGAGACCCCGGCTCCCCTCCCGGTTGAGCTCGACGGGGAGCAGCCCGGAACCACCCCGACGAGATTCGAGGTCGTGCCGCAGGCGCTGCGGCTGCGCGTTCCGGCCTAAGGCGACTTCGGCTTCGGCTTCGGAGCGGTCGAGCGCTTGGCGGTCGTGGCTTTCTTCTGTCCGGCCGGGCGCGACTTGGACGAGGGCTTCGAGAGCTGATCGACCTTGCGCTCGAGAGCCTCGACCCGCCGTTCCAGGTCATCGAGACCGCGGAGCTTCTTCTGCAGTTCGTCCGTTCGCTCCTTGAGCGTGCTCGCCTGCTCCAGCAGGCGCTGCGCACCGGGGATGTCACCTATTCGTCCGATCACTTCCTCGCCGCGGTCGGCGAGCTTGCTCAGCAGGTCCTGTGGTCCCTGGGCCATTTTGCGTTCCGCCTTTCGTCGTTCGCTGGTGGGAGTAAATACCGACCGGCGGCCGAGGGCTAACCCTCACCGGCGGATCACGACCGGCGTGCCCGCCGGCGCCGAGCGGAAGAGCCGCTCCAGCACCGGGTTTCGAACACGGATGCAGCCATTCGAGGCCGCGTGTCCGATCGACCACGGCTCGTTCGTCCCGTGAATGGCGATCGGCCCACCCTGCACCCAACCGGTCAGCACGTCGGAGAACGCCGAGATCCCGATCGCCCCCGAGCCGAACGGCCCCGAGGTGTCCTCCGGGATCAGTCGCTGGTTCACGAAGTAGCGGCCCGTCGGCGTCGGTGTGGCGGCCGCGCCGACAGCCACCGTCGTTCTCAACACGCGCCGCCCGCCGCGGAAGAAGGTCAGCCGGCGCTGGGAGATGTCGATCAGGATCCGAGTGCGCACCCGCGCCACGCGGACGGCGCTCGCACGGATGTAACCGGTCACGCCGTTCGGCCGCAGCGGCAGCTGAACGTGGTACCAGCGTGCGCGGCAGTCCCGCGCCCGCATCACCGCGAGGACGCGGAAGACGGTCGGAAAGGCGTTCTGGTTCAGGCGGCCGAAGCGCGCGAAGGAGCGGCCCGCCGGCCGGCGGTAGGCGCGGGCCTGGTTCCGAACGAACGCGGCGAGGGCGACGCGCCCGCTTCCGACGGCGGTGATGGCGGTGCTGCAATGCGCTCTCGTCGGCGCGGCCGGCGGGCGGCGAGCGCTCGACGCCTGCTGGACTGTCGCGGCGCAGCCGGCGAGGAGCCCGGCCAGCGGCAGCGAAAGCAACAGGCGGAGAGCCGGATGCCTCACCCTCCCGAGCTTAGCCGCACCGATCCGACGACGACAGATCGTTACAACTTCGTCCCCCCTTTGAGCGTCCTAGTTTCCGACCGGATAGCTACGCTCAGGCAAAGGACGATGAGTCAACTCTTCATGCATCGCAGGCGGCTCCACAGGCACACGGGCGTGCGCACGTACGTGCTGCTCCAGAGACTCGGCGTGCCGTACGAGGTCGAGCGCACGGTCTGCTCCGAGTGTCGGCGGGTGCTCGACGAGCGCCAGCTGAAGCGCGCTGCCGCCTAGCCGCGGCGACCGAGCTCCACCGCGACGGCAGCGAGCACTTCGCCGGCTTGCTCGTCGATCCGTAGGCGCGCCTCCGAGTCGAATGGCGTCGGCCCGCGGTTGACGATCGCGAGCTCGCCGCCCGCGCCCAGTGTCTCGAGGGGCAGGCCGGCGACTGGATGGACCTCGAGGGCGGAACCGACGACCAGGAGCAGCCGCGCGGTCCGGGCGAGCTCGAACGCCCGCTCGAGCTCGCCCGACGGCAGGAGCTCCCCGAAGAAGACCACGCCGGGCTTCAGGATCTCCCCGCAGGCGGGGCAGGCGGGCGCATCCGCATCGGCGAGGAGCTCGAGGACCCGCTCGAGTCCGTAGCGCTCGCCACACCCCGGGCAGCTCGAGGTGCGGATCGAGCCGTGCACCTCCACCACCTCCGAGCTGCCTGCCCGCTCGTGCAGCCGGTCGATGTTCTGGGTCACGACGGCGGCGACGAAGCCGAGGCGCTCGAGCTCGGCGAGAGCGAGGTGCGCCGGGTTGGGCTCCGCCTCGGTCAGCATCGTCACTCGCGGCTTGTAGAAGCTCCAAACCTTGAGCGGATCGCGGCGAAAGGCCTCGATCGAGCCGTACTCGAGCGGGTCGAACTTCGCCCAGAGCCCGGTCGGAGAGCGGAAGTCGGGGATGCCGCTCTCGGTCGAGACACCGGCCCCGGTGAGGACGACGCACGGCTGCCGGCGGCAGATCAGCTCTGCCAGTGCGCTCGCGCCCACGATCGCCGATCGTAGAGAGTTCGGCGCGTGGATTTCCGCTTCGCAACCGAGGTGAGGGTGCGGTTCGCCGAGACCGACGCGCAGGGCGTGGCTCACAACTCCGTCTACCTCGTCTGGTTCGAGGTGGCCCGCATCGACTACCTGGCTCGCTTCCGGGGCGGTTACCCCGGCCTTCGCGAGGAGGGCATCGAGGCGCTGACGATCGAGTCGCACGTACGCTACCTCGTGCCGGCTGCCTTTGACGACCGCCTGACCGTGCGGGCCCGCTGCGGCGAGCTCCGAGGTGCCCGCTTCCGCTTCGACTACTCGGTCGAGCGTGCCGGCGAGGCGATTGCCGACGGCTGGACACGGCACGCCTGCATCGACGCGACCACGTACCGACCCACCCGCGTTCCGGGCTGGCTTGCCGACGAGATCGCTATCGCGGAAGCTTGACGCCGGCGACGCCGGTCGGACCACTCGGCCCACTCGGCCCGGTCGGTCCGGTCGGGCCGACCTTCTTCTTCGGCGCCGGCTTCGGCTTCGTCCCCACGCGGACGACCCGCGTCTCGCCGCGGTAGGACGAGTACCACGTGTTGTCGTAGAGGAGCGTGCCGCTGCTTGTGTAGACGCGGCGGCGGACGCTGGTCGAGCTCGACGGCGAGCCGCTCTCCTCGACCGACGTGACTCCCTGAAAGAGGTTCGGATCGACCACGCGCTTGACCGGTGCGCCACCCGTGACCACGAGCGGGCGCGTTTCGCTCTCGACCCGCCGGTGGAGCGGTGCGCCGTAGAGGTCGACGACGAGCGACGACGAGCCGACGAACGTTCGCAGCAACAGCCAGTGATCGGTGTCGTTGACGAATTTCAGGTCGACGTCCGGGTAGTTCACCGTCGCGTCGCGGCCCTGCGGGTAGTGGCTGATGTAGAGCGCGTGGTTCGTACGCTCCGTGATCTTCAGGCCGGCCTCGTAGGCCGCGTTGAAGACGGTCGTCGAGACTTGACAGACACCGCCGCCGAGCCCGGTACTGAGTTCGCCGTTGATGATCACCGGTGCCTCGCGGAAGCCCTTGTCGGCCGTGCGGGCTCCCGTCGCCTGGTTGAACGAGAAGGTCGCGCCCGGCGCGATCAATTTCCGGTCGACGAGGCGCGAGACGAGCTGCACGTTGTGGATCCGGTTCGAATCGCCGCCGTAGATCGTCTCGTAACGGCTGACGCGCATGGTGATGCCCATTCCGCGAGCCTCCGCGCTCGTGCGGTCGGGCTGCTGCTCCGTCACGGTTACCCGCGCGTCGCGGACGCTGGTCGAGAGTGCGGCCGCGAGGATGCTCCGCTGGGTGGGCCTGATGTCGACCACCCGTCCGAGCTTGGCCGGGACGACGGTCACGCGGCCGCTCTCGTGAACGTTGAAATAGGCGTTCTGCGCCGGCCGGTTGACGCCGCGGCCCAGCCGCTTCAGGTAGCGCTCGGCGCCCGGGCCGCCGATCTCGAGCTTGCTGGCACCGTCGTGCGGCAGCGACAGGATCGCGGCAAGCTGGCGCCTCGTCAGCCACCAGGACGCCGGCGCGAGGTTCATCCGCACCGGCCTCGAGAGGGCAGTCCGCACCTGCCCCAGCACCGGCTGAAGGTCGGCCGCGGTGACGCTCGGCAGATCGAGCTGCACCGGCAGCGCCACCCGCTCCCCGTGCTGGATGCCGGCGAGCGCCTGCACGATCGCGGTCCGCGCGGCCGCCCGGTCGAGCGCTCTACCGGTCCTCCCCGGCACGATCGCGGGCTGCAACCCGTGGAGGACGACGGCCGCGTCGCCGTGCGGGCGATCGATCACGCTGCTCATCCGGGTGAGCTCGAACCGAAGCGAGCGCTCGAGGACCTGCGTGGGCGGCGTCACGTCCGCGCCGAGGACCCTGACGCCGATCCGGCGCAGGCCGCGGAACGGTGACAGGCCGTCTCCGCGCCCCAGAGCAGCCTTGACCGCCGCGTCCCAGTCCGCCTCGACGCCGAGGTTTGCCGGCCGCAGGCGCCAGGCGCGGCCGACCGCCGTGAAGGCGACCGGCTCCTGCGCCACCGCGTCCGCCTGGCGCTCGAGTTTCGCGGTCGCCTCTCCCGCGGTGAGGCCGCCGACGTCGACACCGGCGATCTGCACGCCCGCGGCGATCCGGTCGGCGGACCCCGCGTACACGAAGCCGAGCAGGGCAGCGCTTCCCACACCGACGATCACGAGCGCCGCCACGCGCTTCAGTATCAGCGTGCGGGAACGACCGCGTCGGCGGCTGCGGACTCGCACCCCACTAGTCCCGGCCTCCACGCGCAACCCCAGCAGTGTAGCGGCGCTACGTGTCGACTCAAGCTCCGCCTAGGCGGGTCAGTCGCGAGGCAGGAAGATCTCGCGCGCGATCACGAGTCGCTGAATCTGCGACGTGCCCTCGTAGATCTGAAACAGCTTGGCGTCGCGCATCAATTTCTCGACCGGAAACTCCTTGATGTAGCCGTAGCCGCCGAAGATCTGGACGGCGTCGGTCGTGACCTTCATCGCCGTGTCCGCCGCGAACCGCTTCGCGTACGACGACTGGAGGGTCGCGCGTTCACCCTGGTCGAGCAGCCAGGCCGCTTGCCAGACCAGCAAACGCGCCGCCTCGATCTCGGCCGCCATGTCCGCGACCAGGAAGTTGATGCCCTGGTTCATGGCGATGGGCTGGCCGAACTGCACCCGCTCACGCGCGTACTCGACCGCGTGCTCGAATGCGGCGCGCGCAACCCCGACCGCACCCGCGGCCGTTCCCGGCCGAGTGTGATCGAGGGTCCGCATCGCGATCTTGAACCCCTCGCCCTCTTCGCCCAGCCGGTTGTCGGCGGGCACCGTCACGTCCTGGAGTGCGATCGCCGAGGTGTCCGTGGCGCGCTGCCCCATCTTGTCCAGGTGCTTCTCGATAGCCACGCCTTCGGCGTCTCCGGGAACGACGAACGCCGTCAGGCCGCGGTGACCCGCCGACTTGTCGGTCGAGGCGAAGGCCGTGAACCATGCAGCCCGGCCCGCGTTGGTGATGAACATCTTCGAGCCGTTGAGGACGTAGTCGTCGCCGTGGCGAACCGCGGTCGTCTGGATCCCGGAGACGTCCGAGCCCGCGCCCGGCTCGGTCAGCGCGAACGAGCAGAGGATCGGCTCCTCGAGCAGCGGCGGGAGCCACCGACGCTTCTGCTCGTCGGTCCCGGCCAGGAGGATCGGGAGCGCGCCGAGGATGTTTCCGACGATGGACGTCGCGATCCCGGAGCAGCCCCAGCAAAGCTCCTCGCCGATCAGGGCGCCTTCCATGGAGCCGAGCCCCGCCCCGCCGAGCTCCTCGGGGAGGTGCGGGTTCATCAGCCCGACCTCGTGGGCCTTGGCGATCACGTCGGCGGGATGCGTCTGATGCTCGTCGTACTCGGCCGCCTTCGGCCGGATCTCGCGCAGCGCGAACTCGTGCGCGAGCTCCCGCAGTGCGCGCTGCTCCTCCGTCAGCGCGAAGGAGACTCCGCTGCCGATCGCCGTTGCCGCCATGTCTCCCCGCTTGATTGACTGATCAGTCAAATGCTAGCCGCGCCCTCGGCCCAGCGAAACCCCGTGGGCGCGGGTGCGGGCTCGAGCGGGCTGGGGGGCAGGCCCTCACGAGGCTCGGGCTCGTTATAGGCGCGCGGCGCGACGTCGTTCGGCGCATCCGGGTGGAAGAGCGAGGCGAGGTACTGGATCTGTCCGCGGCCCGGCCCGAGCTCGAACATGCCGCCGCCGTACAGGCCGATCCCGCGCTCCTCGCAGTAGTCGTAGAAGTCGAGCAGCGCACGGAGCGTGCCGAAGCGGGACGGCTTCGAATTCAGCGTGCGCGGCGGGAACGCCAGCGCCTCGACGTCTGCGACGGAGTGGATCGGGGCATCCCACGTGATCCGCTCGCGGTAGGGCGCGAGCACCGGATCGGTCCCGTCGGTGAGCGCTGGGTCCTCGAGGTAGGCGTCCGCAAGGCCCTCGGCGACGCGACGGTAGAGGTCGACGTCCGGCGGCTTCTCGTCCGCGGCGCCGTAGTACGCCTTCAGATCGGCGGTCACGACGGCACGCGTGTCTGCCAGTTCGTGGATCAGCTCGTCGCTCCAGTCGATCCCGGGGTCGAGCTTGAAGCGCAGGCCCGGATCGAGCTCGAGCCAGCGGCGAATGACGCGGCTCGTCGGCGGATCGCCGAGGCCGGGAGAGACGACGAAGCTCACGGGCCGCGGCTCGCGACCGACCACCTCGCCGAGGGCAGTTCCGTCCTGGCGCAGCCCGAGATCGAGCGCAGCGCTCTCGTAGGCCCAGCGACGGTGCGGCTCAGGAATCTCAAGTGCGTCCGAGAAGCTGTCGAGCGTCCAGGAGCCCTGGAGCGGCAGCACCGGCCCAGCCGCCTGCTCGCGGTCGTGCATCTCGGCGTACCAGGAGACGTCCTCGCCGAGCCCCTCCTCCCCGCGCCCGGACAGCCTGACCACCGTCGTCACGCGGGTGAATCCACGCGTTACCGGCTGCTCGAGGCGCTCGAGGGCGTACGACTCGATCTCGAGCGGCAAGCCGGCGAAGCGCGCGTAGCTCGACACAGTGCGACCTTAGCGAGGGAGCCCCATGCGGGGCTCCCTCACCAGTCCACTGAGGGTTGGGCCTCTCTAGTGGTTCTTGCCGTTCCCGCCACCGTTGCCGTTGCCGGCACCGTTGCCATTCCCTTGGCCGTGGTCCGGCTTGGCTCCCTGACCTTGGTTCTGGTGTTCGGCGGAACCGTGCTCCTTGACGTGGCCGTAGGCGT